>JBBIHV010000097.1:0-14265 GCA_037446835.1 Sunxiuqinia sp. | reverse complement strand
ATAAAATAATTTACTTGATATATAATTAGTTATAAAGTTCAAACTCACAATGGCTTCTTTTTAAGCCTCACCTTGTGGGGGAGGTTTGGAGGGGGCTTCTAAAATTTAAAAAATCATGAAAAAGATCATTTTAATGCTTGCAGTTGTGTTAGCCAGTTTAGTAGCAAATGCCCAGAGTGCCGAATTTTACAAGGCCATGGGCGAATCGCTCGGCCAATATGCAAAATGTAAAAATGTTGCCGATTTTCAGGAATTGGGCAATAAATTCGAGATGATTGCCAACGCTGAAAAAAGTGAATGGCTGCCGTTGTATTACCACGCCCATTGTTATATCCTGATGAGTTTCTTGGAACAGGATGCAGCAAAAAAAGACACCTATCTGGATGTTGCTGAGAAATCGGTCAATAAACTAATTGAAATGGCTCCCGGCGAAGCCGAAGTTTATGTCCTTCAGGCATTCTATTTCACCGGGCGACTGGTTGTCAACCCGGTAGAACGGGGGCAGGAATTCAGCCAGCTTAGCGGCCAGGCAACCGGAAAAGCACTGGCGCTGGACCCGACCAATCCACGTGCGAAAATGCTGAAAATCCAGATGGACATGGGTTCTGCCCCATACATGGGACTGGATCCGAAATCCTTCTGCCCGCAAGCCAAAGAACTGCTGGCCAGTTGGGACAATTTCAAACCCAAATCGCCGCTTTACCCGGCCTGGGGAAAAGATCAGGTGGAAGGAATTGTGAAAGGCTGTGAATAAAACGCTTGAAATTCAAACTCTTGAAACAAGGAGACCATGAAACGAGCCATGAGAATTACTTCTCGCACAGGAGAATGGTTATTGGCGAGTTCTCCCGATGGATCGGGACAAGCTATCTGGCAATTAAGAAACAAATTATAAACAGATGAATTCAACTTCAGAATAAATCAAATTCCGGTTCCGGAGAAATCTTTCTCCGCGACCGGATTAATTTTAACTTTACAGAACAATCAACTTTCAAACAACTTTGTCTGATGAACATTCCAGGATTCCGCGACAAACCCATTTCCATTTTTAGATACGTGCTGTCCAATGCAGCGCTGAGCCTTTTTATCATTGCAATTTTTATGCAGGGCGCATTCCGGGATTGGAAAACGTTTATGATCGCCTTTTTGTGGGCATTCAGCATTTGCATCACGCAATGGACTGGGCTACAGCTAATTTACAACTACATCGATCGGAAAATTTCGTGGATTCAGGCTCCTGTGCGGAAAACCATCGTCCAGATCGTGGCATTCCTGGCCTATTCAATCACCGCTTTTATCCTCGTTCAATTGTTTAACTACGCTGTCTGGATGAATGTTCCGCCATCAAAATCATGGGAATTTATTGTCAAAGCGATTCCATACACTGTTCTGATTTCATTTATTATTTCATTGATATTTACGGCTATCGGGTTTTTCCATGCCTGGAAAAATTCATTTCTTCAGGCCGAAAAACTGAAAATTGAAATGCTTGCCTATAAATATGAATCGCTCCGGAACCAAATTAACCCGCATTTCCTGTTCAACAGCCTGAACGTGCTGAGCGACCTGGTGTACGACGATCAGGAGCTGGCCGTAAAGTTTATCCGTCAACTGAGCGACTTGTTTCGTTATGTGCTCGACAGTCGCGACAAAGAGCTGGTTCCGCTCGGCGAAGAACTCGATTTTATCCAGTCGTTTACTTTTCTGCTGAAAACCCGCTTCGAGGAAAAACTCAAGATTGAAATAGACGCGAAAGCTGGCCCCGACGATTATATTGTGCCCATGACACTTCAACTGCTGATCGAGAATGCGGTGAAACACAACGAGGTTTCTGAAGCTTTTCCGTTGAGGATTTCAATCCGTAAAACCGCCGAATGGCTGGAGGTTGAAAACAATTTGCAACCCAAAAATGCAGGCGACGACTCCAAAAAAACCGGTTTAAAAAACATTACCCAGCAGTTTGCATTCTTCTCGGAGAAGCCCATTAAAATTATGATGTCCGACGACCGATATGTCGTTCGTGTGCCTATTTTAAAAGCACTTGAAAAATGAAAGTCCTGATTTTTGAAGACGAAACCCGTGCGGCCAATCACCTGGAAAGGCTGCTGGCAAAGGTTGCCCCGGCCATGAAGGTGGTTGCCAAGCTCGAATCTGTTCGCGATGGTGTAAAATACCTGCAAACCAATCCGGAGCCCGAACTGATTTTCTCCGACATTCAACTGGCCGACGGATTGAGTTTCGAGATTTACAATCAGGTTGCGGTGCGTTGCCCGATCATTTTTACCACGGCCTACGATCATTATGCCATCGAAGCATTCAAAACCAATGGCATCGACTATTTGCTGAAACCTATTGAAGATGAACGTCTGAGCCAGGCGATTGAAAAAGCCAGGCATTTTTCGCCGGGACTGGTACTCGAAAGAATACTTTCAATCAACAATCCAGGCTCCGGAAAGGCCTACAAATCAAGGTTTATGGTGAAAGTAGGCGACAAAATAAAGAGCATTCCGGCTGAAGAAATCCTGGTTTTTTACAGTCAGGAGAAGGCCAGTTTTATCCATACCTGCAATGGCCATACGTATTGCATCGACTATGCGCTCGACCAGTTGGAACCCATGCTCGACCCTGAAAAATACTTCCGCATCAACCGCAAATACATTGTTTCCATCGATGCCTGCACCAATATCCTGGCCTGGACCAACTCGCGCCTCCGCCTGAAAATTGACGGCATCGACGATCCCGACATTATTGTCGCCCGCGAGCGGGTTCAGGAGTTTAAGAATTGGCTGGACCGGTAGGCGTGAAAAATATGTGTCTTCGAAATTTGACTATTTAAATGTGGCGCTTAGCGTTTTGCTAAAGACCATTTTTTCACGCAGCAGGCGTGGATTTTTTTGTTTGTTAAAAAAAATCCAACCATGTCTCTGAACCCGGGGGGATACTATTTTCTATAAAACAAGACGGATTTTAAAGAATGCTAACAACATTTTCAGCATTAATTTCCGAGTTCGGAAAGAAAGTGGATGCGGACCAGCCGGATATCGTTTTCAGAGTATTCATCTTCGCCCAGTTCCTTGAGGGCAGCTTCAATGCTGTCGTCTTCGGCATCGCGGAAATAGTCGAAGATTTCTTCTTTGTGGTCTTCGTCGAGTATTTCGTTCAGGTAATAATCAATGTTTATTTTTGTTCCTGAATTCACGATGGTTTCTATTTCTGAAATCAGGTCTTTCATTTCCAGCCCAATTGAATCAGAAATATCGTCAAGCGAAAGTTTACGGTCGATGCTTTGGATGATGCCCACCTTAATTTTCGATTTATTGGCCACACTTTTAACCACCATATCCTGGGGCCGGTCAATTTCGTTTTCCTCGACATACGATTTGATCAGTTCAACGAATTCTTTTCCGTAACGTTTGGCTTTTCCGTCGCCAACGCCCTGGATATATTTCAGTTCTTCAATCGTAATGGGGTATTGAAGGGCCATGTCGGCCAACGAAGGGTCCTGAAAAATGACGAATGGTGGTAGCTTAAGCTTTTTCGAAATATGTTTGCGCAAATC
Organism: Sunxiuqinia sp.; assembly: GCA_037446835.1. GTDB lineage: Bacteria > Bacteroidota > Bacteroidia > Bacteroidales > Prolixibacteraceae > Aquipluma. The sequence goes on along the minus strand of JBBIHV010000097.1, from coordinate 10,706 downwards.
TTTGAGCATGGCAAACAATTCGGGGTCGCCTGCCCCGCTGGCCTGTGCGGCGGCGGCATTGGCTTCCTCTTCAATGGCATCGTAATCGTGGTTGCGCACCAGGAGAAAATCGACAGGGTTTTCCAGAAAATCGTAGCCCTTTTTGGTCATTTTCAGAAGCCCGTAGTTTTCAATGTCTTTGCTGATCAGTCCGGCAATCATACTTTGGCGGAATACCGCATTCCAGAATTTTTCGCCGTGGTCGTTTCCCGAGCCGAACGCTTCGAGTTCGTAATGGCGGAAGGATTTAACGGCTGCAGTTTGTTTTCCGGTCAAAACATCAGACAAATGTTCGGCCTTGTATTTTTCCTTCACCTCGATGATTGCCTGCAAGGCGCGGCAAATTTCATCTTTTGCCTCAACCTGTTCTTTCGGGTTCACGCAGTTGTCGCAGTTTCCGCAGGGTTCGTCCAGTTTTTCGCCGAAATAATTCAGCAGGATGATTCGCCGGCAAATAGCCGATTCGGCATAGGAAGCGGTGTCGAGCAGCAATTGCCGCCCAATTTCCTGTTCGGCGACCGGTTTGCCCTGCATAAATTTTTCGAGCTTCTGAATGTCTTTGGCCGAATAAAGGGTGATACATTTCCCTTCGCCGCCATCACGCCCGGCGCGCCCGGTTTCCTGATAGTAACCCTCAAGGCTCTTCGGAATATCATAATGAATAACAAAACGGACATCTGGTTTGTCGATCCCCATCCCGAAGGCAATGGTAGCCACAATCACATCAACTTCTTCCATCAGAAATTTGTCCTGGTTACCCGATCGGGTGGCCGAATCCATTCCGGCGTGGTAGGGTAAGGCTTTTATGCCATTTACAACCAGTGTTTGGGCCAGTTCTTCCACTTTTTTCCGGCTCAGGCAATAAATGATTCCCGATTTGCCTTCGTTTTCTTTGATGAACTTGATGATTTGTGACTCTGGTTTCGACTTGGGCTTTACTTCGTAGTAAAGGTTTGGCCGGTTGAACGATGCTTTAAAGACATTGGCATCCAGCATCCCGAGTGTTTTTTGAATGTCGTGCTGAACTTTTGCAGTGGCAGTAGCAGTCAGGGCCATGATCGGGGCAGGCCCGATTTCGGTAACAATGGGTTTGATGCGCCGGTATTCGGGCCTGAAATCGTGGCCCCATTCCGAAATGCAATGCGCTTCATCAATGGCGTAAAACGATATTTTGATGTTCTTGAAGAACTCAATATTGTCTTCTTTGGTCAAACTTTCAGGAGCTACATAAAGCAGTTTGGTTTTCCCGGTCGTCACGTCATCGCGCACATTTTGGGCGGCTGCCTTCGAGAGCGATGAGTTTAAAAAGTGTGCAATGCCATCTTCGGTGCCAAAACTGCGGATCGAATCAACCTGATTCTTCATTAAAGCAATCAATGGAGAAATAATGATGGCTGTTCCCTCCATGATAAGTGCCGGTAATTGGTAACATAACGATTTCCCTCCCCCCGTTGGCATCAATACAAAAGTATCTTCGCCTCTCAACACACTTTTGATCACTTCTTCCTGTTGGCCTTTAAAACGATCAAATCCAAAATATTTCTGGAGATGTTCTGTAAGTGTATTCTCTATTCCCATAAAAAAAGACCCTTTTTCAGATCAAAAAATAATTTTCCAATTTTTATTAGTATCCCGAAGGTATATAAAATATTGATTCACATCCAATGTTTCTGCCTGAAATTAAATGCGATTGGCCTCTCTTTAAATAAATTTAAGATATCGCCGTCCGGTGGATTTGGGAATATAAACTATATTTGTCAAGATTTTTTTACGCATCAGATCTTAAATAACCTGAACCATGGCTGAAGAAAACACCGGGGAAGAAAACACTACCAAAAAGAAAACGGCCAAATCTGAAAAAGCAGAAATGTCTTTTCTCGAGCATTTGGAAGCATTGAGGTGGCACATCATCAAATCGGTGCTTGCTATCTGTATTTTTGCAACCCTTGCATACATTTACAGCGATTTCATTTGGAATTCGATCCTTTTAGCGCCTAATCGCAATGATTTTTGGACCAGTCGGATATTGATAAAACTCAACAGCCTTTTTGGGGTAAAGTCGCTTGGCTTAAATAAAAAGCCTGTTGACCTGATTAACTTTGATCTTTCAGGCCAATTTATGGTCGATGTCTGGACGGCCATCGTTGGTGGTTTTATTGTAGCTTTTCCTTATGTAATGTATCAATTCTGGAGTTTTGTAAAACCGGCTCTTTACGAAAATGAAAGGAAATATGCTTCAGGGGCAGTTGCCGTCATGTCGGGGCTTTTTTTAATTGGCGTTTTATTTGGGTATTATTTGATTGTGCCCTTTTCGCTCGATTGGCTGGGATCATACAGCATCAGCGATAAAGTAGTCAATCAGATTAATATACTTTCATACATCAGTACGGTTACCTCCATTGTAATAGCCGGGGGAATATCCTTCGAATTGCCCATTGTCATTTACTTTCTGAGCAAGGTGGGCATTCTGACGCCACGGTTCCTGAAAAAATACAGGCGGCATTCGTATATTGTGCTTTTGATCATTGCGGCCATTATCACGCCTCCTGATGTGCTTAGCCAAACGATCGTCAGTATTCCACTGATCCTGCTTTACGAGGTGAGTATTTTTATTTCTGCCCGGGTCGATAAGGCCCGTCAGCGCAGACGGAACGAAATTTAACAACCGGAATTCATCCATCAAAAATGAAACTCAGAGCCGAAAATATTGTCAAGAAATACCGGAAAAGGACTGTGGTCAAAGGCGTTTCGTTCGAAGTGAACCAGGGCGAAATCGTGGGGTTACTGGGACCAAACGGAGCCGGGAAAACCACTTCGTTTTACATGATCGTAGGCCTGATTAAACCGCTTTCAGGAAAGATTTTTATCGACGACGAAGAAATTACAACCTTGCCGGTTTATCGGCGCGCTCAGAAAGGCATCGGCTACCTGGCCCAGGAAGCGTCTGTTTTCAGGCAGATGAGCGTGGAAGATAACCTGCTGGCCGTTTTGGAAATGACCAAATTTTCGAAAGTTTACCAGCGCGAAAAGGTAGAAACCCTGCTCAACGAATTTGGGCTTCAACATATCCGAAAAAGCAAAGGGTACCAGCTTTCAGGAGGGGAACGGCGCCGGACCGAAATTGCACGCGCACTGGCCATCGACCCGAAATTCATTTTACTCGACGAACCCTTTGCCGGGGTTGACCCGATCGCGGTGGAAGACATCCAGCATATCGTGAAAACACTCCGCGATAAAAACATTGGCGTACTCATTACCGACCACAATGTTCACGAAACACTGACCATAACCGACCGTTCCTATTTGTTGTATGAAGGTTCCATCATGAAAGCCGGATCGGCTCAGGAACTTGCTTCCGACGAGGAAGTGCGCCGCGTTTACCTGGGGCAGAATTTCGAGCTCAGGTAGCTGTATTTCAGGGAAAAACATCAGTAGAAAAAGATTATTGCGGGCTGTTGCGGGGTTAAAAAAAATGACATACATTTGCACCGCATTTAGCGGGCGTGGCGAAATTGGTAGACGTGCCAGACTTAGGATCTGGTGCCTTACGGCGTGGGGGTTCGAGTCCCTTCGCCCGCACAAAAAAGAACAACCGCCTTGCTTTACCTTTTTCAGGATTAGCAAGCGGTTTTTATTAATTTAAAGCAACAGGTTTTGGAACCGGCACGTTTCAGTAAGTTCTTCTTCCTTGCTCATCCTCAATTACTTTAAGTCGTGAAAATATGAATATTACCAGAGAAAACATCGATGAACTGAATGCAATTCTAACGGTATCAGTCGAAAAAAATGATTACGAAGCAACCGTTAACGACGTCCTGAAAAATTACCGCAAAAAAGCAAACATGCCAGGATTCCGTCCCGGGATGGTCCCTGCCGGTTTGATCAAAAAAATGTACGGCAAAGCCGCACTTGCCGAAGAAGTTAACAAAATTCTTTCAAAAAGCCTGACCGATTATATCCATGCCGAAAACTTGAATATTCTGGGGGAACCCCTTCCAAACGAAGAAAAACAACCTTCGATTGACTGGGAGAATCAGACCGATTACAGCTTTGTTTTTGATGTTGCGATGGCGCCCGAAATTGAGGTTAAACTCGATGGAGGAATTACGATGCCTTACTTCAGCATTTCAGCCAACGAAGAAATGGTGAACAAGCAGCTCGAAGCCTATGCCGGTCGTCTGGGCGAAAACAAAGTGGTCGATTTGGTTGAAGAAAAAGATACCGTCCGCGGAAATTTTGTGCAGCTCAACGAAGAAGGAAATGAACTGGTGGGCGGGATTGCAGCCGAACTGGTGGTAATTGCCATCGACGTAATGAAAGATGAAGAAGTGAAAGCTTCGTTCATCGGAAAAGCTGCTGGCGATGTGCTGGTTTTCGATCCGGTGAAAGCCTACGATAACCGGCACGAAGTTGGCCACATGCTCAATATCTCGCACGAAGCTGCCGATGAACTGTCCGGAAATTTCAGTTTTACCATTGTGGAGGTTTTGCGATTCGAAGCCGCCGAGCTGAATCAGGAATTGTTCAGCAAAATTTATGGCGAAGATTCAGGAATCACAACTGAAGAAGAATTCAAAGCCAGAATTAAGGCTGAAATTGAAGAAAACTTCATTTATTCGAGCAATTATAAATTTTCGATCGACAGTCGCGAGGCCCTGGTGAACCAAATACAATTCGATTTGCCGGAAGCTTTCCTGAAACGTTGGATCAAGGCCACCAACGAGAAAATGACTGACGAACAGATCGAAAACGATTTCAGTAATTTTATGCTCGACCTGAAATGGCAGCTGATCAAGGACAAAATTGTGAAAGACCACGAACTCCGGATTACCGAAGAAGATGTTCGCGCACTGGCCAAAGAAACGGCCCTGATGCAATTCCGGCAGTATGGTTTGAATAATGTTGACGACGAACACCTTGAAAATTATGCCGACCACATGCTGAAAAACGAGGAAGAACGGCGCAAACTGGTTTCCAGAAAACAGGAAGATGTAATCATTGCAACGATTAAAGATAACGTTACACTCGACATGAAAGAAATTAGTTACGACGAGTTTAACAAAATGCTTGAAAATTTATAGGCTTACTGCATAGCCAATTGCATATTTTTATAACTTTGTGAAAATCTGAATTTATCAAATGTGAAGGTAAATGCTGATTTTCACAATTTTTTTTAAAGAAACCCATTTTATGAACGACGGAAAAGAATTTAAAAAATACGCCACGAAACACCTGGGCATCAGCAGTCTGAACCTATCCCGTTTCGATTCAATTTTCACCGGCAGTATGACACCTTACATCATTGAGGAACGTCAGCTAAACGTTGCATCGATGGACGTATTTTCGAGGCTGATGATGGATCGCATCATCTTTTTAGGCACACCGATCGACGATTACATCGCCAATATTGTGCAGGCACAGTTGTTGTTCCTCGAATCGTCTGACCCAAGCAAAGACATCCAGATCTATTTCAATACCCCGGGAGGGTCGGTTCATGCCGGGCTCGGTATTTACGATACCATGCAATACATTTCTTCCGACATTGCCACGATTTGTACCGGAATGGCTGCTTCGATGGGCGCCGTTTTGCTTACAGCAGGTGCGCATGGGAAACGTTCGGCGCTGAAACATTCCAGGGTAATGATCCACCAACCCATGGGCGGGGCACAAGGACAGGCTTCTGATATTGAGATCACAGCCCGGGAAATCCTGAAACTGAAAAAAGAATTGTACGACATAATCGCCTTTCATAGCGGCAAAACGTATGAAGAGGTTGAAAAAAATTCGGATCGCGATTACTGGATGACTTCAACAGAAGCCAAAGAATATGGAATGATCGACGAAGTATTGACCAGGCATAAATAAAACGGTATTTTGCAAAAAAAATCAGAAACATTGAAAATGAAAATGGATAAATGTTCATTTTGCGGGCGGGAAAAGAAGGAAGTTAACTTGCTGATAGCCGGCATGGAAGGACATATTTGCGATAATTGTGTTGAACAAGCCCACGCCATTGTTGAAGAAGAATTCAAGAAAGAAGGCGGGTTTGATACCAAAGGGCTCAAACTGATGAAGCCCAAGGAAATAAAGGATTTTCTCGATCAGTATGTCATCGGACAGGACCAGGCCAAGAAAATTCTGGCTGTTGCTGTTTACAACCACTACAAACGGTTGAATCAAACGGTAACTTCCGACGAAACTGAAATTGAAAAATCGAATATCCTGCTCGTTGGCGAAACCGGAACTGGCAAAACCCTTCTGGCCCGTACCATCGCCAAAATGCTGCACGTACCTTTTACCATTGTCGATGCCACCGTTTTAACGGAAGCGGGCTATGTGGGCGAAGACATCGAAAGTTTGCTGACACGCCTGCTTCAGGCTGCCGATTACAACGTGGATGCGGCCGAACGCGGAATTGTTTTCATCGACGAACTCGATAAAATTGCCCGGAAAGGCGACAATCCATCCATCACCCGCGACGTTTCGGGCGAAGGGGTCCAGCAGGGATTGCTCAAATTGCTCGAAGGATCTATCGTGAATGTCCCGCCTCAGGGTGGACGGAAACATCCGGAGCAAAAAATGATCGCTGTAAATACCAAAAATATCTTGTTTATCTGCGGTGGTGCATTCGACGGCATTGAGAAAAAAATCGCCCAGCGGCTGAATACCAAAATTGTGGGGTACGGGGCTCAGAAAAAAGCCGACAACCTCGACCGCAACAACATGCTTCAGTACATTTCTCCCCAGGACTTGAAATCGTTTGGTCTGATCCCTGAAATTATTGGCCGCATCCCGGTTTTGACGTATCTTGAACCGCTCGACAGGAAAGCCCTGCGCAGCATTCTGACCGAACCAAAAAACTCGTTGATCAAACAATACGTCAAATTGTTTCAACTCGACAACATTGAGCTGAGTTTTGAGGAAGAGGCGCTCGAATTTATTGTTGACAAAGCCATTGAGTTTAAACTTGGTGCCCGTGGCCTTCGCGCTATTTGCGAAAACATCATGAACGACGCCATGTTTGATACCCCCTCGAACAATGTCAGCAAAATGAAGATCAGCCTCGAATACGCTCAGGAAAAAATAGATGGAATTAGCGCTGTTCGCTTAAAGGCAAGCTAATCCGGTCGTCAGAAAATGAAGAATGCAATCACTCCCGATTGCATTTTTTATTTCAGGGTATGAAAACAAAAACACCTTAAAATGAAGGATGAATTGCCATTTTTAAAAGGAGATTTCGTCCGTATCGACGGAATTAATGCGGTAGTTATCGCCACCGAGGAAGATGAAAATATTCCGGCTGAACACATTGCCGTTTTTTTCGGTTCAGAGCTGGCCAAACGCGAATCGGAAGGCGGCGAAGGGAACAGCAACCCACTTGTCTGGATTGTGCCCATCGACCTGTGCGAAGATGGCCTTGAACCTGAATACCGTGATGCCTGAACCTGATTCCGTTTCAAACGACCACCTCAAAAACGATCCTGTTCCTGTTCCTGTTCCAATATTTTCCCGGGTAGTTCCTTGCTGGTTTTTGCACCCAGTTTCCTGATTTTTTCAGCTCTTCCTACCAGATTTCCACTTCCGGAATACAGTTTGTTGGTCGCCTGATCGTAGGTTTTTCGGGTACTGTCCAAACTTTTACCAATGGCTTCCATGTCCGAGATAAACGCCACAAATTTATCGTAAAGAGCGCCACTCTGGCGGGCAATTTCAAGCGCGTTCCGGGTTTGGTTTTCCTGCTGCCAGATCGATGCGATGGTCCGCAAGGTGGCCAGCAACGTTGACGGGCTGACAATTACCACCTTGTTGTCCCAGGCATACGAAAACAAATCCTGATCTTCCTGAACGGCTATGCTGAACGACGATTCAATCGGAATGAACAGCAGAACAAAGTCGGGACTGTTAAAGTTGGGCGAATTCTGGTAGTGTTTTTCACTCAGAATTTTAATGTGGTTCCGAACACTCATCAAATGTTCTTTGACAAAAGCGGGCCGGTCCTTCTCGTTTTCGGCATTCACCAGCCTTTCGTAAGCCACCAGCGAAACTTTCGAATCGACCACAATGTGTTTCTGGTCGGGCAGATGGATCACCACATCGGGTTGAAAACGTTGCCCCGCTTCTGAAAGAACACTTTCCTGCTTTTCGTATTCGCGGCCTTCGGTCAGGCCCGAACGTTCAAGGATGCGTTCCAGAATCACCTCGCCCCAGTTGCCTTGTTTTTTTACGTCGCCTTTCAGCGCTTTGGTCAGGTTGTTGGCTTCGTCGCTTATTTTCAGGTTCAGGTCGTGCAGTTTCTTCAGTTCTGCTTTCAGGTCGGTTTGGTCTTTCAGTCCTTTTTCGTACGTGTCTTCCACCTTCTTTTCGAATACCTGAATTTTTTCTTTCAGCGGAAGCATCAGCTCAGTTATACTTTTCTGATTAGCCACTGAAAACTCTATCGTATTTTGTTTCAGTATTTTGGCTGCAATATTTTCGAATTCGGTGGTGAATTTCTGCTGAAGCTTTTCCATTTCCGATCTCTGCGATTCGAGTTTCTCCTGAAGGTTGCCAAAATCGGCTTCAGCCCTTGCCAGTTGCTGGCTTTGCGCGCCATTTTCGATCCGGAGCTGTTGAATTTGCTGAAGCAATTCTTCACGTTCCTTCTGCAACGATTGGTTCCGGTCTTCAAACAACGATTTCCCCTTTTCAAGCTCGAATCTTTCCTGAATAAATTTTTGTTCCGAAGCCTGTTTTTCCAGGTCGAAATCTGCGCGCTGTTTCTGAAGTTTCAATTTCAGGAACAGGAATGAGGCCATGAAGCCCAGCAAGATACCGGCGGCAAAAAGAAGAATTTCCATGATTTTAATTTTGACTAAAAATACGATAAAATAATTGTCACCAAACCCTGTATAGGAAGAATAAGGCAGGGTTTCACTCGAAATGAAGCCCTGACTCGTTTTTTAACTTTGTGTCGGGGTCGTTTGATTTTAGGAGAATTTATGGCTATTTTGCCCGAACAAAATGTAGAATCAATATGGATGTTAAAATAGAATCCAGCTGGAAAAGTCAGCTTCAGGAAGAGTTTGAAAAACCTTATTTCAAACAATTGACTGAATTTGTGCATTCGGAATACGCCAGCCAGAAAATTTATCCACCGGCTAAGTTGATTTTCAATGCGTTTGACCAGTGCCCGTTCGACCGGGTGAAAGTGGTCATTCTGGGGCAAGATCCGTATCACGGACCCGGACAAGCCCACGGCTTGTGCTTTTCGGTGACCGATGGTGTGGAGTTCCCGCCCAGTTTGCGCAACATTTTCAAGGAAATTCAGGCCGATACCGGAGCGGCTATACCTGCCAGCGGAAACCTGGAACGCTGGGCCAAACAGGGCGTGCTGCTGCTGAATGCCACCTTAACGGTTCGCGCACACCAGGCGGGCTCGCACCAGAAAAAAGGCTGGGAGCAGTTTACCGATGCCGTGATCCATTTGGTGGCCGACAAGCTGGAACACGTGGTTTTCATTCTCTGGGGAAATTACGCCATCAGCAAATGCGAATTCATCAATCCACAAAAACACCTGGTACTGAAATCCGTTCATCCGTCGCCTTTGTCGGCCAGCCGCGGTTTCTTCGGAAACCACCAGTTCTCGACCACCAACCGGTATTTGATGGAACACGGGAAAGAAGCAGTGAAATGGTGAGTTTGCCGCTTGACTAAACAATTTTGATTGAAGTTATTATTTCGCCAATTTGGGATGGTCCCGGTTTGTGGTTTTAGACCTATTTTTTCCGGATGTATATCTGTAAAGTCACTCCTGAAAAGTTGAAATTCTCCCTGATTTTATTTTCCAGATACCGGCGGTACGGTTCCTTCACGTATTGCGGAAGGTTGGCAAAAAAAGCGAAACTGGGCGACTGGCTTGGCAATTGTGTCACATATTTGATTTTCACAAATTTGCCTTTAATCGATGGCGGCGGATAAGCTTCCATCGCTTTCTGCATCACTTCATTCAATTCCGAAGTCTTCACCTTCTTCGACCGGTTTTGATAAACCTCCACCGCTGTTTCGAGTGCCTTCAGGATACGTTGTTTGCTAAGCGCCGAAATGTAAACAATTGGCACATCGACAAACGGGGCGATGCGCTCCTTGATCTGTTTGGTAAATTCGTTGGTGCTCGAATTGCCTTTCTCGATTAAATCCCATTTATTGACCAGGATGACCACGCCTTTTTTGTTTCGTTCGATCAGGTGAAAGATGGAAACATCCTGCGATTCGATACCGCGCGTGGCATCCAGTATGAGCAAACACACGTCCGAATCTTCGATGGTGCGCACCGAGCGCATGGTCGAATAAAACTCAACGTCTTCCTTCAACTTGGTGCGTTTGCGCAGGCCCGCCGTGTCGATCAGGTAAAAATCGTGGCCGTATTTCGTGTAGCGGGTATGAATGGCATCGCGGGTCGTTCCGGCAATTTCGGTTACAATGTTTCGGTCTTCGCCGGTCAGCGCGTTGATGAACGATGATTTGCCCACATTGGGCCGTCCAATCACCGCAAATCGGGGAACATTTTCGTCAAACGAATCGTCTTGCTTCTCCGGAAATTCCTGCACAATGGCATCGAGCAATTCACCGGTTCCGCTGCCGGTCATCGATGAAATGCAATAAAGCTCACCCAATCCGAGCGAATAAAA
>JBBIHV010000096.1:1235-14273 GCA_037446835.1 Sunxiuqinia sp. | reverse complement strand
CTGGCGCCTGTTTCAGCGGGGTGCAAAGTTAAGAAGAGTTTCTAATTTACCAAAAACATTGCAAACTTTTTTTCTTCTTTTTTTTCCTCCAGAATATCCCCGGCTCATCTCCTTATCCCAAAATAAATCCTTCCTCCATTTACCAGTTTATCCCTTCAGCTCCCTGCCCCAATACAATCAATGAACTCTTTTTGTTTTAGCGGCTGCAAAGGTAAAGATCATTTCTTAACTTCCAAACCTTTTTTTAAATTTTCTTTGGAATTTCTTTACAAACCCCTGCAAAACAACCGCTTAATGAACTCCCGCACCACTCAAAGCAACTGCGCTTTCCCGTTTAGCGGCTGCAAATATACACCCCTTTTTTTCATCTCCAAACCCAATCTTCCCTTTTCTGAAAAGTTTTTTCGCAGCACTCAATTCCATTTCTGGTTATCAACCTGTTATAAAACACATTCATGAGAAAAAAAATTGCATGAACCCGGTAAAATCAATTGAATCGGAAACAGACGGCTGCATTTTTATCCTCTATTCAGACTGGCTGACCTAAAAAAACAGACCAGCGAAACCCCTAAAAATTTCAGGAGTTACCAGGGATAAGCGAAACAAAAGTCAAAAATTGAACTTGAAATGGCCGATAAAAACTCCAATAATCAGAAAAGCCGGTTATGAACCGGCCTTTCTGCTAATGTATCCAAGTATTGTGAAGTCATAAAAACAACTTCAACAATCTGAAATCCTTATTCCATCTCAATTTTATAGGCAGCAAGGTCTTCAACAACCGAACTGCGGATGAATTCGGCATGGCCTTTTACAAGCGATTTAGCCAGTTTAATAAATACCTTGGCTGATTTGGTAAACGAAGCATCGCGATTGCTGTCAACAACCAACAGATAGCTCATAATGATGTATCCGGCCATTTCAACCAGACGACGTGCATGAAAATCGATAAACTCATTATCATTGCTATCAACTACTTTGGCGACGGCCTGTTCGTAATCATCGGTTAAAATGATCAGCGTGCGACGCATATATTCCAGTTCTGGGGTAATTTTCTGGGTCTCGTATTCACGAATCTGCGCCAGGTATCCTCCGGTAGTAACACCACGAATGGCCGCAACCACCTGCAACTGGGTCGTCCCTTCATAAATGGATGTAATGCGGGCATCGCGGTAAATCCGTTCAACCGGATAATCTTTCATGAATCCGGAACCACCATGAATCTGAACGGCATCGTAAGCCAGCTGATTACAGAATTCACTTGACAAACCTTTACCAAGCGGCGTAAACAAGTCGGCCAGCTTCTGGTATTTCTTCATTTCAGCTTTTTCGTCTTTATCCAAAGCACGTTCTTCTGAAATGTGGGCGTAAGTTTTGTACATATCAACAAACCGGGCTGTTTCATAGAGCAGGGTTCTCGAAGCATCCAGTTTGGCTTTCATGGTTGTGATCATTTCGTAAACGGCGGGGAACCGGATGATTGCCTTCCCAAATTGGGTCCGTTCTTTGGCATAAGCCAATGCTTCGCGGTAAGCCGATTCGGAAACACCGACCGACTGCGCGGCAATTCCCAAACGGGCGCCATTCATCAGCGCCATTACATATTTAATTAGTCCCATTTTGCGGTCGCCGACCAATTCTCCCGGAGCATCCTTGAATACCAGTTCGCAGGTTGGCGAACCGATGATACCCATTTTGTGCTCGATGCGGCGAACCGTTACTCCGCCGTTTCGCTTATCGTAAATAAACATCGACAAACCACGTCCGTCTTTTGTTCCGGCTTCTGAACGGGCCAAAACCAGTGAAATATCGCCATCTCCATTGGTAATAAAACGTTTCACCCCATTCAACATCCAGACACCTTTCTTTTCGTTCCAGGTAGCCTTTAACTGTACGGCCTGAAGGTCAGATCCGGCATCGGGCTCAGTTAAGTCCATGGCCATGGTTTCACCGGCACAAACACGGGGGAGATATTTGGCTTTTTGCTCTTCCGAAGCAAATTCATTAATTGTTTCAGCACAATCCTGAAGTCCCCAGATGTTTACAAATCCGGCATCGGCGCGCGAAACAATATCGGCGGCCATAATATAAGGCACAATCGGGAAGTTTAAACCTTCGTATTTGCGAGGCAGTGACATTCCCATCAAACCGGCTTTCCGGAGTGCCTGAATGTTTTCTTCCGTTCCACGGGCATAAATCACGTGCCCATCGACCACCTGCGGTCCTTCCGCATCAATGCTTTCAGCATTTGGAGCTACGATTTCGCCACAAATTTCGCCAACAACTTCCAGAACCTTATCGAAACTGTCCTGGGCATCTTCATAATCCATCGGAGCGAAATCGTACTTTTTCTTTTCTTCGAAATTCCGTTCTTTCAGCCGAACTATTTTCTCCATCAGCGGATGGGTCAAATGGAATTTCAGGTCTTTATTATCGGTATAAAAATTAGCCATTTTGTGTATTTTAAGAGCCCCTCCTACCTCCCCTCGGGGAGGAATTTTTCGGCAAGGCTTTGGTTAACTAATTGTTTAAATCGAAGCATCCTTGCTCCCCCTCTTTTGGAGGGGGCTGGGGGGAGGCCTCCTATTTTGTATTCGCTTTATAATATTTGATCATCTTCGGAAGGATTTCACCCACATCGCCAGTGATCACATAATCGGCAATCGAATTAATCGGAGCTTCAGGATCGGTATTGATGGCAATAACCTGAGCCGATTCTTCCATTCCGGCCCGGTGCTGGATTTGTCCGGAAATACCGCAGGCGATATAGAGTTTGGGGCGCACAGTTGTTCCGGTCTGCCCGATTTGCCTTTCGTGTTCGATGTACCCGGCATCGACCGCAGCGCGTGAAGCACCAACTTCACCGCCCAAAACTTCAGCAAGTTCAAACAGCAGAGCGAAATTTTCTTTGGAACCAACACCATAACCGCCAGCCACAATGATGGGAGCTCCTTTGATGTTCACCTTGCTCTTTTCCATGTGACGTTCGATCATCTCAACCACGAAATCAACATCGCTGGTGTATTTTGTGACGTCCAGTTTATTGATTGTTCCTTTGTATTTCGGATCAAGGATTTCCTTTTTCATCACCCCTTCGCGAACCGTTGCCATCTGTGGCCGACAGTCAGGATTAATAATGGTGGCAATGATGTTTCCACCGAAAGCCGGACGAATCTGGTAAAGCAAATTTTCATAAACTTTATCCAGTTTTTTATCTTCGTGGTCGCCAATAACCAACGAGGTACAGTCGGCAGTCAAGCCACTGTGCAGTGCTGAAGAAACGCGGGGCCCCAAATCACGTCCAACAGAGCTGGCACCCATGAGGGCAATCTGCGGCTTTTCTTCCTGAAAAAGTTTCACCACGATGGATGTATGCGGCAAAGTGGTATATGGAGCCAGACGTTTGTCGTCGGCAATGTGTAAAACATCTACGCCATAAGGGAAAATGTCTTTTTCAATTCCATCAAGTTTATAACCGATGGCAATTGCTTCGAGCTTACATTTTAATTCAGTGGCCAGGGCACGTCCTTTGGTCATCAATTCCATGCTGACCTCAGCAACCTGTCCGTCTTCTATTTCGCAATAAACAAAAACACTATTCATAATTGGAAGTTGTTTAATCGGTTATCCGATTGTATGATTTTCAATTAACTCACGCATCAGCTGATCCATATCTTCGTCGGATGAAGTAATCACTTTGGCTCCTTTCGACTGAAGAACGACGTTCTCAACTTTCTTAACCTTGGTTGGCGAACCGGTCAAACCCAGTTCATTCATGTCAACTTCGATGTCCTGAACGGTCCATTCCTTGATATTCAGGTACGGACGGTCGTTGTACAGGTGAAGATAGTCTTCGTTCGACACCTGCATTTCCGAAATTGTTTTGGCATGTTTGTATTTCATGATCAGTTTGGCATTGCGTGCGCGGCAATCAGGAGCCGAGCTGTTCACGGTAACTACCAGTGGCATCGGGCATTTTACCACCTCAACTCCACGTTCGAGGCGTCGTTTTACGGTAACTTTACCTTTTTCTATGGCCTGAATTTCTTCAGCGTAGGTGATTTGCGGAATGCCTAGCTTTTCGGCAACCTGTGGTCCAACCTGGGCGGTATCGCCATCAATGGCCTGGCGACCGGCAATGATGATGTCGTAATTGCCGTATTTTTTCAGGGTCTGTCCAATGGCGTACGAGGTGGCCAATGTATCGGAACCGGCAAAAGCACGGTCGGTAAGCAAAATGCCATCGTCGGCGCCACGAAACAAGCCCTCACGGATGATTTCGGCAGCGCGGCCAGGCCCCATCGTTAAAATGGTAATGGTTGTCCCGGGGAAATTGTCTTTAATTCGAAGGGCCTGTTCCAAGGCATTCAAGTCTTCCGGATTAAAAATCGCCGGAAGGGCAGCCCGGTTGACCGTTCCATCGGCTTTCATGGCATCTTTGCCAACATTCCGGGTATCAGGAACTTGTTTGGCAAGCACGATAATTTTGTATCCTTTCATTCTAAAATATTTGAGTTAATTTTATTGATGTCAGCAATCGTGAAGAATCTGTTTTTAAAATCTAATTCACTTTCAAATCTAGTCCTTCAAATAAGGCTCAGTTTTTAAAAGGAAGCAAATATAGATATTCAACCCAAAGAAATCAAGCAACTTTTTCGGCCAATTTGAAAGACAAAAAAGCTGTGAAGAAGCCAAATGGTCAGGAATTGACGAATTAGCCTGAAGTTTTACGCTGAAGCATTGACAGACAAAGCAAACAAAACAATCAACCTGATTTTTCAAAAAATCCTTTTCGCCGGAAAGCGCCTTTAATTTAAAATGAATTTAAGTAAAAAAGGGTTGAATTGATAGTCTGGAGGAAGGTTCTGTCATAAGAATGAAAGCAGTAAAAGCTATTTGGAAAAAATCTGAAGTTGATCTGACCGGCAATCACTTGAAACCGACTATGAGAGTGCGATCTTTCATAATATGGAATCAAAAAAATGTGACATAAGAAGAAGGGTTCTAACTTCAAATTTAAAAATCATCGTTTAATTAGTCTGGATTCTATTCGGCTCATCACCTCATTTCGATAATTTTTACTCATTGGAAGTCTGACTGAACCTGTAATGACTTCATTGCCATCAATTGTTTGAATGGCTGAAATAGCAACAAGATAAGATTTATGTATTCGGACAAAGAGATGAGCGGGAAGCTGCTCTTCAATACCTGAAAACGTTAGATAGGTAATATACTTTTTCTGAAGTGTATGGATGATAACATAATTTGCCATTGCTTCGATGTAAACCACCTCTGCCATCATTATCTTTTCAATTTTACTATTGCACTTTATGAAAAAGAAATCACGGGTAATGCTAACTTCCTTGTTTTTTGCATGAAGATAACTTTGGGCTTTTTCGGCAGATTTGAGGAAACGCGCGAAAGAGATGGGTTTGAGCAGATAATCAACAACATCCAATTCAAAACCTTCCAATGCATATTCGGAATACGCAGTAGTAAAAATAACGAGCGGTGGTTCGGCCAATGCCTTTACAAACTCGATACCGGTAAGTTTAGGCATTTGTATATCCAGAAAAATCAGGTCGATTTTATTCTTCTGTAGCAAAGACGCAGCCTCAGCCGCACTTTTACATTGGGCAACCGGATGTAAATAATCTATTTGCCTGATATATTCCATTATACCCTCACGGGCAATGGGCTCATCGTCAACTACAAGACAACTAATAACAGTTCTGGATTTTAAGGATTGTTTCATACGTATTTTCATTACGCTTTTTTGTTAGCGAATGTTTATCTGGATACAATAATGCCAGCCTCCGTTCCAAATTTTTAAGTCCGAGACCACTTGAAATTTGTTCTTTCTGGGTACTACCCAGCGTGTATGTATTTTCTACAGTGACCACAAATTGGCAATCCTTTTCCCTGGAGATGGCAATATAAAGCTTGTTTTTTGATGGGTCTTTAAAGTTCGAAATATGTTTAAATGCATTCTCCACAAGTGGCAATATTAAAAGTGGCGCAATTTTAAAAGAGCCAATATCTCCGGGCAGCATCAACTTCAAATCGGTTCCGGCCTCCATCCGTAACTGCTGTACGGCGACATAATTTTCGATATAAGCAAGTTCTCTGGAAATATCAATCAAATCGGTAGTGCATTCATAAAGCTGATAGCGAAGCATTTCCGAAAGTTTTTCAACTGAACTGCGTGCTTCACTGTTTTCCTTATTTATCTGGAAATAGATAGTATTCAAGACATTAAAAAGAAAATGCGGATTAATCTGTGCCCGCAGAAAAGCTAGTTCTGTACTTACCTTTTCATTTTCCACTACATGCAATTGCTGTTCTATACCAAAACGATCGATAATAATTTGAAGGGCGCTACTTACGATGATTACAATACAATTGATGATTAAAAAAAATGAGAAAAGCAATTGTATCTGAGCATTACTACTGAATATCGATTTTCCGCTCATTTCGTAATAAAATGCTCCAGCCAGAATATATGTAATTAAAGTGTTTGAAAATGCTATCAATACTAATGAACCAATAAACTTACCAATTCTTTTTTGATACAAAAGCTTTGGTACCAAAACTTTAGACGACAAGTAAGCAGGAAAGGCAGTAAAGCCTGTCACAACTAGTATAGCAAAAAATTGCGGCAAAATTGGTGCTTTGGAATCATAGAGGAAGTATAGAAGGAAAATGGTGAGAATTATCCACAAAAAGAGAAGTATTCCTATCCTAACATATCTGCTTTTCATACTCTTTTCAGTTAATAATATAATTACCGCAATTTACGGCAATTTCCAGCCAGTTGCACATTCTCATATCAAGTATTCAAAGGCTGTTGTCAGCTAATTCCGCCCACTCGTGTAAACGCATCTAATCACCTCATAATTAGTAAGTAAATTTAGGGTAATGAAAACCGAAAAGTGAATTTTAGTTTCTGAAAAATCACACAGAATAATAAGCATTTAAGGAGGAAAGCAAAATGCATAAGTTATTTAATATCAGTTTTGTGGTTTTTTTCTTCTTTCAATCCAATGCAATCGCCCAGTGGATTCAAACCGGATCACCCCCGTCGCCACATTGCATTGCCGCAGATGCAGGAAACTTGTATGTCGGAACCTGGGGAAACGGAATATACAAATCGACTGATGGTGGTGCCAGTTGGATCGCTGTAAACAATGGGCTCGACGACTGGCATTACACGGGTTATGTTGAATCACTACTCGTGGCCCCGGCATCCTCCGGAAACGGGACGATCCTATATGCCGGAATGGAGTATGGTGGAATCTGGCGCTCTGACAATGAAGGAGCAACCTGGATCTGGGTGTATCCCGGCGGAGTATTGGGAGAACAAGCCCTCAGCATCATCGCGATTGGAGCCGGCGGAAGTACAATTGTTGCCGGGGCCCGCCAGCAAGGGTCGATCAATGGCGCAAATGGGGTTTATCATTCGGTTAATGATGGACAAACCTGGATCAGGGACAATGATGGCTTTACAACAGATGCCGATTACAATATATGGGATTTTGCTTCCATCCGTTCTGGAACATCTACCTATCTCTATACTGCTACCGATGGTGGCGTGTTTTCTTCCACTTCCGGAGGAACGGGATGGACGCGCGTATCGAATGGATTGCCCGTAAATACAGCGGTAAATTCAATTTCTGCGATACACGGTGGCATTGGTGGTCAGGGAATCACACTGTTGGCCTCTGTAACCTACCAGGGAATCTACCGTTCAACCGACAATGGCACAAGTTGGTTGGCGTCAAGCAATGGGATAACGATCCAGGGAAACAATTTATTGCTTATCGATGACCTTGCCTCTAGTCCTTCTCCTTCAGGAACAACAAGTGCAGTTTTTGCCGCGGCATGGCCCACTGTATACGTTTCAACAGACAACGGTGCTAATTGGCAGGATACCTTTTGGCCTCATCAAACTGCGAGTTCGTCCGACAAATTATGTATAAACGGTGGCACCTTGTATGCAATTGGTCATGCCGGTCAGATTTGGAAATATGCTATCAATCCTGAAAACACCTGGGTCGTTCAACCCAGCGGAACCACCGACACCCTGAAATGTGTGAAAGCTGTCGATAATAACGTGGTCTGGACAGGAGGAACACACGGCACAGTCCTTTTCACAACGAATAGCGGAACAAGCTGGAAGTCTGTGGGAGGAGGGACAATTGGTACCAATACGGTGGATGCAGTTGAAGCTGTTAATGCCACCACAGCTTTTATCACAACCTATTCAGGCAATACCGGACGGATCTTCAGAACAACAAATGGTGGCACATCCTGGTCATTAGTCGAAAGTAAGACAGGTGTGGCATTTGGGGGAATACAAATGAAGACCGCTCTTGAAGGATATGCAATAGGTAGCCCTTCCGCTGGAAAATGGAATGTAATCAAAACAAAGGATGGTGGCGCCACATGGAACAGTATCGCGACTGAACCGAAGGAGGATAGTTTGACAGTGCTGGGTGAAAATTATGCCGGACCACATTATGTGCGACCATATGGAGTACAGCTCCTTGGCGACACAATCTCGTTTGGAAGTGTGTCGGGTGTGGTTTATCGTTCAACCAATCTCGGCGCCACATGGTCAACAAGCTCCAGTGTCTCTCCGCTCAGTGCGCTTCATTTTAATTCCTCATCGGTTGGATTATCCGGAAGTTCGTATTACGATTCAATCCGTTTTACTTCGGATGGTGGAATTTCGTGGAAAAAAGCAAGCGCTGCCTGGGCAAAACCAGTAACATACATTTCCGGATCCAATAACGAATTTTGGGCTACAAACGGAAGCAGCATTGCATACACCAAGAATATGGGACAGGATTGGTCGTTCTCAACTCCGGGTTACTGGGGCTTATCAGGAAACCTGTACGCTTTGAGCTTTTCTCCGGTAGTCTCTCAGCTTAATGGCTGGGCTGTTGGAGCATCGGGGTTAATACTTCATTACAAACGAGGTGAAACTCCTACGGCACTGTATGTACCAAACACGCCAGCCAAGTTCGGATTGGGACAAAATTACCCCAACCCATTCTCTTCAACGACATCAATTAAATATACGGTTTCAGAGTCCGGATTTGTTTCACTAAAGGTATTTGATAAAATGGGTACCGAGGTGGCCAGTCTGGTGAATGAACAAAAACCTGTTGGAGAATACTCGATTGATTGGAGTGCAGCAGGATTAGTGAACGGTATTTACTTCTGCAAGCTTCAAAACGGCAACAACTGTAAGGTAAAGAAAATGCTAAAAATCCACTAATTGAATAAGATATCTATCGTCAATTTTTATAACCAAATGTTTAACTAAAATCCATTCATTATGAAAGTCAAAATTCTAACCTTGGCAACCGTATTTTTCTGTGTTCAAATTATCATGGTTAATGCACAAACTTCGTCCTTAAAAAAGGGGGATAAAGTTCTCAATCTTGGCCTTGGCTTTGGTGGTTATGCACCATCTGGCTATCAGGTAGCAACACCCTCAGCTTCGGCTACCTTTGAAGTTGGAATAAAGGATAATGGCCCGAATAAAGGATCGTTTGGAATCGGAGGGTATTTAGGATATGCCAGTTATAGTGAAAACAGTAATTACGTTGGAAATAATTACTGGTCGGTGAACAAGATTATGATTGGCGCCAGAGGTGCTTTTCATTATCCTTTAATTGATAAGCTTGATACTTATGGTGGAATGACATTGGGCATTGTTGCAAGAACTTGGAAATGGAATGGAATAGTCAATCGAACGGATCATCCAACAAGAAAACCATTTGGAGGAGATTTGTTTCTAGGAGGTCGATATTATTTCTCAGATAAATTTGCCGCAATGGGGGAATTCGCGTTGGGTGCTTATCTGACTTTAGGAATTTCATTGAAAATTTAAGAATTGACATGAAAAAGAAAAACCAAAATTTGATTTACCATTTCATCCTAATATGTCTGGTAATCTTTTCCACCAGTTGTTCAAAAAGCAGTGACGATCCGTCGCCAAGCGGAACTGTAACCGATTATGATGGTAATGTATACCATACCGTTACCATTGGCACACAAACATGGATGGTTGAAAACCTGAAAACGACCCATTACAACGATGGTTTGGCAATTCCCAATGTGACGGATGGTGCTGCATGGGCAGCTTTGACCTCTCCTGCCTATTGCTGGTATAACAACGATGCCACCAATAAGGCCACCTATGGTGCACTATACAATTGGTATGCAGCAGGCAACAGTATGTTATGTCCGGTGGGTTGGCATGTACCCACCGATGCCGAATGGACAACCTTAACCACTTATTTGGGTGGTGTAAGCGTAGCAGGCGGTAAATTAAAAGAAACCGGCACTGCACATTGGGTTACGCCGAATACCGGGGCAGATAACAGCAGCGGTTTTACAGCGCTTCCGGGAGGCAGCCGTTATTCAAATGGCTTATTCTACCTGAATGGCCAATACGGATGGTATTGGAGTACGATTGAGAGCTCATCAACCGAAGCTTGGCACATATACTTGCAAAATTCTACAAGCGCTACAACAAGAAAGGGAGCAGCAAAGAATATCGGCTTTTCAGTCCGGTGCATAAAGAATTGATTCTGTGACATTAGTCTAATGAGAAGGATTTCTATCTTTATACCAAGGCCAAAGTTCTGCACGGAAACGCAAAAAAGGTCAACACTTTTCAGCATTAACCCTTAATTGATAACTAAACCAACTAACCTATTGTATTTTTCCTTTTAGCAGGGTGAATGAATGTGGAGGAAAAGCATACGTGATTTTATCAGCCGATTTTACTTTCAGCACTGGTTTCAGTACCGTTTGAACCGTCGTTTTTCCAAAATCGTTTTCCGATTTGATATCGGGCCCATTAACTTCGTACACTTCAAAGTCGCCTGTAAATTTTCCTTCTTCTGAAATTAAATCCGTAGTAATTGCCTTGTCTTTGTTGCGGTTGAGCACACAAATCACCACTTCGTCGTTGTTGTAGGCTGCCGAAACATCGAGGTAAGGAACATTTTTCTGCTGGGTGGTCGATTCGCCCAGACCAATCGGAAACCGATCGGTGTTGTAGGTTTCGCAATCCACATGAACATCGAGAGCAGTACCGTGTACATTTTTTGCGAACAGTTGCAGCGGATAATAAATGGTTTGCTTGAACATCCCTTTTTCGTTGGTGAAAATCGGGGCGATTACATTCACCAGTTGCGCCATGTTGGCCATTTTCACTATGTCGGCGTTGCGGATAAAGGCATTCAGGAAACCGGAAATAACCAGCGCATCTTCCAGGTTGTAATGTTCTTCCAGGGCACGGGTTCCGGCCATGGTGTCTTCGCCACGGGCACGATACCAGATGTTGTACTCGTCCCAGGCAATGTAAATTGGCGGACGGTTGCCCCGGTCGGCATTCTGCATTTCGCGTTCGATCATTCCTTTTACAATTTTCGTGCGTTCTTCGAGAACCAGCGGAGTAGATATAAAATCGTAGTAGTTGTTTTCGGTATTACCCACGTACATGTGTAGCGCCAGGTAGTCAACCACATCGCGTAACTCGTGCAAAACGGTAGCATTCCATTCGTTCGGATCGGCATTGGGCCGGTAATTCGACGAACCGGCAGCGATGAGTTTAATATCTGGTGAAGTCAGTTTCATCAATTTGGCTGCTTCGCGGGCTTTCTTGCTGTAATCTTCGGCATTCAAATGTCCCATTTGCCAGAAACCGTCCATTTCGTTTCCGAGGCTCCAGTATTTAATGTCGTAGGGTTCCGGATGTCCGTACTTTTTGCGGAGTTCGGCATAATACGGACCACTTTTCACATTGCAGTATTCGACCCATTGCTGGGCTTCTTCGATGGTTCCGGTCCCCATGTTCACTGAAAAATAGGGTTCGGTCCCGATTCGCTTGGCATAATCAACAAATTCGTCGGTTCCAAACCGGTTCGTTTCCAACCTTCCCCATGCCAGTTCCATGCGTGGCGGGCGCTGATCTTTCGGGCCAATTCCATCTTTCCAGTGGTAATTCGACACGAAGTTTCCTCCGGGATATCGGGTAATGGAAACATTCAGGTCTTTGGCTGCTTCGAGCACATCCAAACGAATTCCCTTATCGTCGGCCAAAGGCGAACCTTCTTCATAGATTCCGCCATACACACAGCGGCCAAGGTGTTCCACGAAATTTCCGTAGAGGTGTTTATCCACTTCGCCGATTTTGCGGTCGATATCAATTTTTATACGGGCATTTTGGGCCCCTGATTGTAGGACAAAACCCGTTAAGGCTATCATCAACAGGGGTTTCAGAGTTATTTTTATCATGGTGTTTTTATTAATATTATTCTAATGTCCGTTCGCTAAAGCGAAACGGCAAAGGATATAGCTTTGAACAAGATTGGGTACAACATATATTTAACCAGAAACAATTGCGAAGTGATACCCAAAGCTTTCCCCCTTGGGGGAACTGGAAGGGGGCTTTTATTCCACCACCGGCCAGCCATCTTTGTCCCAATTCAATTTACGAATGTTTAGTTTCGGTTTTCCTGAATCGTGCGCATCGTATCCGTGGTAAACCAGGTAATCGGTTCCGTCGAAACTGACCACCGCGTTGTGCCCCACGCCGTGCCAGTTTTCGTCGCCTTTCAGCAAAATGGTTCCGCCGCCGCTTGCCATTGGTTTTCCGGAGCGATCGATGTACGGACCAACAAGATTTTTCGAACGGCCGTAAATCATTTTGTACGTGCTGTTTATTCCCTTGCAGCAATAATCGATGGAAGCGAACAGGTAGAAAAAATCACCTTTCCTGAAAATAAAGGGCGCTTCAATGGCATTTCCGCCGGCATCAACCGGGTTGTTATCAACAGCCGGAGGATTGGGTGCAGTTGGATTTGATTTACGTGAAGCTATCGTTGAAATGTGATTCAAGTCTTCAGTAACATGCATGGCATCCGGCGAAAGCTTAACCAGTTTTATCCCGTCCCAAAACGAGCCAAAAGCCAGATAAGGAGTTCCATCCCGGTCGATAGCCAGATTTGGGTCAATGGC
>JBBIHV010000096.1:0-1135 GCA_037446835.1 Sunxiuqinia sp. | reverse complement strand
GTTTTGCCTGATCATCACCGGATCGTGGACAATTATGGATTGTGCCTGAACCTGCACTCCAATTGCATACCCAAGAAGGGCCAGTACAAATATTCTAAGTGCTTTCATTTGTCGCTTTCTGGTTAATATTATTTTGACTTTTTACCCCAATAGGTAGCGTTCAGACTTTTTTCAGTCCCGGCATATACCAGTGTTACACGGCGTGGGGTGGCTTCCCAATCCACTTCGCGTTCAACGCAAACTACAACGTTGCCCAATGTGAGTTGCTTTTTGGTCGCATCGTAACTCCAATTTCCTGTCAGTGCCCCCGACATTGTACCGTCGGCCTTGAGGGTTAGAGCAGAAGCGCCATCTTGTTGTCCATAACTATACTTCAGGTTTATGTGTTCCCATGTTCCTACAAGCGAGTCTTTGGTTATTGTGCCGTAATCAGGTACGGCTGCGTAACGTTCGGGTAATGCGATTGGCCAAAGGTTGTCGGGTTCGCTCTTTGATGCAGGACACCAAACAATGCGGCGTACGTGTCCCATCATAATGGCATTGGAGTAGGCGTTGCCACCAACATTGGCCGGCAATCGTGCCTGCGACATGTAAAACCATTCGTTGGTATTATCCTTCTGGAAGATACAGCAGTGTGATATACCGACCCATCCGTAGCTAAGATTGAATTTGTAAGGGTGGGTTACGATCGGATAGCAGTCGCCGCTTCCGCTGGTAGAGTTGCGCCCGGTGATGTCGAGGTACGGCCCTTCAATGTTTGCGCTTCTGACCACCCGCGTGTTGTATGGTACGTCGAGGCCATCGTAGGCCATGAACAAATAGTAGTAACCATCTTTGTATATTATTTCGGGGGCTTCGCTGCCTTGCCAACGCGACCCGGCCGTGCGTGTGCCGATCCGCACGCCATATCGGGCTGTTAACGCACTCACACTGGTTGCCCAAGGGTTACCGAGTTTGTTGAGAGGCTTACCTGTAGTTGGATCGAGTTGCAAAAGTGCGAAACCGCTATGCCACGATCCATGTATCAGGTAATGTTTCCCATCGGGGGTTACGATATAAGTAGGATCGATAGCATTGTAGTAGAAATAGGCACTCCAATCATTTAAACCGGAACGACTGAAATTTAAGCCACGGT
>JBBIHV010000095.1:4638-14369 GCA_037446835.1 Sunxiuqinia sp. | reverse complement strand
TGAAGGGGTTGAACTTTAATACATGTTAATTAAATCAAATTTAAACAGTTTCTAAAATTTATTGGATTACTTTAATCGCTTTCCGTATCCGGCCAACGGTTTCTTCCCGGCCAAGCAGCCCGCAAATTTCAAACAGGTCGGGGCCACTGCTGCTGCCGACCAATGCCAGGCGAATCGGTACCATCACCACGCCAAAGCCCCACTCTTTTTCGGCCATAAATACTGAAAAAACTTCCTTGATGTTGGCGGCATCCCAATCGCCGATGGTTTCGAAAAGCTCTGAAATGGCTTCAAGTTTTTCGTTGGTATCGGGCTTCCATTTTTTCTGGATGGTTTTCTCGTCGTAACTTTCAGGAGCCTGAAAGAAATAATGGCCTTGATCCCACAAATCTTTCACAAACTCACACCGTTCTTTGATCGAACCAACAATCAGTTGGAGCTGCTGCAAGTCGGGATTTATTCCTTTTTCGTTCAGGATGGGCAAAAACAGTACGGCCAGCTCGTCCGGTGATTTTTGTTGCAGGTAATGCCGGTTAAACCATTTGGCTTTCTCCGGATCGAACCGGGCGCCCGATTTTACCACGCGCGAAAGGTCGAACAGCCCGATCAGCTCACCGATCGAAAAGAATTCCTGCTCGGTACCGGGGCTCCAGCCCAGCAGGGCAAGCATATTAACAAAGGCTTCAGGAAAATAACCGTCTTCGCGGTAGCCACGCGAAAATTCACCGGTTTCGGGATCTTTCCAAAGCAGCGGAAAAACCGGGAAACCCATTTTATCGCCATCGCGTTTGCTCAGTTTTCCTTTTCCTTCAGGTTTCAGGATTAAAGGAAGGTGCGAAAAACGCGGACGGTTTTCCGAGATTCCGAGCGATTCGTAAAGCAAAATATGGAGCGGCATCGACGGCAACCATTCTTCGCCACGGATGACATGGGTAATTAGCATCAGGTGATCGTCAACCACATTGGCCAAATGGTAGGTTGGCATTCCGTCGGACTTAAACAAAACCTTATCGTCGAGCTGATTGGTATTGAACGAAACACGGCCACGGATCAAATCTTCCTCAACAATCTCGCGGTTTTCGGGCATCTTAAAACGGATCACATAAGATTGCCCGCTTTGCAGCCGTTCCTGCACTTCTTCAGGCGAAAGGCTGAGCGAATTTTTTAATCCGTTGCGGGTATGCAAATCGTACGAGAAAACCTGTTTTCGGGCCTCGGCCTCTTTCCGGAGCTCATCCAGTTCTTCGGCTGTGTCGAAAGCATAATAAGCGAACCCGTTATCAATCAGCGAATCAGCATATCTTTTGTACATCGGTTTGCGCTCGCTCTGCCGGTATGGCCCAAAGTCCCCGCCAAAACCAACGCCTTCGTCGGGAACCAGCCCGCACCATTTCAGCGATTCGATAATGTACGCTTCGGCGCCCGGGACGAACCGGTTCTGGTCGGTATCTTCGATGCGCAGGAGGAAATCGCCTCCATGCTTTTTGGCGAACAAATAATTGAACAAGGCTGTCCGGACACCGCCCATGTGAAGCGGTCCTGTCGGGCTTGGGGCAAACCTGACCCTCACTTTTCTTTCCATGTTTTCTGCTGATTATGATTTTCGGCACAAAGATAGCATTTCTGAAAATTTCGGAGCGCGTTTATTCAGGCAGCAATTAAAATTCACGCCCCGGCGGTTTTTGAAGCCGGTTTTAAATTTATTAACATGATTTATATCAGGCAAAGTTGAAAGTGATTTGCAGATAAGCAGATATATCTATCTTTGCCGATTATTATTTTATTCAATTACCTTTTAATTTATCTGATGAAACGATTTTTAGCAATTTTCGCATTCATCCTGGTGGTGTTGCCTGGGGTTGTGAAAGCTGACGAGGGGATGTGGTTGCCTGCTTTGCTTGAAAAGCTGAATATCAACCAAATGAAAGCCGAGGGATGCTCGCTGAGTGCTGACGATATTTACAGCATTAACCATTCGAGCCTGAAAGATGCGGTTGTTGCGCTCGACCATGGATCGTGCACGGCCGAAGTTATCTCGGACGAAGGCCTGCTCCTGACCAACCACCACTGTGGGTTCGATGAAATTCAGGAACACAGTACCGTTGACCACGATTACCTGAAAGATGGATTTTGGGCCCGGTCGAAAGCAGAAGAGTTGCCCAACCCGAACAAATCGGCTTCGTTCCTGATCAGGTTCGAAGATGTTTCGGACAAAATCCTGCCACAGTTAAACGACACGATGAGTAGCGACAACCGGAGCAAAAAAGTTCGTGAGATTTCTTCCAAAATCGAAAAAGAAGCCATCGGGAACGATCCTTACGAAGCCCGTGTACAATCGATGTACAACGACAACCGCTATTATCTGTTTGTTTACGAAACCTTTCACGACATCCGCCTGGTTGGCGCCCCTCCACAGTCGATGGGAAAATTTGGCGGCGATACCGACAACTGGATGTGGCCACGCCATACCGACGATTTCAGTATGTTCCGCATTTATTGCGACAAAGACGGGAAACCGGCCCCCTATTCAAAAGACAACGTGCCGTTCAAGCCAAAATACCACCTGGCTATTTCGCTTGACGGGTACAAAATGAACGATTTTGCCATGGTGATGGGTTACCCCGGAAACACCAACCGCTACAAAACTTCCTACGGAATTGAATATATGATGAATGTGACCAATCCGGTCCGCATTAAAATACGCGAGGAAAAACAGCGCATCATGAAGGACTTTATGAAGTCCTCGCAGGAAGCAAAAATCATGTATTCGGCCAAATATGCCAGAAGCTCAAACTATTACAAATACAGCATTGGCCAAAACGAAGACCTGAAACGCGAGAATGCCATCGAAAAAAAGAAACAACTTGAAGCCCAGTTTACCCAATGGGCGAACGCCACCCCCGAACGGAAAGCAAAATACGGCGATGCGCTCGGCCTGATTGCCAGCGCCTACAAAGATGTTGACGATGCAACGGCTTTCGAATACATGGTCGAAGGAATGGTGCGCGGCCCCGAAATTTTCTACTTTGCATACCGCACAAGGCCACTTTACGATGCCCTAAAATCAGATAAAAATTCAGAACATATCAGCCTCGCGAGCGAGCGGGTAAAAGATGGCCTCGACACGTTCTTTAAAGATTACGACTCAGGGACCGATCAGAAAATTGCTGCCGCCCTTTTCAAAATTTATCAGGAAAATGTTGCCCCACAATACCAACCTCCGTTCTTCCGGGTTGTAAAGACCAAATACAGGAACGATTTCGAAAAATACACCAAAGAATTGTATGCAAAATCAATCTTCGGGAGCAAAGAACGGCTTCAGAAGTTCTTCCAGTCGCCAAAAGCAAAAGTCCTTGAAAAAGATCCGATCTTCCAGGTTTCTCTTGAAATTTTCAGGATGATGGGCGTTATCCGCCAGGAAGCCGACAAAACCAGCGAAGCTTTGGCCAAAGGCAACCGTTTGTTTGTGGGCGGTTTAATGGAAATGGAGAAAGACAAAACGTTCTATCCTGATGCCAATTCGACCATGCGCCTGACCTACGGAACAGTTGGCGACTATATTCCGCGCGATGCCGTTAAATACAACTATTTCACGACTTTAAAGGGATACATCGAAAAAGAAATCCCGGGCGACGATGAATTTGATGTACCCGCCAAACTGAAAGAATTGTATTATGCGAAAGATTTTGGCCGTTACGCCGATTCCGACGGAACGCTGCACACCTGCTTCACCACCAACAACGACATTACCGGCGGAAACTCCGGAAGCCCGGTTATGAACGGAAAAGGCCAACTGATCGGGATTGCCTTTGACGGAAACTGGGAAGCCATGAGCGGCGACGTGAGCTACGAAAAAGACCTGCAAAAATGTATCAATGTTGACATCCGGTTCGTGCTTTGGACCATCGACAAAATGGCCGGGGCCGAAAACCTGATTAACGAAATGACCATTGTAAAATAATACCGCATTTTGTTATATAACCGAAAGGCCCGTATTTATGCGGGCCTTTCTTTTTTATGGAAGGTCTATTCATCTGTTCACCTTTATTGACAGGCTTTTTAAAGGCAGAAATAAAATCGTCACAACCTTGAAATGTGCACTTCCGTCTTCCGACTTCCTACTTCTGCCTGTTTAGTACTGGCTTGTCCGGGTTAGGTTTTTATTTCTTTCCTTTCCTTTCCTCGAAAACGAATACGGGAAATCTGTCTCGTCGATGCCTCTTTTCAGATTTGGTGCCGACCCCATTTTGAAATCAATCACCGCGCCTTTCATCAGTACCGGATAACTCAGGTAGTTTTTGGTGTAATTTTTTCCATTCAGTTTAACTTCCTGGATGTATTTGTTTTCGGCGCTGTTTTCCGGAGCATTCAGAATGACTTCTTTTCCGTTTTCAAGCTTCAGGATTATCTTTTTGAAAAGCGGCGCTCCCAAGGCATACTGGTCGCTGCCGGGGCAAACCGGATAGAAACCCAAAGCCGAAAATACGTACCAGGCCGAAGTTTGTCCGTTGTCTTCGTCGCCGCAGTAGCCATCCGGAGTTGGAAGGTACAGGCGGTTCATCACTTCGCGCACCCATTTTTGTGCTTTCCAGGGCTGTCCGGCATAATCGTAAAGGTAAATCGCATGTTGAACAGGCTGATTCCCATGAGCGTAGTTGCCCATGTTCATGATCTGCATCTCGCGGATTTCGTGGATGGTGAACCCGTAGTACGAATCATCATAAATTGGAGGGACAACAAAAACCGAGTCGAGCATGTGCAAAAATTCCTTTTTGCCGCCCATCAGGTCAATCAAACCCTGTATGTCGTGAAACACCGCCCAGGTGTAATGCCAACTGTTCCCCTCGGTAAACGCGTCGCCCCATTTAAACGGGTTGAACGGCTTCTGGAAAGTTCCGTCCTGGTTTCGGCCACGCATTAATTTTGTTTCCGGGTCGAACACATTCCGGTAGTTCTGGCAGCGTTTGGCAAACAAATCAATTTCATCCTGAGGGCGGTCCAACGCTTTGGCCAGTTGGTAAATGGTCCAGTCGTCGTAAGCATATTCGAGGGTGCGGGCCACGTTTTCGTTGATTTTTACGTCGTAAGGAATGTAGCCCAGTTTGTTGTAATATTCGAAGCCTTTGCGCCCAACCGACGAAAGTGGCCCTTCGGTTTTTGTATTTTTCAGGACGGCTTCGTAAAGGGTGTTGATGTCGTATCCGCGGGCGCCTTTCAGGTAGGCATCGGCAATAATGCTGGCCGAGTTCGAGCCGATCATGCAGTCGCGGTGGCCGGGGCTGGCCCACTCCGGAAGGAACCCGCTTTCCTTGAAGGTGTTCACCAGTCCTTCCTGAATTTGCGCATTCAGCGACGGAAACATCAGGTTAAAAAACGGGAACACCGCACGGAACGTGTCCCAGAAACCATTATCGGTGAACATCGCCCCCGGCAAAACCTGTCCGTTGTAGGGACTGTAATGCACCATTTTGCCATCTTTGCCGAACTCAAAAAATTTGCGCGGAAACAGCATCGTGCGGTACATGCACGAATAAAATGTGCGGTACTGATCGGTCGTTCCGCCTTCAACAGCAATGCGCGACAGGGCTTTGTTCCAGATTTCGCGGCCTTTTTGGCAAACCTGATCAAAATGATCGGTCCCCAGTTCTTTCAGGTTTAATTCGGCCTGCTCGAAACTGATGAACGAAGAGGCAACCCGTGCATGAACCTGCTCGCCTTTGCGTGTTTTAAACCGGACGACAGCACCGGCATGGTTGGCTTTTAATTCGGTAATTCCAGGAACCAGCGTGCTGTCGCTCCAGACTGAACTCCCGGCAAACGGTTTGTCAAATTCGACGACAAAATAATCCTTAAAATTTGCCGGAACCCCGCCGCTGTTGCGGGTTGTGTAGCCGATCACTTTATTTTCTTCAGGGATGATTTTCACGTACGAACCTTTGTCGAAGGCATCAATCAACACCCACGATTTCTCGTTTTCGGGAAAGGTAAACCGGAACATGGCGGCCCGCTCGGTGGGCGTAATTTCGGTGGTCAGGTCGTAATCGGCCAGGTAAACGCTGTAATAATAGGGTTTCACGGTTTCCGCTTTGTGCGAAAACCAGCTACCACGCGATTTTCCGGAGATTTTCAGGTCGCCGGTTTCAGCAAAAAGCGAAAATTGCCCGTAATCGTTGATCCACGGACTGGGCTGGTGCGTTTGTTTGAAGCCCTGAATGTGGGTGGCATGATAGGCGTACACCCATCCGTCGCCCATTTTTGCTGTTTGCGGGGTCCAGAAATTCATGCCCCAGGGCAGCGCAATGGCCGGGTAGGTATTTCCAGCCGATAATGAAAAATTGGAATCGGAGCCCATCAGCGGGTTGACCAAATCAACCGGTTCAGGATTTTGAGCAAATGAATTCAGCGAAAAACAACCAAAAAGAAGGAGGAAGATGTAAAAAGGAAACGGTTTCATCGACAATGGTTTTGTTGGTTTTAGATTGCAATAAGGTTTATGTGGACTTACCGTTCAAAAGTACGATTTCTGCCTTATTCGAATCAAATAGTCCTTAAAAAAATACGTTTTCCTGAATTGTAAATTTACCATCGGTTACCAATGACAAAACAGCAACTCAACCGGCTGATTTTCCCTGCGGAATATTTTGCAGCTTCCGGGTAAAGCGGCGGGATAATCCGGATGAAATTCCCGAAACCTATTGTCAAACAGGCAATTTTACGAAACCAGACCAATGACTTTTCTGTAAATGCAGTAAAATCAAGAAAAAACGAAAGGAGCCGATTATGTCTGAAAGTGTTTACAAAATTATTGAATTGGTAGGAACAAGCAGCGAATCGTGGGAAAAAGCTGCTGCAAATGCAATCTCAAAAGCTTCCGAAACCCTGCGCGAACTTCGTATTGCTGAAGTAAGTGCGATGGACCTGCACATTAAAGATGGCAAAATTGAAAGTTACCGCACCAAAGTGAAAGTGTCGTTCAAATTTGAAGGCCACCACTAAAATCAAATTCCGCTTGATTTGAATTCGGCAAACAGGACGGACTCCTTTTACAGGGTTCGTCCTGTTTGTTGGTAACCTTTTGAAAATCATTCGGATTAATCTTAAGACAATCTTAAGGAACGCCTAATCGTACTTAAATCTTGGTTGCTGAATCTTTGTCAATAAAAAATTCAGAACTATGATTACAGCAACTCACCTTCATGCCATGATTATTCATTTCCCGATTGCCCTGCTGATGGCTGGGTTCCTTTCGGAAATAATCGCGCTTTTCAGTAAAAAAGATTTTTTTCGTCAGGCAGCCTTTTATCTTCTGATACTTGGTGCGCTGGGCGCCACGGCGGCGTACCTTACCGGCGGTTATGCCGGCGAAGGCATTGAAGAAGGCCCCTTGAAAAAACCAATGCAACTTCACGAACAGGCCGCAACCTTTACCCTTGTACTGGCTATTGTCACTGCATTGTTCCAGGCTGCCGTTTTATATTTTAAGTACAACCGCAGCTGGGTAAAATGGGTTGGCGTCATTTTGTTTACAGCCCTGGCCGGTTCGGTTTCCAGGACAGGATACCTGGGTGGCCAACTGGTTTACAGCCATGGCGCCGGTGTTGAATTGGCCCTTCCCGATTTTGGAAATGCCGGAGATAAAGAATAATTGCTTTCTGTATCTTTGAGTCCTAATCTTCAGAAATTTCAACATGCGCATTTTAATCGTGGAAGACGAGCCTTCAATTGCCAATTTCATCAGGGATGGCCTCGAAGAAGAAGGCTTTGCTGTGGATGTGGCCGACAACGGGAAAAAAGGATTGCAACTGGCCCTCGATTACCTCGAGGAATACGATGTCATCCTGCTCGACTGGATGTTGCCCGGAATGAGCGGAATTGAAATTTGCCGAAACATCCGACTCGAAAGCAAAACGGTTCCGGTTATTTTTCTGACAGCGAAAGATACCGTTGACGATGTTGTTTTCGGGCTGGAAACCGGAGCCAATGATTACATCCGCAAGCCATTTTCGTTTGAAGAACTGTTGGCCCGAATCCGCGTGCTGATGCGCAAAAACGAAAACCAATCGGTTGTTTTTACCGTTTCTGGAATACAAATGAACATTGAAAAACACACCGTTACCAAAAAAGGCAACCCGGTGGAACTAACCCAAAAAGAATTTTCGCTGCTCGAATATTTTCTCCGGAATAAAGGAAAGGTTTGCCGTAGGACCCGGATTATCGAAAAAGTATGGGACATTCATTTCGACTATGACAATTCGGTGATTGATGTTTATATCAATGCTTTACGCAAAAAACTGGACGACTCCGGAAAACCATCCATCATCACAACAGTCAGGGGAGTAGGATATAAAATTGAAGACGACGAATGACCTTAAAATTTAAAAACCGGATCGCGCTTTTTAATACGCTGGCTGTGGCCTTCACAACCGCGCTGGTTTTTCTGATCATTTACATGGTGGTTTATAGCACCGCCTATGCTCACCTCGACGATGATATTCTGGTTGAAAAGGAAGAAGTTTTCAGCAACCTCGACTGGCATCGTGATTCAATCATTATTAACAAAATGCCCGAATGGGACGAAGCGGAACACAGCCAGGTGGAAGTGAATCCAACTTTTTTGCAGATTACCGACTGCAATGGAAACGTTATTTTCCGTTCGTCGAACCTGCTCAAAGAACAGGTGCTTGCACGTCCGAAACAAAATCAGGACATTTTTTACAACGGAGAAATCAGCAACCAGAAAATCAGGCTGGGCCAGTTCACGATAAAAAATAACAGCGGAAAAGACATTGGAGATCTGACGATTGCCATATCGGAGCAGGAATCATTCAACATTCTCAACAATTTGATCTGGGTGTTGCTCGTTTCCTTTCCACTGGTACTGCTGGTTCAGTTCCTCACCTCCTCGGTGGCTGCTTCCAAAGCCATTTCACCTGTTCATCAGCTTATCCGGACGGCCTCGCGCATTGGCGATTCAAACATCAGTACCCGGCTGGTACTACCTGCCCATAAAGACGAATTGTTTGAACTGACAAAAACCATCAACGAATTACTGGCGCGGATTGAAGCCAGCCTCATTCAGCAAAAGCAGTTCACGAGCGATGCCTCACACGAGATTCGAACGCCGCTGTCGGCCATCCGGGGAACGCTGGAAGTGTTGGTTCGCAAGCAACGTGAACCAAAAATGTATGAGGAAAAAATTTCAGGAATCATTAAAGAAGTTGACCGCCTCGACACCTTGCTCGATCAGCTGCTGCAACTTGCACGCGTTGAATCGAATAAGGCGGTGCCCCGGAACGAAACATTGATCCTCGCGGAGGTAATTTTAATCTCAGTCGGAAAAGGTGAACAACTGGCCGCCGATAAAGACATCAGCCTGACCGTAAACGTTCCTGATTCGGTAAGCATTACCGGCGACCGCATTTATCTGGAGCTGATTCTCGATAATCTTCTGAATAATGCCATCAAATATGGAAAAGAACATGGAAATGTTTTCTTTAATTGGGACGATGAAACCAAAACACTCGCCGTTCAGGACGATGGCATCGGAATTTCGACAGAACACCTTCCACATATTTTTAACCGTTTTTACCGCGCCGACGAATCCCGGAGTTCACTCGTGAAAGGCAACGGGCTGGGACTCTCCATCGCCAAAAAATTATCTGATCTGCAAGGCATTGAGCTTATTGCAGAAAGCATTCCCGACATCGGAAGCACCTTCTCGCTTCGCTTCC
>JBBIHV010000095.1:0-4538 GCA_037446835.1 Sunxiuqinia sp. | reverse complement strand
TTTTATTAAGCTGATTTTAAGACTTTCTGAAGGAAGTTTAAATGTGAAAGGGTGAATCTTTGTATCATTAAAAAACTTCAAAAACAAATAAAAATGAAAAAGACATCATTCGTTATCCTGATTGCGGCTGCCGCTGCAATTGTAGTGCTCCCGTCGTTCACCAGTAATACTGAAACAAAAAGAGAGATGCAGACAAACACCGCATCGCAAACCGTAGTTGCCGACGCTGCCGCAGTAAATATCCAAAACCTGCAGGATGCCTTCAAGGGCGAAACTACTGCCAGCGCCAAATATGCCGCTTACAGCAAAAAGGCCGAAGAAGAAGGCTACCACCAAATTGCCATGTTGTTTAAGGCTGCTTCAAAATCTGAAAACATCCACGCCAACAACCACAAAGCCGTTTTGGCCGAAGCCAATCAGAAAGTGCCGGTTATTAAACCTGAATTCACGGTAAAATCGACCAAAGAAAACCTGAAGGATGCGATTGCCGGTGAAACCTACGAAGTTGTAACCATGTATCCCGAATTCATGACCAATGCCAACACGGCCGGAAATCAACTTTCGCTGGTAAGCTTAAATTATGCATACAAAACCGAGCAAAAACACAAGGTTTTTTATGAAAAAGCATTGGCCGCGCTGGAAGGAAACACGGTAAAAACGCTACCCGCAGTGTATTTTGTATGTCCAACCTGCGGAAACACATACGACAACGCTGCTCCCAAACGTTGTGGAATTTCGATGACCAGCGGCGACAGGTTTATTAAAGTTGCTGATCTAAATAGTTAATTTGCTTTTGTTTCATAGAGTGTGTGGCCCCGGATTTTTCCGGGGCTTTTTTTTGGAAAGATTGAGATTTCAGCGCAAGAGCATCAGGTAAATGATGTGCAAGCGTGTTCATCTGATATATTTGTTGAATTGTATTTTGAAAATCAATTTGTTTATCTCAATTCATTGAGTAATTTTACTCAGTACATTGAGTAAATTGTAAAATGAATTTTGAAAGATCGCATAAGAAATTATTAATGAGTCGTTTAATAAGAGAAAAACGACAGTTTATACAAGTAGTATTTGGTCCTCGGCAGGTTGGTAAAACGACCATGATTGGTCAGATTTTAAGAGAAACAGATTTGCCATCGCATTATGCATCAGCGGATGCAGTGCCTGCTGATCAACAAATTTGGATCAGCCAACAATGGGCAATTGGCCGTTTGCTCCTTGTCCAATCAGGCAGAAATGAAGGATTATTGGTTTTTGATGAGATTCAGAAGCTTGAAAACTGGAGTGAAGCTGTAAAACGGGAATGGGATCTGGATACAATGAAAGGAATTGAATTAAAGGTTGTTTTATTAGGCTCTTCCAGGGTTCTTTTGCAACATGGCCTTACTGAATCTCTCGCAGGCAGGTACGAAACTACCTATATGGGGCATTGGTCATTTAATGAAATGCAGGATGCCTTTGGATATGACGAAGATCAGTTTGTTTGGTTTGGAGGATATCCGGGAGCTGCCTCCCTGATTCAGGATGAAAAAAGATGGAAACAATATATCCAGGATTCGTTAATTGAAGCCAGTATTTCGCGCGATATTTTAATGCTGACCAGAGTTGATAAGCCCGCCCTGATGAGACGACTTTTTGTGTTGGGATGTCAGTATTCAGGTCAAATCTTATCTTTCAACAAAATTCTGGGGCAACTGCTGGATGCCGGAAATACAATAACCTTATCCAATTATTTGAATTTGCTGGATACGGCGGGATTATTAAACGGGATCGAAAAATTTAGTCCTGATTTGATCAGACAACGATCTTCAAGTCCTAAATTTCAGGTATATAACACTGCCTTGATGTCGGCTCAGTATGATTTGTCTTTTCAGGAAGTCAAATTCAAACCTGATCTGTGGGGACGATGGGTTGAATCGGCTGTTGGCGCTCATTTAATTAATCGTTCGCGGTCCGGAGAATTGTTTGTTCACTATTGGCGGGAACGTAATGATGAAATTGATTTTGTGGTTAAATACCGTGAAAAAATTATAGCCTTAGAAGTAAAAAGCGGATCAAAGTCGCGGATTGCCGGCATGGAGGCATTTAAAAAGAAATTTCCCCTTTCTAAAATTTATCTTATTGGCACCGGTGGGTTGCCAGTTGCACAATTTTTGCAAACTGACCCGATCGACTTGTTTTAACCAAAAACGGGTACACCGAAAATCCAGCATACCCGTTTTTATTTTAATTTTCTATCTGGCAGTGACAACGATTTCGGTTCCTTGCAGTCCTGCCAATTCGGCTTTCAGCTTAATTTCTCCGGAAGTTCCGGTTGGCCGCAAAATGGCCAGACAGCGCCCATGAAAGCTATTCACTTTGGGCGCCCGAAAACTTTTCAGATCGGTTGGATTGCCATTTTCGACCGCCACCAATTCTCCGGCTCCTGAAGCGCTGAATTGAATCGGCAAATTGGCATCCGGAATCCTCTCCCCATTTTCATCAGTAACGTCAACGGTTATGTATGAAAGGTCATTCCGGCTGGCTTTAATTTCCGAACGATCAGCCGTCAGCCTGATTTTTGCGGGCTTGCCGGTGGTTTTCAGGATTTTGGTTTCCATTTCCTTGCCGTCTTTCAAGCCAACAACTTTCAATTCGCCGGCTTCGTAAGGAACTTCAAAAGATGCTGTTAATTTGGTGTCAGCCGACACCGACTTGGTTCCTATTGGTTTTCCGTTCAATTCCAGCCTCACTTCAGGATAATTTGAATACACATTCACCTGAAGCATTTGTCCTTCATTTCCGGCCCAGTTCCAGCTTTG
Organism: Sunxiuqinia sp.; assembly: GCA_037446835.1. GTDB lineage: Bacteria > Bacteroidota > Bacteroidia > Bacteroidales > Prolixibacteraceae > Aquipluma. Next base: position 1,740 of record JBBIHV010000095.1, on the reverse strand, counting down.
CTGTTCGTCGGGCCAGCCCCAGTAGCTCACCACTTCCTGCATTCCGGCAGGTACAGGTGCATGGACCGCCATTTCGAGGTTGCTGATTTTCCAAACCACGTCGCGGAAATACGACTGTGGTTTTTTGAACCCGCAAACGTCGATGTCTCCGCAGTACGAATTGTACCAGGGCCATCCGGGTGAGAATTCGTCTTTCTTGTCTTTTTTCGTGAATGCGTGACCGATACCGGCTTCACCCAGGTAATCCATGGCTGTCCACACAAAATCGCCCAGCACATAGGGTTCTTTTTCAATTATTTGCCAGTTTTCGAAAGCTTCATTGGGTACCGATTCGGTCCCGATCATCATCCGTTGCGGATATTTTTTGTGGTCGGGCTCATATTGGCGCCACTGGTAATTGTAGCCGCCCACGTCGAGCAAGGCAAAAGCGGGCGCTGTGTCATCCCAGGGCCGGCCTTTTTGGTCCCAGAACATGCATATCGCCTCGGTTACCGGCCGCGAAGTGTCCAGGTTTTTCACTATTGTTCTCAGATTTTTCGTAATCCGGAGGCCTGACGAATCGGCCCGTTCGTTGATTTCGTTGCCAATGCTCCAAAGTATAACCGAAGGATGATTTCGGTCGCGCTGAACCATCGATTCCAGATCGCGCTGGTGCCAGTTGTCGAAATAGAGGTGATAATCGTCCGGATTTTTGGGGCGCTGCCACTGGTCAAATGCTTCGTCGATCACCAGAACCCCCAACCGGTCGCAGGCATCCAGAAATTGGCTGGAAGGTGGATTGTGACTGGTACGGATGGCATTGAACCCAAATTTTTTCATCAGTTCCACACGTCGCTCCTCGGCCCGGTCGATGGTTGCCGAACCCAGCGGACCATTGTCGTGGTGCATGCAGCCGCCTTTCAGCAAAACCGGCTTGCCATTCAGGAGAAACCCTTTATCGGCGCTGAATTCGAGCGAGCGAATCCCGAAAAAAGTGCTTTTCTGATCGACCATCTTACCGTTAAAAGTTACTTCAGAAACGGCCCGGTAAAGTTTTGGCGATTCGGGCGACCACAGTTCAGGAGTGGCTACTTCCATCAACTGGTCGGTTTTGGCGATGTCGCCGGTAAACGATTTAACTTTCGATTTCTGTTCGACAACCAGATTTCCTTCCGGCGAATAAATTTTTGTATTGACTTCGATTTCTCCTGCTTCTTTTCGTTCATTCATCACTTTGGTAATGGCGCTGACCGTTGCTTTTTCGGCACTCACCTGCGGGGTGCTCACAAAAGTGCCCCAAACCGGAATGTAAACTTTATCGGTCGTTTGCAGGATTACATGGCGGTAAATGCCCGATCCGCTGTACCAACGGCTGTTTTTTCCGGTGTTGTTCACTTTTACGGCCAGGGTGTTTTCTTCTCCTGAAGGTTTCAGAAAACTGGTCAGGTCGTAAAAGAAAGGCGTGTAGCCATAGGGGTGAATCCCAAGCGAATGCCCGTTAATCCAGACTTCGGAATTCATGTAAACGCCGTCGAACAGGATCTGTACTTTTTTGCCTTCCGACGATTTATCCAGGGTAAATGTTTTCCGGTACCATCCGGTGCCGCCTGTTACAAAACCGGTTGCTCCCTGTCCCGGACTGTCTTCCGAAAACGGGCCGATCTGATTTTTACCCGAATTGGCCGGTAAATCTTCAATGCTCCAGTCGTGTGGAAGATCGAGTTTCCGCCAATGCGAATCGTCGAATGCAGCAGTTTCTGC
>JBBIHV010000094.1:3071-14383 GCA_037446835.1 Sunxiuqinia sp. | reverse complement strand
GGAGGCCTGGTCCCATGGGAAAATTCGTCGGTTTTCGTCGGGCAATCGCTTTAAACGATCAGGGGATTCTAATTTTGGTTATTTTTCCCAATTTGTTTGTACTTTCGTATTCAACGGAAAATCCAGTTCTTTTTATGAAGCAACCCGCCGAACAACTTCCAGTTTACAGCCTGCACAATTTCAGTTCCCCCGAACGGACCAGCCAGCAGTTTCAGGTTGAAGTGTTTGATGCCAACCGGCATTTCAGTGTAAAATATCCGCACCGGCACGATTTTTTCGAGGTGCTTTTCCTGATGAAAGGTTCTGGTTTTCATGTGATTGACGGCAACAAATACGAAATAAAACCGTCGTGTGTATTTTTCATGTCGCCCGGACAGGCACACAAGCTCGAATTGTCGCAAGATATTGAAGGCTACATTTTTATCTTCACTGCCGATTTTTACCTGCTCAACCGGAGCAATCAGAACAGCCTGATTGAATTTCCATTCTTTTACACCATCCATCAGGATAATCCGCCGTTGTTGCTTGAAAATGAAAACGATACCCGGTTTCTGGAAACTTTGTTCAGGCAGGGGATTGCCGAGGCCGGGCAAGCCGGAGGTTTTATTCCTGAAATGCTCCGTTCGGTCCTTGATTTGATCCTTACTACTTGCGCCTCTCGCTATCAGGTTAACGAAAGCCTGTTGAATAAAGGCAGGGGGCAAATCCTGGTAAAGCGGTTTTTCCATCTGGTTGAGGAAAACAACCAGAAAAACATTTCGTTAACCGATTATGCCAGATTGATTGGGATAACAGCCAACCATCTTGCCCAGACGGTCAGGTTGCTGACCGGAAAAACCCCTTCTCAAATTATTAAGGCCAAACAGTTGCTCGAAATTAAACGGCTGCTGGTGCATACCAACCTGAATGTTTCAGAAATTGCCAATCAGTTGAACTTCGAAGATCAGTCGTATTTTACGAAATTCTTCAAGCGCGAAACTGGGCAGACACCGCTTCAGTATCGTGCTGAAGCATTAAAATAACAATTAAAATTACCATTTTTGGCGGATGTATAACTTGTTGGTATTTAGTGAAAATATTCAAACAATCCATTCGTCAGGAATATAAATCCATGAAAAACACCTAAAATAACACTTTTTTTACACTGCATTTTCAGGAATATTCTATTGCTTTGTAAGGTCAGAAAAAAGGCGGACAATTTTTTAATCAAATAAAATTCAAAAAAAATGGCAAATTATTTTAATTCAATCCCATTGCGTGTTCAACTCGAACAGCTTGGAAAATGCGATTTCATGGAGCAGTCGGAATTCGCCGACGGCGTGAAAAAGTTACTTGGAAAAAAAATCGTGGTTTTGGGCTGTGGTGCACAGGGACTGGCCCAGGGGCTCAACATGCGCGATAGTGGTTTGGACATTTCGTATGCCCTGCGCGAAATTGAAATTACCGAAAAACACATCTCGTATATAAATGCTACCGAAAACGGATTTAAAGTTGGCACATTCGAAGAAATGATACCAACTGCCGACCTGGTTTTAAACCTGACCCCCGACAAATATCATACACCCGTAGTAAAAGCAGCCATGCCTTTGATGAAAAAAGGGGCCTGCCTTTCGTATTCACACGGGTTCAATATTGTGGAAGAAGGCATCCAGATAAGGAAAGACCTTACTGTAATCATGGTGGCTCCAAAATCGCCGGCATCAGAGGTGCGTGCCGAGTATTTGCGCGGGTTTGGCGTTCCAACCCTGATCGCTGTCCACCGCGAAAACGATCCGAATGGCGACGGTCTTGAAATTGCAAAAGCCTATTGCGTGGGAACTGGCGGCCACAAAGCAGGTGTACTTCATTCCTCGTTTGTTGCCGAAGTAAAATCGGACCTGATGGGCGAACAGACGATCCTTTGCGGAGTGTTGCAATCGGCTTCCATCCTGCTGTTCAATAAAATGATTGAAAAAGGCATCAACCCGGGATATGCTTCAAAATTCATTCAATACGGATGGGAAGTAACTACCGAGGCCCTGAAATTGGGCGGGATCACCAATATGATGGACCGACTTTCAAATCCGGCCAAGATTGAAGCTTTTAAACTGGCCGGCGAATTGAAAGTGATTATGCGGCCATTGTTCGAAAAGCACATGGACAACATTATGGACGGGACCTTCTCGTCAACTATGATGGAAGACTGGAAAGCGGGCGATAAAGACCTGCTGGCCTGGAGAGCTGAAACCGGCGAAACTGCTTTCGAAAAAACACCTGCCGGTGACATGAAAATTAGCGAACAGGAATACTTCGACAATGGGACCCTGATGGTCGCTTTTGTGAAAGCTGGCGTTGAACTGGCATTTGAAGTAATGACTGAAACCGGAATCAAAGCCGAATCGGCTTATTACGAATCGCTGCACGAAGTCCCGCTGATTGCCAATACCATTGCACGCAAAAAACTGTTCGAAATGAACCGGGTAATTTCGGATACAGCCGAATACGGTTGCTACTTGTTCGACCATGCCTGCAAACCATTGCTGGCCGGGTTTATGTCGAAAATTGACACCAATGTGATTGGCAAAAACTTCAATGAAGGGATCGACAACCATGCAGACAATGTCGAACTGGTTAAAATAAACGAACAAATCCGTTACCACGAAGTTGAATTGGTTGGCGAAGAATTGCGCGAAGCTATGGAAGCCATGAAAGCGATAATCTAAGATCTGGTTTCATAAATTTGACAAAGCCTCGTTGAAAAACGGGGCTTTTTTGGTTCTAAACAGATTCATTCCAGGAATTTTTTCTAGTTTTTCACCCCGTTTCTGAACGAAAAAACCTAAAGAGCACAGGGTTCAGGGTAAAAAAAGGTTGATTTTGCGAAAGTATTAAAGAAGGGCATATTCCTACAACCTTCTCAGTTCAACCAATATCTCCTCCATTTTTTTAACGGTTTCCGACTGGCTGCACGAAAAGTTGTTCAGCAAAAATGCAAAGGAAAGTTGCCGTCCTGAAATGGTTGTCAAATATCCGGCATAGCAGTGCACACGGGTCATCGAGCCGCTTTTGGCATGCAGGCACTGGTTCGGAAAATCTTTATCGCTGAAAACTGCCAGCGTTCCAGAACCGGCAGGTGCCAGCGACTGATAAAAATCGTTGGAAAATGCGCTTTTCGACCGCATGTAGTTCAAAATGGCAACCAGTTGGCTGGCCGTTATGGCGTTAAACCGCGACAAACCGCTGCCGTCGTTCATAAAAAATCCGGAGAGGTCGATTCCCTTGTCTTTCCAGAATTGCTCCACAATCTGGCAACCGTCTTTGGTCGTGCCCAGGCCATTTTTCTGAAAAGCCAGGTGCTTCAGCAAATGTTCGGCAAACAGGTTGACGCTTTCGTGATTGGTGACCCGGATGATGTCGCGCAACGGTGGCGACTGAGTTACACTAATTTGCTGATCAGAAGCACCTGCTTTTTCGAATCGGGTTTTTCCTGAAAGCAAAATACCGGCAGCTTTCAGTTTTTTCCTGAATTCGTTGGCCAGCAGCGCTGGCGGATCGGGCACTGAAGCCTTGACCACAAAATCGCTTTTATTTTTTGGGATGGTGCCCCGGATGATCCTGTGGCTATCCATCGGGCTGCCAAAAACGTATGCCTGATCGGTGTTTATATCAGAAGAAAGGACTTCGTTTTGCAAGTCAAGATTGGGTATTTCAGGAGAAATGCGGGTAATTTTTGTTGGTGTGTTGGCCACCTTTCCTGAAGCCAGATGAATTTCATAAAGGTTGTCAAATACGGTTAGTCCGCAGGCCCCGGCGCCATAATAATTTCCCAGGTCTTCCCAGATCCAGGTGCGGGGGATCATTTGCTTTTCATAAATGCTGGCATCCAGAACCAGGTTTCCCCGAATTACCCTGATCTTTTTGCTCCGGATTGCCCCGATCCATTTATTCAGAAAGGATTCATCACCCGGAAAATATTTCGAGCCCAGGGTTGGATCGCCTCCGCCAATAACCTGAAGGTTGCCGAAAAGCGTGTCGTTTCGGATTGTTCCGGAGTAAGTGAGCGAAGTACGGAACCTGAAATCGGGGCTAAAAATTTCCAGCGCCGTTGCGGTTGTCATTATTTTCAGGATTGAAGCCGGAACCAGGCTCAGTTGCGGTTCCGATTTGAGTAAGACTTCACCTGTCCGGGAATCTGAAATGGCCATTCCAATGCTGGCATGGCACAGTTCCGGGGTGGCTTGCCATCGGGAAACAAGTTGCTGAACGGAAGTAATTTTATTCTGGGCAATTTCTGTCAGGGAACATAAACCAAAAATCAGGAAGAAGACGGTTTTCCGGAGCATCGTTTTTCGTTAAAATTATTTTGTGTTGACAAGATAACGAGTTTAGCCCGATTTTTAAAATGGCTGCTACGGATTGCCGCGCCCGACCACTTTCGGCTCCCCTTTTTGTTTAAATTAAGGTTATGGCTTATTTCATTTGAAATATTATTCCGGAGCTTTTATTATCTTTGTTGAGTTTTGAAAAGATCATTCAAAATCAGTAAATTAGAAGTAAAAAAATCATTTAAGTTTAATTCTAAACCATAACACAATGTTTATTGATAAAGTAGTTGGTCGGGAAATTCTGGATTCACGAGGTAATCCAACCGTTGAAGTTGAGGTGACCCTCGAATGTGGCGCCGTTGGCCGTGCAGCTGTTCCGTCAGGGGCATCAACCGGAGAAAACGAAGCCATCGAATTACGCGATGGCGACAAAGGCCGTTACTTAGGCAAAGGCGTTTTGAAAGCCGTTGCCAATGTAAATAACCTAATTGCCAAAGAAATTATGGGCATGGATGCTTCAAACCAGGTAGGCCTTGACAAAAAATTAATTGCACTTGACGGAACAAAAACCAAATCGAAATTAGGGGCCAACGCTATCCTTGGAGTTTCGCTGGCTGTTGCCCGCGCTGCTGCAGCATGTCTTGAAATGCCATTGTATCGCTACATTGGTGGAACCAACGCGAAAATATTGCCAGTTCCGATGATGAATATTATTAATGGCGGATCACACTCCGATGCACCTATCGCTTTTCAGGAATTTATGATTCGCCCGATTGGTGCGACATCGTTCCGCGAAGGCTTGCGCATGGGAGCCGAAGTTTTTCATCACTTGAAAAAAGTGCTTCACGACCGTGGTTTAAGTACTGCTGTTGGCGACGAAGGTGGCTTCGCTCCAAAATTGAACGGAACTGAAGATGCACTGAACAGCATCATCAAAGCGATTAAAAACGCCGGATACAAACCGGGCCGCGCCGAAGACGGAGGCGATGTTTCAATTGGCTTAGACTGTGCTGCTTCTGAATTCTACAAAGATGGAATCTACGACTATTCAAAATTTGAAGGCCCAAACGGCGCAAAAAGAAATGCAGCCGAACAAGTTGAATACCTTGCCAATTTGGTTGCCAATTTCCCAATCGACTCTATCGAAGACGGAATGTGCGAAAGCGACTGGGACGGATGGGTTGCATTAACGAAAAAGCTGGGCGATAAAATACAACTCGTTGGTGATGATGTATTTGTAACCAATGTGGAATACCTGAAAAAAGGTATCGAAATGGGCGCATGTAACTCCATCCTGATTAAAGTAAACCAGATCGGTACATTAACTGAAACCCTGGACGCTATCGAAATGGCTCACCGCGCAGGTTACACCACGGTAACTTCACACCGTTCGGGCGAAACAGAAGATTCTACCATTGCCGACATTGCCGTGGCTACCAATGCTGGTCAAATCAAAACTGGTTCGTTGAGCCGCTCCGACCGAATGGCCAAATACAATCAGTTGCTTCGCATTGAAGAAGAACTTGGCACATCAGCCATCTACGGGTACAAAAAAGTGATTAAAAAATAAGCCGAATTAAAGCTCTGAAAAGGCCGGGGCCGAAGGGAATCCGGCTTTTTTTATTTCCCGGACAGGCAGATTTTGTGAATTCTGTAAAATAAATTGCAGCAAATTGGAATTTTTTTTTGTGTAAATGAAACAGTTAGTTACCTTTATTTCATTAATTTCAGGAATGAGAATTATTAATTCATTTAAATTCAACATATTAACCAAATCCAGTTTTATGAAGACATGCAAAACACTTATCCTTGGGTTTCTAATTTTGTTTCTGGGGATTCCTGATTTGTCGGCACAGGACGACTTTTCAAAGGGAATTGGGATTGCGATGAAGGCATCAACTGAAGGAATAGGAGGCGATGCCGTATTTAATTTCCATAAACGGATGAGCGTCCGTCTGGGATATGAAGGGCTGGCGGTAAGCCATGATTTTTCTTTTCAGGAACAAACGATTCAATACAACGCCACCGCCACTTATAAAACAGGAAGTATTTCATTATTATTTGATTATTACCTGCTGAACAATATTTTCGTAACGGCAGGCGCAGGCTGGAATTTGTTTGACGCAGTTGTTGATGGCGGGGCGGCCAGCGCCTATCAGTATGGAGATATTCAAATCCCGAAGGAAAAAGTTGGCGTGTTTAACTTTCAAATAACTCCTTCGAATCAAGTATCTCCTTATCTAGGAATTGGTTTTGGCCGCACTTTAGGTTTGAAAAGGAAGTTAGGTTTTTCATTCGAACTTGGCGGCTTTTATCAAGGTTCACCAAAAATTGCCATAACCTCCACAGGGTTGCTCTCTCCTACTTCCAATCCAGACCAGCAACAAGCGACAAGATTGGAAAGGCAGTTTAGTCAATATTCTGTTTATCCGGTTCTTAAATTTTCTCTTTCATACAAAATTGCCAAACTTTAATGTGTATAAGAAAACTTTAAAACTAAAATCATGATCTCAAAACTAAATTTCAGAAAGATTATTTACCTCGGAATTCTTGTTTTATTTACAGGTTTGACGGGGTGCAAAGACATGTTTAAAGATCCGCTCGTAGATAAAAAAACTGGGGATAAAGTGACTCTTTTGCTATTAGACCGTAGTTTTATAAATACAAAACTGTCAATCAGCCTGGTTGATGCAAATACACAGCTTCCAATTGAAAGCGAATCAGTCTCAGTTAGTTTTTCAGGTGCCGATGCCGCCAATCTGATTACTTTCGGAGGGTACAAACAAACCACATTTCATACCGGTTCCGGATACATTGAAGTTGGGTATGATCCCAATGCCGATTTCGGTGCACAAAATCCATTGGAGCTGACTATTATGGCCAGCAGTCAGAATTACATCTCCGCCCCTCAATTCCTGAGTTATACAACTGAAGGGATAAAGAACCTGGTTATTAAGATGGTCCCTAAAACCAGCCTGAAGTCGGCTAAACTCGGCTCATACACTGAACCTTACGACATCAGCTACAACGGGCATGTCCAATCGACTGATTTGGTTTATGTTGCTGATTTTAGTGGGTTCCCCACCGGCACGGCCTGGAGTTACCTGAACTTATATACAACAAACTCAAATGGAAATTTGCTCTGCAATAACCTGAAAGACAATGTTCTTTACGCTGATTACGGGGTTTATTATTTCAGGGAGGCAAATGGTGTAAGCCTGATGCCGCCATCGTTACCAATAAAAAATTCGTCCTTTCAAAAAGGCGACTATGTTTATTCGGCAATATTAAATTCTGGCATGAGTAAATGCGACAACGGGCTAACCATTCATATTGAACGAAATGACAATTCAGGCGGTTCAGGTGTTTTTGATTACCTGATGACTTTCTCTGACGGATCGACAAAGACAGGCCAAATTTCCTGCACATTTCCATCTGACAACCTGATCGAACAGATTTATTATCCATCTGCCAATCCGGCAGTAAAAGTTGAGCTTTTGGGCGATGCCCAATATGATTTTTCGCAGGCCGTAAATTTAACCTCTCCCTGTGGGGCGAAAGCCAATTTCACCGCAACGCCAAAAAGTAACCTGAAAACCTTTAAAATGATAACCCGGTATAGTTGCCCTGAAAATTCAATTGGTTTGGGCCTTACTATCATTGGTGAGTTCAGGTTGAAGGGTTCGACTGACAAATGGACTCCTTTTAAATTTGTTGAAGGTGTTTGTGAATTGCAGTTGGTTGCTAACGCCGACTATGATTTCAGGGTAAATATTGATTCGGAATATTATAATTACATACTGCCAACCAATCCTGATAAGGTAAAAACCTATTTGGAAGATAATTCAAGTCCTGATTTTAAATTCAGGAACCTGAGTATCCTGTCAACCGACGCCGGTGTTACCATTTCAACTGATGTTCAGTTTAGCAATTCTATTTGCGATATTATTAATAATATGAAATAGGTTGTTACCACCGTTTCGACCAGAAACAACTGAAAAAATCCTTTTCTTCGTCACGGGGGGAAGGGATTTTTTTTGTCCCGGTTTTCTTCAGATCGAATGATTCCTGTCAGATCATTACTTTTGTGCCATTAAATCGAATAAATGTACAGCAAAGACGAAGCGAAACTGCTGCGAAAAGAATTCTGGATTGTGTTTGCCCGACGCTGCGAAATTGTTCCAGAGTTGCGGCACAAAAAGAAAAAATGGGTTTTGTACGATACCGGCCTGAGCGGCATTGACCTGAAATTTGAAGTCACCCGCTCGGAAGCGCTGGTAATGCTTGAAATAAACAGCCGCCTCGAAGGCCGTCGCCTCGAAATATTCCAAACCTTGCAAAAATACCGGTTACTGCTCGAAGATGGTTTCACTGAACCACTAATCTGGGATTTTTGCTACACCAGAGAAAGCGGACAGGAAGTTTGCCGCATTTATAAATCACTTCCAAATGTCGATTTTCACCGCCAAACCCAATGGCCCGATATTTTCAACTTCCTGATCGACCACATGCTCATTCTCGAAAATAACTTCATGGAAATTAAGGATGCGTTGGAAGGAGAGCTTTACTAACCACTTTCGACATGCTGCTGGCTACCCGAAGCCGGTTGCTAAGTTTTTTCTTTCCTCATGTAATGAAATCCAACTCAGTTCGTCTTAACTTTGAAAACAGCTGAAAACAAGGTTTCATGTTAGCCAGAGATTTTAAAACCGAAGTACTCCCGATGAGCAGCAAGCTGCTGCGTTTTGCCCTTCAGATCCTTCAGGATGAAGAAGAGGCGAAAGATGTACTTCAGGATATTTTTCTGAAACTCTGGCAAAAACGTGACGAACTGGTGAAGGTTGAAAACCTGGAAGCCTTCGTCATGCGAATGATCCGAAACCGTTGCCTGGATATGATTCGTGCACGGCGGACGGTCTCGATGGAGGTGGTGAAAAAACATCCGTTCCAAGAGGAAGAACCAGGCGAAACCGATCGATTGGAACTGGCAGATTCGGCTGGCCTGGTGAAACAAATTATTGCCGAATTGCCCGATCTGCAACGCACTATCATTCATTTACGCGATATTGAGCAACTTGAATACGAAGAAATTGCCCAAGCAACGCAGTTGAACGTGAATGCAATCAGGGTGAATTTATCGCGTGCCCGGAAAAAAGTACGGGATGAAATTTTAAAAATTCACAACTATGGAATCACAACGGATAAACAGTTTGCTTCAAAAGTACTTTGAGGCCGAAACTACCCTGGACGAGGAAAATGAACTGATCACTTATTTTAGCTCTGACGAGGTGGATGAGGACCTGAAAATGTATGTTCCTCTATTTTCAGGACTAACGGAACTTTCGGCTGAACGGGATTTGGCGCTGGAAGATGATTTGATGAACCACATTCTCGAATCGGAACACCGCGAAAAAATGAGGTATCGCTTTATGTGGCAGTGGGTTACAGGTGTGGCAGCCGCAGTGGTTCTGGTCATGCTTGCTGTAAATTTTTACACCAATCAAAACCAATGGAAAGACACCTTTAAAGATCCGGATCAAGCTTATGCTCAGGCTTCCAAAACCCTTGAATATGTGGCTGGTAAATACAATCAGGGTTTGGCACAACTCAGGCCAATCGGAAAGATTGAAAAGGCCGTGAATCCAATGAATTCAGGAATAAACTTGCTGAACAAGGGTTTCGAACAAATGAGGGATTTTAAAATTGTAAATCAAAAACTTAAAAAAGAATAACCATGAAACGAATTTTAATCATCCTGATTGTGCTTTTCCCCATGTTGGGAATGGCCCAGGAAAACAGCCCGATTGACAAGCTTTTTAACAAATATGCCAATAAGGACGGCTTCACAACCGTGAACATCAGCGGCAAATTGCTCAGTTTTGCCAACAAACTTGCCGATTCGAAAGATGACGAAATTGAAATGCTGAATAAAATCAGCGGTATCCGGGTCTTGTCGGCCGATGATTCGATTGTAAACAAAGATCTTAATTTTTACAAGGAACTGGAAGCTGATGGGTTCTTCAAAAACAACAACTATGAATCGCTGATGGAAGTGACCGACAAAAACGAAGTGGTGCGCTTTTATGGCCGCAGCGGTGGTAAAGGTAAACTATCTGAATTGCTGCTCGTTGTCGGTGGCCGCAGTAATACGCTGATCAGCATTCGTGGAGTAATTGATCCTGACGATATTGGTAAACTGACCGGCTCGCTCAATATGGGGCTCCCCAAGAAGTAAAAGCCTCCCGCAACTTCTCCCACCTCGATGTGCCAGGACCAAACCGGTGAAGAAAAAAATCGAAAGGAAGATGGCTGTCGAAGTGGGAATTTCAAAGTTGGAACAATTAAATTCACGACTTTTAAAATTCTGAAAATCAAGGCGAACAGAATATTTTCTGCCACAGGATACACCAATTTTAAAGATAGAATGCGAATGAATTGAACAAACAGCGCTTTTTCGGACACACTTGTATAATGAATGGTAATTGACTAGCTTTACTTTTAAAATCTGATAAATTTCGCGTTATGGTTGATTACAAAAAAATAATCACAATTGAAGCAGGGAAAAGAGGAGGAAAACCTTGCATCCGTGGGATGAGGATCACTGTTTACGATATACTTTCAGGATTGGCTTCAGGAATGTCAAATACTGAAATACTTGACGATTATCCGGAATTAAATTCGGATGATATTTTAGCTGCTTTGAGTTATGCCGCCGATAGGGAAAGAAGCATTTATCAGGTTGCGGTATGAAATTGTTGTTTGACCAAAACATCTCGTTTAGAATTCTGAAAAAACTTCCTGAAGCCTATATCAGTTCAAGCCATGTAAAAACAGAAGGATTGATGAATGCTTCAGACCTGGAAGTATGGGAATACGCCAAGCAGCATCAATTTGTCATTGTCACCCAGGATTCGGATTTTAATGACCTTTATCTCCTGAAAGGATTTCCACCAAAGATTTTGTGGTTTCAAACGGGCAATCTTCGAACGGATGAACTTGCCCTAATCC
>JBBIHV010000094.1:1701-2971 GCA_037446835.1 Sunxiuqinia sp. | reverse complement strand
GATGAAATTATTCTGGAAGTAAAGTAACTTAAAACCACTAAACTGGAGTGGTAAGAAAATCCAGGTAGTTTGCCGTGGTAATTACCTCAAAACGATGCTCCGGATAAGCATCAGCAAAAGTTTGGGGCAGTTTTGACTTTTTGCTTTCGTTCCATTTAAACTCGAAAGCATATAAAATCCCATCTTTTTCTTCCAAAAGGTCAATTTCTTGTTGTGTTTGGGTCCGCCAGAAATAATTTTTCCGGTAGTCGCGGTTGTACGAATTTTGTTTGATTCGTTCGCAAACCATAAAATTTTCCCACAATGCGCCAACATCCTGCCTCAAGGCCAGCGGGGCAAAATTGTTAAGGATGGCGTTTCTCACACCATTGTCGTAAAAGTAAATTTTACGGCTCTTCTTTAACTCGTTGCGCAAATTTCGACTAAACGAACTCAACCGAAATACAACAAAGCACTTTTCGAGCAATTCTATATATTTCTCAACAGTAGCTTTGTCAACGCCAATCAGTTGCCCCAATTCGTTGTACGAAACCTCCTGCCCCATCTGTAACGCCAATCCGGTTAGCAGTTTGTCCAACAAATCAGGTTTCCTGATATTTTGAAAAGCCAGGATGTCCTTATATAAGTAGCTGTTTATCAGTTCAAGCAGGTTTTCCTGCTCGTTGCCCAATTCATTCACGATTTCAGGATATAAACCATAGATCAACCGGCGTTCCAACATCCGATTTTCCAATAATTTCCCATGATCGTTCACCATTTCTGCAATCGAGAATGGGAACAAATTGAATTCAAATTTCCGTCCGGTGAGCGGTTCATTGGTCTTGTTCCGCAACTCAAAAGCCGATGAACCGGTGGCAATTACCTGCACGTCGTTGAGACTATCCACAATTAGCTTCAAGGTCAGACCAATGTTCTCAACTTTTTGCGCTTCATCAATCATCACCAACTTATTCTTTCCAATCAAAGCCCTGATCTGATCGGTGGTCACATTTTCCAGCGCGTGACGAATGTCGGGTTCATCGCAATTCAGCAAAAGAGCATCCTGATTTTGTTCTTTCTGAATACTCTTCAGAAGGGTGGATTTACCTACCTGGCGCGGACCAACCAGGAGAATGGCTTTGCCCTTTCCCATCCGATTGGTAATTTGATCCTGAATAATGCGGGAAATCATCTTGTTTTTTTTGACAAAAGTAACAATTCATTTTTGATATTCCCATTTTTAGACTTGAATTTGGGATTATATTCCCATTTTTAGACTTGAATTTGGGAT
>JBBIHV010000094.1:0-1601 GCA_037446835.1 Sunxiuqinia sp. | reverse complement strand
ATTTTTAGACTTGAATTTGGGATTATATTCCCATTTTTAGACTTGAATTTGGGATTATATTCCCATTTTTAGACTTGAATTTGGGATCAGAAAATCAAAACGAATCCTGTCAGGATCTGAATCCTGACAGGATTTGCAATTGAATCAACAAATATAGTCTGAAAACAGCGCGGTAATTAATGCGTTTCAATCTCAATTTCGCCAGCAGCCAGTCCTTCCGTAGTTGCTTTGATCCTGACGATTCCCGGTGTTTTTCCGGCTTTCAGCAAAATGGTCGAAATACCGGCTTCGGCTTTGCGCGGATTGTCGCCAATCAACTCGGCATCGCCTTCAACTGAATAAGTTACGGCACGTTTGTCATCCGGAATAACAGTCCCGTCGGCATCGGTTACCGAAGCGTACACAAATACGACATCGTTCCTGCCAGCCTGTAATTCTTTCCCGCTCAAATCAATCGACAAAGTGATTTTTGCCGGAGCACCTGGCGTTTTTGTTTCAGTTTTCACCACTTCTTTTCCTGAAATAAAACCTTTCGCTTCCAGCTTTCCGGCGACAAATTCAGGAACAGAAAAGGTAAACGGCGGATGTTTCAGGTTGGTCGAATTCCGGTCCTGATCGGGTTTCTGGCGGCCAACCACTTTCCCGTTCAACGACAATTCCACTTCGTCGCAATTGCTGTAAACTTTCACATTTCTGAACTTCTGATCGTTCCAGTAATTGGCAATGAATATCATCGGGTCAGCTTTTTCAGCCTGACTGGCATAAAAATAAAACGCGAACTTCGGAAGCCTGAAAATATCCATGATTCCGGAGGATTCGATGTCGGGCGCGTAGCCACGCTTGTAATCGAACATCAGCCAGTTGGCATCTCCGGCCGCCGGGCCGTTCAGGTCATCGTTGTGCGATTCCTGGTAGTTGAGCGCCTGCTGAGCCAGCCGTTCCTGCCCGTAACCCCGCAATTGACGCGAGTTGCGTTCATCTTTTTGCAAATCGTTGTAGGCAGTCTGGTTGAAACCGGCGTTTTGCGCGTAATATTCCCAATCGCCGTATTCGGCAATCACAAGCGGTTTGTCTTTGGCATATTTGTTCCAGTAATAGGGTGGTTTGGCGTGCTGGCGTGCCGGAATGAACACATCGTACACATCGTCGATCCATCCGCAGGTGTAAACACCGGCAAACGGTAATTCCTCGTGAACCGCCTGATGCGCGCGTTCCATGTATGGTTTTGGCATTCCCGATTCGTTGAGCGAAGCTTCCCACAAAATAATGGACGGATGGTTGCGGTCGCGCCGCACCATCTGCCGAACGTCCGAAGTGCTGTTGTCCTGAAACGTTTGGCTTCCGACAAATTGCCAACCGGGAATGGCGTCCATCACCAAAATGCCCAGTTCGTCGCAGGCATCCAGATAGGCGGGCGATTGCGGATAATGCGAGCTGCGCACAAAATTGAACCCGGCCTGCTTAATCTTCCAGGCATCGCGGTATTGCGCGTTGTCGGAAAGCGCGTTGCCAATGTACGGATATTCCTGATGGCGGTTGGTGCCACGAAGTTTCAGCTTTTGGCCGTTCAGCACAAAACCATTTTTGGCCGAAAATGAAAA
>JBBIHV010000093.1:0-15131 GCA_037446835.1 Sunxiuqinia sp. | reverse complement strand
AAGAAATGACCGGAAATGTCCTGATCGAAAAATAAATAACTTTATTCCTTTTTTATAATCCTGACAGGTTTTGAAAACCTGTCAGGATTAATTTTATCAGCTATGCTCGAAATCGGACGAACCATTGTCAGCCTTGATATTCTGGAGAAAAAGTTCCTTTGCGATTTACTGAAATGCAAAGGGGCCTGTTGTGTGGAAGGTGATTCGGGAGCACCGGTAACAACGGAAGAAGTGCTGTCCATTCAGGAAGCCTATCCGGAGGTAGAATCGTACATCCCGGAAGATCAGCGCGAAGAAATCCGGAAACAAGGTTTTGCCGTGATCGATCTCGACGGCGATCTGGTGACACCACTGGTCAACAACAAACAATGCGTCTATACTTACGAAGAGCATGGAATTTTGAAATGTGGAATTGAGAAGGCATTTCTGGATGGAAAAATCAACTTCAGGAAACCGGTTTCATGCCATTTATTTCCGATCAGGATTACTGAATACAAACGATTTGACGCCGTCAATTACCAACAGATAGACATTTGCAAACCGGGCCGCGAATGTGGAAAGAGCGCAAAACTTCCGATGTACGTTTTTCTGAAAGAACCATTGATCCGGAAATACGGTGAAGAATGGTACGAACAACTGGAATATGCCGCTGAAAATTTTCGTACCAGAAATAAAAACAAGGGATAATACTTGTTTCGTCAGTGGTCAGTTTTCAGTCGCAGTGTCCAGAAAACCCAAAAACTGAAAACTGAGACTGCATACTGTTTTTTTAAGCCAAAATCTCAATCCTGTTTTTTTCAGGATCGAAAACTGCACTTTCATAGTATCCGTCTCCGGTCATCCTACCGGGACTGATAATCTCAAAGCCATCCTCGTGCAGCATATCGGTAATTTGGTCAACCCGTTCGCGCGAGCCCACTTTGAAGGCCAGATGGGCTATTCCGGAATAATGTTTATGGTAATCGTTCCGGTTATTGGTAACCGTGGCCATCTCCATAAGTTCGAGCCTGCTTTCACCTTCGAAAGAAAGAAAATAAGATCTGAACTCTTTGGAATGATTAAAATAACACGAACCTGACGAAGCATTAAAATAATGCGTGTAGAAATTCCTCATACCTTCCAGGTCGCGTGTCCAAATTGCTACATGTTCAATTTTCATAATCGAAGTATTTAATGTTTTTTGCTTTAATTCATCTCCGGGCGTCCCATTCCTCAAAAAAACGGTCCAGGTACTCCACCATAAACCGATGCCTTCCTTCTGCAATTTTCCGGGCTGTTTCAGTATTCATCCGATCTTTCAGCAACAGAAGTTTTTCGTAAAAATGGTTAATCGTTGGCGCCTGGCTGTTTTTATAATCCTGAAAATTTTGGTGCATCAATGGCGCTGTTGCCGGATCATAAATCAACCTGTTTTTGTGCCCTCCGTAGGCAAAAGTCCTGGCAATCCCAATTGCGCCGATGGCATCCAACCGGTCGGCATCCTGAACGACAGCCGATTCGGGCGAACGAACCGGGGTTTTTGTTCCGGCACCTTTAAACGATACATCTTCAATAATACGGATAATCTGTGAAGAAACGCCCTGGGCAACGCCAAGTTCATTCAGCCAGTTGGTTGCGCCTGAAAAACCTGAGTCTTCGGCACCGGTCAGTTTCCAGTCGTCCAGATCGTGTAGCAACGCCGCCAATTCGATCACCAGCAAATCTCCGCCTTCGTTCCGTCCGATCCTGAGGGCCATTTTCCTGACACGGTCAACATGAAACCAGTCGTGCCCACTGCCCTCTGCGCCAAATTTGGCCTCGATAAAGCGTTCCGTTTTCTGAATGATTAATTCATTTTTCATTTACATTCAAATTTATACTATTTACAGGCTCTTTCGGATGTTTGCCCACAATAAATTTTACATTTCAACCAAGCATTTAACAATTATTGCCTAATCCATTCAATGTTAGTCTCTTTGTTTCTGTTCCGGGACAGAAAACTCACTTGGCCCCAACGGCCGGTAAGCTCCGACAAAAAGATTCAATAATTCGACGAAATCGCAATCTTAAGGCCATTTCAGGATGAAAATTTAAATTCTTGTTCATATTTACGAGGCTCAAACAAGGAATTATATACTTTTGATTGATTTTATTGAATTGAGAACGTTACAATTTACTTTGAATGATGTTGAGTTCAGATGTATTAACCATTCCGGCCTTATTGCAGGCCAGTTTCAGAAATTACAAAAAGGAGCAGTCGCTGGTTTTTGCCGGCGGTGATGGAAAAACTTATGCCCAACTCGAAACTGAAGTAAAGAAAGCTGCCATTCAGCTTCGGTTGCTGGGCGTAAAAAAAGGCGACAAGGTTGGCATTTTAAGCATGAATATGCCTCAGTGGGGAACTGCTTCATTTGCCGTGAATTCGATTGGTGCAGTGGTTGTTCCGGTCCTTCCCGACTTTCATCCGAATGAAATAAAAAACATCATTCAGCACGCCGGGGTTTCCGTTCTTTATGTATCGGAAACATTACGGCCAAAATTAGAGCCAGGCATCAAAACCAAGGTCATTTACATCGAAAATTTTCAGGTCGCTGAATCAACAAAAGGCCCCGTTTTCAGCCAATTGGACGAAAATAGTTTTGACTATGAGACCGTTGACGAAAACGACCTGGCCTCGATCATTTATACTTCAGGAACTACCGGAAAGTCGAAAGGCGTGATGCTTTCGCATAAAAATATTGTGTGGACGGCCCAACAGAGCTGGCATATCCAACACATCGTGCCTGAAGATCGTTTCCTTTCGGTTTTACCGCTCTCGCATACATTCGAAAACACGCTTGGGCTGATCCTTCCAATTAAGTACGGGGCATCGGTGCACTACCTGCAAAAGCCTCCTGTAGCGTCGATTCTGCTTGCCGCTCTAAAAGAAGTCAGGCCAACAGTTATGCTGGTCGTTCCGCTGATCATCGAAAAAATATTCAAAAACAAGATACTTCCTGAAATTAACAGGAAAATGGCTGCCCGGTTTTTATACCGGATCCCGGCTTTCCGCAAATTGCTGCACAAAGTAGCCGGTAAAAAATTGTTTGCCACCTTTGGGGGCGAATTGAAATTCTTCGGCATTGGCGGGGCTAAACTCGACAATATGGCCGAACGTTTCCTGATGGAAGGTGGATTCCCTCTGGCAATCGGTTACGGGATGACCGAAGCATCGCCCTTGCTGGCAGGTGCTGGCGTTGGGAAAACACGGTTCCTGTCAACCGGATTGCCTATGCCCGGCGTCCAATTGCGGATTGGGGGAGCTGATCCTTTTACCGGACAAGGCGAAATTCAGGCAAAAGGTGAAAACGTAATGCTCGGGTATTACCGGGAACCCGAAATTACCAAAGAAACCTTCACCGCCGACGGCTGGCTGAAAACCGGAGACCTGGGATATTTCGACAAACATGGGAACCTTTACATTAAAGGGCGGATTAAAAACATGATTGTAGGATCGAGCGGCGAAAACATCTATCCGGAAGAAATTGAATCGGTGATCAACCGGATGGAATACGTGCTCGAATCGCTGGTTGTTCAGCAAAAAGGCCGCCTGGTGGCCATGGTTCATTTAAACATGGAAGAACTGGAAGCCAGATATCAGGACATTAAGTCGGAAACTGTTACCTATATAAACGATAAGGCTGAAGAAATTCTTCAGGAAATTCAACGAAAGGTAAACGAAGAGCTTAATAAATTTTCACAAATCCAGCGCGTGGTCCTTCAGCCTATCCCTTTCGAAAAAACGCCGACACAAAAAATAAAACGGTTTCTTTATTAACTTTGAAAAATTCAGAATTTTCGGGAAGATTAAAAACTCTTCCTTTTTTTCTGAAAATCAAAACCTTATCCGGTTATAATTTAAATATTGCTGTTTTTTTCGGCAAACTGAAAAAAAAATTACAAACCATTATGTTTGTAAAACTTTAATTCTATAAATTTAAGCTATATAAACGCCCTAGTGATATGATTCATTCAGACAACAATACAGAAAATACTTCCGGATATATTAAAATAGCTGATAATCTTCAGATCGAGGAGTTTTCAGGCCAGATTAACCAGTTGCTTCATGAAGAAAACCTGGAGTTGAACATGAATTTTCAGCAACTCATCAAATCCCTGAAAAAAAACATCCGCTCCTTTTTTAAATCCGAGGTTTTGCCGGCCATCGAAGCCCGAAAGATTAGCCATTTTACTTTCGACCGCAAAAACACCACACTTTCGGTTGCCGTCACGCCACTTTCTTCGGGCATTACCCTGCTCAGTTTCGAGGAAATACATCGTCCCGAAAAACAAAACGACAGCACCCTCCCCGAGAAAATTAAAGAAATTCTTATCCGCATAAACCCTGACATGCGAGTTGTTTATACTTCAAAAAACTATACCACTGTTACCGCGCAAAAAGCGTTTCCCATTTCAGGCAAAACACTGGACGAAAGCCAACTTTTTGGAGAAAACACCAAAGAGGTTAACGAATTGATTGCCAAATGTTTTTTTGATCAAAAAAAGAAGCAAAAAGACATTTTGCTCAAAAACGGGGAAAAATCGGTTTGGTATAACCTGTTGCTGGTGCCCGAAACTGATCCGGTAAACCAAATGCAATCGGTTTTAATGATCCTGAAAAACATCAACCGGTATAAAATCATTGAGAATAAACTGCTCGAAAGTGAACAACGGTATCAGATGGCCATTGAAGCTGCCGATCTGGGAATCTGGGACTATGATGTGCCTTCAGGAAAAACATTCTACTCGCGCAGGTGGAAATCCATTTTGGGATATTATCCCGATGAAATCCCGGATGAATATTCGATATGGGAAGAATTGCTCCATCCGGAAGACAAAGACCGGATGATACGGTTTATGAAAAATTTCCTGAAAAGCGACCTGCGTGTTTACGAGGCTGAATTCAGGATGATGCACAAAAACGGGCATTCGGTTTGGTTAAGAAGCCGTGCGACTGTTTTGCGCGACGAAAACGGGAAAGCGCTCCGGATGATGGGCACTCACCGCGACATATCTGACGAAAAGAAGTCGGAGAATGAATTTAAAAAACTGCACCAGGCCATCCTGCAAAGCCCAATTTCGGTGATCATTACCGACAAGGACGGCTATATTGAATTTTTCAACCCCGCCTTTTGCAAGATAACAGGCTGGAACGATCAGGAAATTTTAGGGAAGAAGACCAACATATTAAAATCGGGCTTCCATCCCGACAGTTTTTACAATAAACTTTGGAAAACCATAAATGCAGGGAACGAATGGCAGGGGGAACTGAAAAACAAAAAGAGAAATGGGGAATTTTACTGGGAACTGGCCAGCATTTCACCCATCCGGAACAACTATGGCACGATCACTCATTTTGTGAAAATATCAGAAAACATCTCGTACCTGAAAAAAATCGAGAACGACCTGAAAAAAGCCAAGCAGGACGCCGAGATTGCAAACAATTATAAAAACCATTTTCTGGCCAACATGAGCCACGAAATCAGGACCCCTATAAATACCATCATTGGGTTTAGCGAGCTGATTAAAAATGAAAACCTTCAGATGGACAAACGCAACAAATATTCTGAAATTATTGAAGAAAACAGCCAGTCGCTGCTCCGCCTGATCGACGACATTATTGATGTGGCAAAAATTGAGGCCAATGAATTGAAAATCAAAAAAGAAGCCTGTTCGCTCGACGACATGTTTTCAGAACTGGAAATAACCTATTCGAATTTCATGAAACGCAAACAGAAACAGAACCTGGAGCTCGTTTTACAGATTCCGGAAGAGTCGCACCATGATGTGGTTTTTACCGACCCCTACCGGCTAAAACAAATCCTGAACAACCTGTTCCTGAATGCCCTGAAGCATACCGAAAACGGACGAATTGAGATCGGATATTCTATTCAGAATGAAAATAAATTACGCTTTTTTGTTTCCGACACCGGCACGGGCATTCCTTCGAACCGAATAAAAAACATTTTCAAACGGTTCCAGTACGACGAGGATAATTCGGTTGACACCCACGGTTCAGGAATCGGATTGTCTATCAGCAAAGACCTGGCTGTTTTGCTGGGAGGCGACATCACGGTAAAGTCGGTGCTGAATGAGGGTAGCGTTTTTTATCTGACCCTGCCTTACGATAAAATTAAAATTCCGCTGGTCAGGGCAGCTTCAAAACCAGTAAATCCCCAATCCAGGTATAATTTCAGCGATTACACCATTATGATTGCTGAAGACACACCTTACAATTACGAATACCTGTACAGCATCCTTCAGAAAACTCGCGCAAACATCGTGTGGGCCAAAGATGGGATTGATGTGCTGAAATTATACACCAGTTCAAAAATTGACCTGATCCTGATGGACATCCAACTGCCCGAAATTAATGGGTTTGAAGCAACCGCCCAGATCAGGAAGACCGACAAAGCAACCCCGATTATTGCGCAAACGGCTTATGCAATGGCCGAAGACAAGCAAAAATGTCTGGATTCGGGCTGCAACGAAGTGCTGGTAAAACCCATCAGAATGGACGAGGTCTTAATTACCATTGCCCGTTACCTGAACAAATAATCGCACCAAAAAACGCGGACTCATTCCAGTTATTCGAATTCGCTGATTAAATTTGAGGCAAATAAAGAAATGGATTATGCATGTTGACCGTTTCCCTTCGCGATTACTTGAAAATGCAGTGAACGAATTTGCAAAACTTCCCGGGATTGGACGAAAATCGGCCCTGCGGCTCGTTCTGCACCTCCTGAAACAAGATGTTCAGGAGGTTGAAATATTTGCCAACAGCCTGGTACAGCTTCGCTCCGAAATAAAACACTGCCGGGTTTGCCACAACATTTCGGATACCGACATCTGCAACATCTGCTCGAACCCCTCGCGAAACCCGTTGTTTATTTGCGTTGTCGAAAACATCCGCGACGTGATGTCGATTGAAAACACCAACCAGTTTAACGGACTTTACCACGTTTTAGGTGGTATTATCTCACCAATGGACGGCATCGGGCCTTCCGATCTTGAAATTGAATCGCTGGTAAGCCGTGTTGTGGAAGGAAAAGCCGATGAAGTGGTCCTGGCGCTGAGCACCACTATGGAAGGCGACACCACCAACTTTTTCATTTATAAAAAACTGAAGAACACAAACGTAAAAATTTCGACCCTGGCACGCGGCGTTTCAATTGGCGATGAACTGGAATACACCGACGAAGTTACCCTGGGACGGTCGATCGTTAACCGGATGAATTTCGAAGAATCAATCGTTCGATGAACCCTTGTAAAAGGGCAAAAGTTAAAAGTAAAAAACAATAAATCAGGAATGAAGCTATCCATCGTCATTGTTAACTACAACGTCAAATATTTTCTGGAACAGTGCCTTCATGCCGCCCAAAAAGCAGCAGCAAAGCTCAGTTCCGAAATAATTGTGGTCGATAACGATTCGGTTGATGGCTCGTGCCAGATGGTAGCCGAAAAATTTCCGGAAATAAAACTCATCAGCAACAAAGAAAACCTGGGCTTTTCAAAAGCCAATAACCAGGCCATCCGGATTGCCAAAGGCGAATACATCCTGCTGCTCAACCCCGACACCGTGGTTGAAGAAAACAGTTTTGTGAAGATCGTTGATTTTATGGACCAGAAACCTGAAGCCGGCGGGCTGGGCGTAAAAATGATTGATGGCAAAGGCCGATTTCTCCCGGAGTCGAAGCGCGGATTACCTACCCCGGAAGTGGCCTTCTGGAAAATGTTCGGCATTTCGAAACTGTTTCCGCACTCCAAACGGTTTGGCCGCTATCATTTGGGCTATCTCGACAAAGACCAGATCCACGAGGTCGATGTTTTGGCTGGCGCATTCATGTTACTTCGGAAGGAAACCCTCGACAAAGTGGGCCTGCTCGATGAAGATTACTTTATGTACGGTGAAGACATCGACCTTTCGTACCGCATTACACAGGCCGGATATAAGAACTTTTATTTCCCTGAAACAACTATTATCCATTACAAAGGAGAAAGCACCAAGAAGGGCAGCATCAACTATGTCAGGGTGTTTTACAATGCCATGATCATCTTTGCCAAAAAACATTTTTCGAGAGGGAATGCCCGCCGGTACACGATCCTGATCAATCTGGCCATTTATTTTATCGCGTTCATGAGCCTGGCCGGAAAATTTCTCCGTGCCCTTTTTTTGCCAGTCATCGATGCCATCCTCATTTTCACCGGGTTTGCAGTTATATTGCCAAACTGGGAAGACTACAAATTCGAGCGGGGCTATTATCCTCCTGAATACCTTCACGTTGCCGTGCCTGTTTATGTCCTGATCTGGGTTTCAAGCATCTGGCTCAACGGCGGGTACCGAAAGAGCATCGAGTTCAGGCGGATATTTAAAGGATTATTCTGGGGGACGCTTTCCATCCTGGTTTTTTATTCGCTCATCAACGAGACCCTTCGCTTTTCGCGGGCCATGTTGCTGCTGGGCTCTGCCTGGGCCTTTGCCGTCCTTCCGGCCTACCGTTTTTTGCTTTCAAGGTTCCAGATGGCGGGCCTCGAACTGGAGCTCGGAAAACCCAAACGGGTTGTCGTGGTTGCTGGCGAAACCGAATCGAAACGGATTGCCGAACTCATTTCTGTTTCGGGATTGAAAATCGACACGGTTGGCTCTGTGTCTCCTGAAGTTTCAACCAATCAACCGTATTTTCTGGGAACCCTCGGCCAACTTCAGGAAATTGTGCAGATCAACAAAATCGACGAACTGATTTTTTCGTCGGAAGATATTCCATCTCAGGAAATTATCAGGATTATGCTCGACCTGACCAAGCTCGACATCGACTATAAAATTGCGGCTCCTGAAAGCCTTTCTATCATCGGCAGCAATTCAATCGCTACTGCGGGTGATTTGTATGTGGTTGAAATCAATTCCATCGCAAAAGAAACCAACAAACAAAATAAACGGATTTCCGACATCGTTTTATCCATCCTTCTTTTTATCCTGGCGCCGGTGCTGTTGTGGTTTGTTCCTCAAAAAGGCAGGTTCTTCCGGAGTATTTTTGAAGTTATATCGGCACAAAAAAGCTGGGTTGGATACTGCCCCGGAAATGTGGGCCATTTGCCGCTCCTGAAAAAAGGCATCCTCTCGCCTGCCTCACTTTTTCCTGAAAGCATTCCGGAGAAAAAGAAAGATGAACTAAATATGGTTTATGCCAAAAATTATCGGCTGATAAACGATCTGGAAATCGTTTTAAAAGCCTGGAGAAACATCTGAAAATTATGAGCAATACAAAACTGGAATCAAACAAAATACGGTTCAGGGCGCTTGAACCCAACGACATCGATTTGCTGTTCGACTGGGAAAACAACACCGAGATCTGGGAAGTGAGCAACACGTTCGAACCGTTTTCGAAATTCATCCTGGCCAAATACATCAAGGAATCGCAGCGCGACATTTACGAAAGCAGGCAAGTCAGGATGATCATCGAAACGCACGAGGGGACGGCGGTTGGTGCAATTGACCTGTTCGATTTCGATCCGTTTCATTTCCGTGCAGGCGCCGGCATCCTGATCCACGACGAAAAAGACCGGAAACTTGGCTATGCTACCGAAGCGCTCAAACTCCTTTGCGATTATGCCGTCAATTACCTGCGGCTGCACCAGTTGTACGCCAATATCGGCGAAGACAACCTGCCCAGCATCCAGTTGTTTAAAAAAAACGGGTTCGAACTTTGCGGGACCAAGAAAGACTGGCGCCGAACCCTGGATGGCTGGAAAGCAGAGTTGATGTTTCAGAAGATTTTGTAAGGAACTTAAACTTTGACGCAGAAACATTTGCCCTCCATATTTCAGACAAATCAGAAACCACCGAAAATATTGATAACCCAAAACCTATTTATAACCGATGAAAAACCCGTCCTATTCCCAACTTAATCTGTTACTGGCATTCTTAATCGCCTTTTTTTTAACAGTTCAGGGCAAAGCCCAAAACACCTCAAATTCCGGTCAGATAACCGGGAAATACATCATTCCCGATTGCCCCGAATGGGTCAACCGTGCAGTATTTTATCAAATTTATCCTCAAACGTATTACGATTCCAACGGCGATGGGATTGGCGATCTCCAGGGAATTATCCAAAAGCTTGACTATATAAAAAGCCTGGGCGTGGATGCCATCTGGATCAATCCATTTTTCGAATCGCCCTTTTGCGACGCGGGTTACGACATTTCTGACTATTGCAAAGTAGCGCCCCGGTATGGCACAAACGACGATGCTAAAAAGCTTTTCGAAGAAGCCCACAAAAGGGGCCTGAAAGTCCTTTTCGATTTTGTGGCCAGTTATACTTCCATTGAACATCCGTGGTTCAAGGCTTCAGCGCAACAGGAAAAGAATAAATATTCGAACTGGTACATCTGGACGGATAACATCTGGATGAACCCACCAAAAGAATACCAGGATGCTTTTATTAAAGGCATGGGTACCCGGAACGGCCAATACATGCGCAATTTTTTCTACTGCGAACCGGCCTTGAATTATGGGTTTGCATCACCCGATACTACCAAAAAATGGGAACTTCCAACGAATCATCCCGATGTGTTGAACATGCGCGAAGAAATGAAAAAGGTTGTCAGGTTCTGGATGAAGATGGGCGCCGATGGGTTTCGGGCCGACATGGCCGGAGCCCTGGTCAAAACAGCCAACATTCAGGGAAACCCGCAATTTTTCAACACACACGAAGATGCCACCAAAAAATTCTGGCAGGAAATTCGGGCCATGCTCAAAAAAGAATTTCCCGAAGCTTTTATGGTATCGGAATGGTCGTACCCGATTGACGCACTCGACGGGTGTTTCCATGCCGATTTCTTCCATTGGTTCGATGGCTACAACGACCTTTTCCAAAAAGAAAGCTGGCGAATCCTGAACGGATATTCCGAAGGGCACAGCTACTTCGATGTGCAAGGAAAAGGAAACATCAGGCATTTTCTCGATAAATATATGGAGCAGTACATTCCAACGAAAGGGAAAGGATACATTTGCCTGCCACTTGGCAACCACGACAACGCCCGGTTAGGCAACAAACGCAGCGACGACGACCTTGAAATTATTTACGCATTTGGATTGACCATGCCCGGAACTCCATTTTTATACTATGGCAACGAAATTGGAATGCGCCAAATGCCAGCAGATTGGCCACAGGTTGAAGGGGCGTACAGGCCCAGAAATGGCGCCCGCACCCCGATGCAATGGAATAGCGGTAAAAACCTGGGGTTCTCAACAGCAGATGCCGGAAAATTATACCTGCCGGTTGACCCTGCCAAAGACGCGCCCAATGTTGAAGCTGAAGAAAAAGACCCAAACTCGTTGTTAAACCGGACACGAAAACTGATCAAACTAAAACACACCGAACCGGCCCTTGCCGATTATACTGAATTTATACCCTTGTTCGCAAAAGAAAATGCCTATCCTTTTGTTTATGCCAGGGCAAAAGACAAAGATGTAGTCCTTGTGATGCTAAACCCATCGGGCAAAGAGGCCACCGCCGAATTTGAGCTAAATATAACCTTCAAAAAAACGGTAGTCTTGGCCGGAAAAGCACTAAAACTAAGCAAAACAGGACAAAAAACATCGGTAACGATGCCTGGCCAAACCTATTCGATTGTAAAATTGGAATAAAGTCCATCCTAACAACCCAATCCGTTCCTTTGAGCCTTTTAATGTTCATTCCCGAGGAGCAGTTCCTGGTTGATGGGCAAGATAAATGTTAAAAAAGGAATACATTTGCCGAACAATTGTATTCAAACTCCATCAAAAATAGTAAGTGACTACATTTATATCAATAAACAAGCGGCACGCAATTTTAACCTTGAATGAAATTGACAGACTTGCGCCGAAGACAAAAGTGATTAAAAGATTACGTGCCAACCAGGTGAAAATCAGCACACCTCAGTGCTGCATTTTCTTTCAGGCTAAATAAAATTTTCCTTGAATCATGGTCCGAATTCCATATATTTCAGTCGCCACAGATAGTTGGCAACTTGCTTCAAAAGCTTATCCAGGTTATCAGAAAAGCTATCGCAGAAAGCAGCAATGGAGGAGTTTGTTTGCCGCGCTCCTCCATCCGAAAATCGCGTCGAAATGGTTTGAAATTTTTAAATCGCCCGATTTTCTTCCGGTAGCCACACACCGTCCACAGTTGTATTTCAAGCCCTTCAGGATTTATATGTCGATCGGATGGAGGGCAGAACGAAAGATAAAAATTATCCTCGACACCTATCGGTTTGTTACGAGCAAGGGGGAAACCTTTAAAAAGGTAATCACCAGCCCCGGCGGTGTTGAAATCGCACATTGGCAACTCAATGAATCCATCGATTGCTCTTTGAAACTGGGCTATCACGATATGCACCGGAAAGAAGGTGAACTCGTTCTTTTTTTTGAATCCGATCAGCTAGGCGGAACGATAGCGACAATAGCGTTTTCATTTGAAGAAAAATCACCGGGAAACTGGGTTTGCAGGATTGCTTGCATTCAAGGGCATTCGGTAAACGAATCAGATGTAACCAAACAAGTCCAGAAATTGCTGCAAGGCCTTCGCCCGAAATCATTTATGGTCTTTGCTGTTCAGGAGCTGTCGAGACAGTTGGGATTTACTGCTGTTTACGGCGTTGGAGACGCGATCCATCCTTACCGGCGCCAACATACAATCCACCTCCATTGGCTGCATGCCATCCAATTCGATTACGACGCATTTTGGGGCGAATCGGGCGGTCGGCTTGAGCCCGACGGCTGGTTCGAACTGCCCCTGAAGCCAGTTCAAAAAGACATAAGTGAGATCAAATCGAATAAACGGGCCATTTATGTTAGGAGATATCGCCTGCTTGATGACGTTTCTTTGAAAATTGCCGAAGCCGCAAAGAATCTTATTGAATAATGGGTTCACGTAAAACTGGATTAACAATCACCACTTACAACTGCCAGGTTCGTGTTTACAGAATGAATTACAGAAACCGGACCTGCCGCTCAGTTGGTTCACAATCTCTACTTCTTCCGTTTCCTGGTCAAATCCAGCAAACCGTTAATGATTGTTAGCGGATGGGTCGGGTTGCCCGGAATATACAAATCGATGGGGTATTTACTGAGAAAACCGCGGTCAACTGCAGCGCTGTTTCCCAAAATTCCACCGCTGATGGCATCGGTTCCTGCCAGTACAATGATTTTAGGTTCAGGAACCGCGTCGTAACAAATCTGCAACGGTTCGGCCATGTTCTCCGAAATCGGTCCGGTAATCACGATCCCATCTGCATGACGTGGCGAAGCAACAAATTCGATCCCGAAACGGCTCATATCGAACTGCACATTGTTTGCTGCATTCAGTTCCCACTCGCAACTGTTGTCGCCACCTGCGCTCACCTGCCTGAGTTTTAAAGATTGTCCAAACACACGACGAATTTCTTTTCTGACGGTTTCCGGATTGACTTCAATCGGATTTTCATCGCCTTCTTTTACAATCAGGCGTTCGCGTTCGTTGGTCGAAATTTTATAATCGGTGGTGAATTTTACTTTCTCCGGAAACTGTTTGGCACATTCGCCGCAAAAAGTGCATTTCCCCAGATCGATGCTCACCGGATTAGCCGAAATTGCCTCAACCGGGCACAGATCAACCAGCTCCTGTTCGTTCACCTTCGCAGTGCTGATAACCGGTCTTCCCCTGAAAATGCCCGGAACCTTGGCGGTGGTCACATCCGGAATAAACTGCTTCCCCTGGTGATATAGAATTTTTACGTTATCGAACATGGTGTTTTATTTTATTTTTATTGCCTTCTGAAAATATGGTCAAAATCTCTGGAGAACTAATATTTTAAAAACCGTTCCATTCCGTCCGAAAAGAGGTTTTATTTTGAAAGATGTTATCTCGCGGACGGTTTTTCTCATCATCTTATTTTCCCGGGGCGTTGCCCCGGGCTATTGATATTTTGCCCCTTCAGGGCAACAATCTCCCCAAAACCTGATGCAAAAATCTTTCCCCTTTCGGGGGAACAGGAAGGGGTCTTCTTTCCTATAAATCGTGGCCTGCATACGACAGGTTAAAACTCTTGTTGCAAATCGGGAAATCGGATATTTCGTTGTTCCGCACAGCAAGTGCCAAAGCCAGCCAGTTGTGAAACGACGGATCTTTCACTTTGTACATCATCAGTTCACCCTGGTCGTCGGTTATAGCGCAATGGCAAATCTCACCGCGCCAGCCTTCAACCAGCGAAAGCGTAAATGAATTGGGTTTCGGTTTTCGTAAAGAAAAATCGTCCTGCTCGTATTCAGGCACATTTTTAATCATGCTCCTGACGTATTGCATCGACTGTTTCACTTCCGCTTTCCGAATTTGTACACGCGAATACACATCGCCGTGGTGTTTAATGATCGGTTCGTGATTTAACTCCGGATAAAGACCAAACGGATGCGATGAACGAACATCGCGGTTCAGCCCGCTCATGCGGGCGACCATTCCAACGGTACCAATCGACAAAACATCATCGTACGAAACCACACCGGTCCGCTCGAACCTCGAAAGGGCGCTGGGCAAATGAAACAGTTGCTCGTTCATTTCCAGAAAATCGGGTTTATAGGCGTCCAATACTTCAGATAGTCGTTTTCCCAATTCAGGCGTAAACGGGAACTGATTCCGTCCGGGCCTGATCAGTCCTTTCGACAGGCGGTTACCTCCCCACTCCTGCATAAAATTAATGATTGGTGTCCGTAAACGGCCAAATACCGAACTGCCCAATTGATAGGCAATGTCGGTGCAAACGGCGCTTAAATCGCCGGTATGAATGGCCATCCGCTCCAGTTCGAGCGCGAGGGTACGCGAAAATTCGATGTCGCGCGAAACCTGAATTCCGCACAAACTTTCCCAAACCTGTGCAAAAGCGGTGGTGTGGCCCACAACCGTGTCGCCGGCAATCGATTCGGCAAGGATGGTCCGCTGAAGCAATTTTTTCTTTTCAAGAAATTGCTGCTCAATGCCACGGTGCTGGTATCCCAACTGTATTTCGAGGTGAAGAATTTGTTCGCCGTTGCAAATAAACCGGAAATGCCCGGGTTCGATCACCCCGGCGTGAATCGGGCCAACACCAACTTCGTGCAGTTC
>JBBIHV010000092.1:0-15144 GCA_037446835.1 Sunxiuqinia sp. | reverse complement strand
CTCAACCCGATTGCTGGTTTTTATCTTCCAGACTACTTTTCCTGAATTTTTATCCAGACAATAAATAAACCGGTCCTGGTTGCCAATCACGATCAGGTTTCCGCTTAAAGCCGGCGACGCGATAAATGGCAGGTTTTTCTCCGGATCATCGTACATCCAGACCACCTTTCCGGCTTCCAGATCGATGCAGAAGAACCGTCCTTCATAATCGCCCACGTAAGCATGGTTCCCGTCAATTACCGGCGACGAAGCAATGTAGGTTTCCAGCTTAATTTTTTTAAACACCTTTCCGGTCTCGATGTTCACTAGGTGGAGAAAACCGTCGCAGCCGCCAAAAACGGCGTATTTGCCATAAAGTGCCGGTGCGCCGTTGATGTAATTATCCGATTCGTAGTGCCAGATGCTGTCGCCTTTATTAAAGCCGACGCAATGCAGGTTGTAATCGTAACTTCCGACGAAAAGCCGAATTTGATTTCCGACTTTCAGCCAGTTTGGTGAACCCTCAATCTGATTGTCGGTTTTGTATTTCCAGATTTGCTTGCCTGTTTTTTCATCCAGCCTGAAAAAAAGTCCATCGAGTGAGCCAAAAAAAATCGAACCGTCGAGCGCCAGTGCCGGAGCTTCAATCGAATTTCCGGCAGCGAATTTCCATTTTAGCTTGCCGTCGAACCCAATGGCATACATGCTTCCGTCAGTCGAGCCGCAAAAAATGGTTTTTCCGTCAACCACGGGTGAAGCTTTAATGTCATCGCCCGTTTGATACGAAAAAAGCAATTTCGGTTTCTCCGGAAGATTTGCCGAAGTCGCTCCTGAAAGTTGCTGATTGCCCCGAAAGATATTCCAGGACTGGGCAGAAGACGAAACGGCAAGAAAACTAAAGAATTGAAGTAGTAAAATTTGTGACAACCTCATTTTGATTAACTGTTTTGGCTTTGTTTCAAAGCTATAAAAATACCAA
Source organism: Sunxiuqinia sp. (assembly GCA_037446835.1). Taxonomy (GTDB): domain Bacteria; phylum Bacteroidota; class Bacteroidia; order Bacteroidales; family Prolixibacteraceae; genus Aquipluma. Next base: position 14,186 of record JBBIHV010000092.1, on the reverse strand, counting down.
AGACTTTGAAAGAAATAAATGAAAGTACTAATTTCAAATATGGAATTAAAATTAACCATTTTAAAGAGAAACTTTTTACAATTATCTTCTATTTAAAATAGGAACTTTAATATATTTGCATTTAGAAAACTCATATAACTAAGTCACAATGAAAGAGTTATTAAAGATGGTTTTGTTCGATCAGCGGAAGCTGGAATGGAACACCCGCTATGTTAGAAGAAATCTTCCGGCCTCCTATTTGAGTAGCCCGGAAATAGTGGTTATATCCGGGATCAGACGCTGTGGAAAATCCACTCTCTTGCAGCAAATCAGGGCAGAACAATCTGAAAAAGATTACTTTATAAATTTTGATGATGAACGTTTAGTCCAATTTACGGTTGAAGATTTTCAGCTTTTATATGAAACATTCATCGAACTTTTTGGGATTCAGAAAACCTTTTATTTCGATGAAATTCAGAACATTACAGGCTGGGAGCGTTTTATCAGGCGGTTGCATGATTACGGGAATAAGGTATATATTACAGGATCAAATTCCAATATGCTGAGCCGCGAACTTGGAACTCACCTGACAGGACGGTATGTTTCGCTGGAGTTGTACCCTTTCTCGTTTAAAGAGTTTCTCGAATTCAATCAAAAAGCGCTGACCCCAGAAGATATTTACACAACCGAAGGAAGATCGGAATTAAAAGCCTTATTCGCGAAATTTGTTTCGTTTGGTGGCTTTCCGGTATTTCTTGAAAACCAAAATGAAAACTACATGAAGTTGCTCTACAACAACATTTTGTATCGCGACGTTATGGTGCGCAATAACCTGACAAACGAAAAAGAAATGCTCGAATTAGTCTATTTTCTGGCCAGCAATGTTTCCAGACTTTCGTCATTTAATAGCCTTGCCAAAACCATCGGAGTAAAAAATGCCTCAACCATAAGCAATTATCTCCAGTTCATTCAAAATACCTACCTCCTGTTTCAGGTGAACAAATTCGATTTTTCGTTGAAAAAACAAATTCAAAATCCAAAAAAAACATATTTTATTGATCAGGCGTTGGTTACCCGACTCGGCTTTTTATCTTCCGAAGAAAAAGGCCGTTTGCTTGAAAACATTGTATTCCTGGAATTAAAAAGACAAGGACAGGAAATTTTTTATTACAGCGGGAAAAATGAATGTGATTTTGTAATCCGACAGGGAACCCAAATTACAAATGCCATTCAGGTGTGTTTTTCCTTCGAAACGCCGGAAACGAAATCCCGTGAAATAAATGGACTAATGGAAGCGATGAAAACCTACTCACTTCAAAAAGGACTAGTTTTAACCAATGACACAGAAGACAAGCTCACCACTGAGGACCAAACCATTCAGATAATACCAGTTTGGAAATGGATATTACAAAGTAGCTGAGCTAAATTTTGGTTTCAATCATGCTTGTTCCTCCGCTTCAAACATGGCCAGCGCCCCTGTCGGACAAGCTTTTGCCACGATAGCCGCCGTTTTCTCCAGCCCTTTCTGAACGCTTTCGTTAAACGGAACGCCCACTTTCACATCGAAACCACGACCGATAAACGTAAAGCCGAATTCTTCCTGATGTTGGCGTGTCAACCGGACACAGATGCCGCATTTGATACACTTATTTGCCTCATAAACAATTCCTTCGCGGTGTACAAACTTTTCAACCGGTATTCGATCTTCCCCCTGAAAGCGTTTTTGTGAAGCCAGATAACGGTCTGATAATTCCCGCAAAACACAGCTTTCGGGATTTCGGCAGTCGCAATGCATGCAGCGTTTGGCTTCACGAATGGCCATTTCGCGGGTAAACCCCGACATATCAGCGCTTTGCCGGGGCGCTGTTTCCGAGTCTTTTAAATACTGAATAAATTCCACTTCGCCCAATCGACCGAATTTGGAATTAAACCGCTCCGAATAGCCTTTTACTTCCGAAGTTTTGAAATAATTGTCGATAATCGTTGCAACTTCCTTTCCCTGCCCCACCGAACGCACCGCCAGTTTGGAAGCCCGAAGCGCGTTTCCAATGGCAAACACCTTTGGCGTGGAAGTCAGGTAACTCGACTTATCTGCGACAATCCCAGTTTTTGAAGTTTTCAGGCTGAAGGCAGAAGTTTCTTCGGTAATTGTTCCTGAAGCCAGGACGACCGCATCAAATTCGCTCTCCAATTCTGCAAACCGATTATCATCAATCGTTTCATTCAAACGGATTTGCACTCCGGTCGCCACAATTTGAGCGATTTCCTGTTCAATAATTTCACGAGGCAAAATTTCTGAACTGATTTGAAGCAACTCTCCTCCAGCCCGGTCATTTTTATCGAAAACGATGGTCTGGTGCCCTTTGATCTGCAAATAAAAGGCAGCAGCCAGTCCGGCCGGACCGGCGCCAATCACCACTACTTTTTTGCCTGAAAGCGGCGCCAGCTTAAGTAGATAGGGCTTTCCACTTTTCAGGTCTTCGTCGCCTGCAAACCGTTTCAGCAAACAAATCGAAACTGCTTCGTCAACCTGTTTGCGACGGCAGCCAGCCTCGCAGGGTGCCGGACAAATCCGACCAAGAATCGACGGCAACGCAATATCGCGTTTCACAACTTCAAGCGCTTTGGCGAAATCACCTTTCGCAATCAGGCGGTTCATCAGCGGAATGTTCATGTGAGCCGGACAAACCAACTGGCAGGGCGCTTCGCAGTCGCCCACGTGCTCGCTCAAAAGCAGTTCGAGCGCCGCTTTCCGCGATTCGATGGTTTCCTCATCGTTCGTAATCAAAACCTGACCTTCGGAAACCGGTGTAGAGCAGGAGGCAAAAAAACGTCCGTTTTTGGCATCTTTCACCAGGCAAATCATGCACGAGGTAAAATGCTCAGTTCCTTCCAGAAAACACATGGTTGGAATCTCAATGCCAGCGGATAGGGCCGCCTGCCAGACTGAAGTGCCTGCAGGAACTTCGATGGAGTGATTATCTATGGTAAGTTTTATCATTTGCGTTTCTATTCGACAGACCTAACAGGTTTAAAAACCTGTTAGGTCTAAAAATCAGAACTATTTTATATCTATACTATTCAATCTTACATCCGTCGGTTGAAACCGACGGCAAAGGATAAAAACCATCCTTTCGAACATTGAACCAATTATTCTTTGCCGTCTGCTTTAGCTGACGGACACGCAATATTTCAATTCATTATACTTCAGAACTTCTACAATCTGTTCCCTTCCCTTTTAGTGGAAGGGCTAGGGATGGGGTTAAAATATCCAATAACCAATTTCCTATATCCAAAACCTGAAATTTGGACCTATATGATCTCCACCGCATCCACCGGGCAAACCTGTTTGCAGGCGTCGCACTTGATACAGAGATCGGTGATGACCTCGTGCTTTTCGTGCGGTTTGAACAAAATGGCTTCAGTCGGGCATTTCTGGGCACATTTGGTACAGCCGATGCACAAATCGTTGATCTGGTATTTGATTAAAGCCTGACATTTTCCTGATGGGCATTTGCCGTTGATGTGCGCCAGATATTCCTGTCTGAAATATTTCAAGGTAGATAAAACCGGATTTGGCGCCGATTTCCCCAATCCGCACAAACTGCCTTTTTTCGTCCAGTCGGCCAGGTATTCCAGCTCATCCAAATCTTTTTCGGTGCCTTTTCCGGAAGTAATTTTGTTCAGGATTTCCAGCATCCGCTTGGTTCCCACACGGCAGAACGTACATTTTCCGCACGATTCGTTCTGCGTAAACGACAGGAAATACCGGGCAATATCCACCATGCAATCGTCTTCGTCGAGCACCACCAAACCGCCGGAACCCATCATGGCGCCCACTTTCAGAAGCGATTCGTAATCGATGGGCGTGTCGTACAATTCAGCAGGTACGCAACCTCCGGAAGGTCCGCCAATTTGAACCGCCTTGAATTTCTTTCCATTCTGTACGCCACCACCAATCTCCTCGACAATCTGACGAACGGTAATTCCCATCGGCACTTCAATCAGTCCGCCGCGGTTCACCTTTCCGGCCAAAGCAAAAACCTTGGTTCCTTTGCTCTTTTCGCTGCCGATGCTGGCAAATTTGGCGGCTCCTTCGCGGATGATGTACGAAACCTGCGCGAACGTTTCGGTATTGTTAATCAGAGTAGGTTTTTTCCACAAGCCGCTCACCGCCGGAAATGGCGGACGTATGCGCGGGAAACCACGTTCGCCTTCAATGGACGCCATCATGGCCGACTCCTCGCCGCACACAAACGCGCCGGCCCCTTCGTAGATGGTCATATCGAATGAAAATCCACTCCCCAGAATGTTTTCGCCTAGCAAATTATGTTCGCGGCAATTGATCAATGCCTGCCGTATTCGTTTTACAGCCAGCGGATATTCGGCCCGGATGTAGAAAAATCCCTGTGTGGCGCCTACCGCTTTAGCTGCAATAACTGCTCCCTCGATTACGCGGTACGGATACGATTCGAGCAACATCCGGTCCATGAATGCACCTGGGTCGCCCTCGTCACCGTTGACAATCAGGTACTTCACATCGGAATGATTAAAGGCCACCAGGTCCCATTTCATCCCGGTCGGGAACCCGGCCCCTCCCCTTCCACGCAAACCGCTGTCTTTAATGGTTTCGATAATTTTTTCCGGAGTCAGATCGAACAAACAGGTCTTCATGGCTGCAAATCCTTCGTGCGCCTTGTATTCTTCAATATCCAGCGGATTAATAATTCCGCGGTATTGTGTGGCAATCGGGATTTGCCGGTCTAGAAAATCGGAAACCTGTTTTTCGCGCGCATCAATTGAATATTGTTTCACGCCGTCCCAAACCATGTCGGTTTGTACACTCTCGAAAAATTTATACACACTATTTTTCAGTTTGCTGAAAGCTCCCAGCGGCTTGAAATGATTTTCAATAATTCCCTGAATTTCTTCGGGCCTGACCCGAGCGTACAAAGTCGGTTTTTCGTTTTTCGGGATAACCTCCACCAGCGGAACCTGGTGGCACATGCCCACGCATCCCACATTTTTCAGGCTGATCTGAATTCCGGTGTCTTCAATGGTTTCCTCAACCGCTTTTTTCACCTCCTCACTTCCGGAGGCCACGCAGCACGAACCTAGTCCAATGCGAATTTCGCCCTGAATTTCCTGACCATCCACATTTCGAAATAAGCCCTTTTTTGCGCCTGAAATTCCGGCATGCTTCTCGAAATCGGCCAGCACATTGCCAACTTTATCGGAAGCAACATGACCATAGGTGATTTCGTCGATTTGAACCACAGGCGCCAGCGTGCAGCAACCGAGGCACGATACTTTTTCGATGGTATATTTTCGCGAAGCGTCGGTTTCCTCGTGGCCGGTCAGGTTAAAATGGCGGCGGAAAGCGTCGTAAACTTGTCCGGCGCCTTTTACGTGGCAGGCCGTTCCAACACAAACCTTGATGATGTGTTCACCCACGGGCTGCATCCGGAACTGCGAATAAAACGAAGCCACCCCAACAATCTGTTCCGGAGTAATTTCGGTTTTTTCGCAAACGTATTTCAGCGCTTCTTCCGGAAGGTAATTGAACGTACCCTGAATGGATTGCAGAATCGGGATAACCGAACGCGATGCCGTTCCCTTTTCGGCAATAATCTGATCGATGGTTTGTTGTATGTTCGTTAATTCGCTCACTCTATATTTTTAATCACACCCTTTCAGGGCTGTTTATATTATTTCTTATTTTTTCGATGGGCTAACACCCATCGCTATTAGGTTTTGCCCTTTCAGGGCTGGTTTTCAATTTTTATTATTCGATGGGCTACACCCATCGCTATTAGATTAATCCCTTTCAGGGCACCTATTGTTTTCCACTATTCGATGGTCTTCAACCATAACTAATCGATTTTGCCCTTTCATTATTCCGATGGGCCACACCTTTCGCTATTAGATTAATCCCTTTCAGGGCTAATGCTTTCAACACTGATAGAACTCGTTTGCCCTGAAGGGGTTTAATCTGTTAACACAGGGTGAAGCCCTGTGCAAACGCAGGCCCACTATACCTTCAAGCCATAAAGGGGCGTAATACCTAGTCCCAAACGTAACGCTCGTCAATGTCAACTTTATACTTCTTTAAAAACGCCCTGTATTCATCCTGAAATGTTTTTTTACTATGGTGTTCTTTCTGGTTTGAAATGTAATTAATTACAATCTCAACTTCGCTCGGATTTACTGAAAACGCCCCATAACCATCTTGCCAATAGAAGTTATGATATGCTTCCCCTTTGGTTTTTATCCACTTTGAAGAGTGAGATTTCAGCTCTTCCATGAGCTTGACCAGTGCAATTTTTTTTGATAACATGCAAAGGATGTGAATATGATCAGTATATCCTCCAACTTTAATGGGCTGACATTCCAGATTTTTACAAATACCACCCAAATAATTGTGGAGTTCATTTTCAATTACTTGATCAATCAATGATTCCCTGTGCTTGGTGCTAAACACAACGTGGAGGTAATTGGCTACGAGCGATTGTCCCATGTTTATGCGAAATTACGCCCTTTCAGGGCTTGGTTTTGTTCTATCTCATTATTCGATGGGTTACACCCATCGCTATTAGATTTTGCCCTTTCAGGGCTGGTTTTCAATTTTTATTATTCGACGGGCTACGCCCATCGCTATTGGGTTATGCCCTTTCAGGGCGAATTTCCGATTTTTCATTATTCGATGGGTTCCACCCATCGCTGTTAGATCTCGCCCTTTCAGGGCTGTTGCAGAATCTTGCCCATCAAAATTTATTCTAGTTCCCAATGCAATACAAATTCTGTTCGCCTCGCAGATACACCCGGCCATCCTGAAATACCGGAGAACACACTGATTTTTCACCCAGTTCGGGTGTGCCAATCAACTGGTAATCTTTCGTTGCTTTAACGATATGCGTTTTCCCCGCCATGTCGGTTATGTAAACTTTTCCATCGGCAAAAACCGGCGACGAATAGAAGCCATCGCTAAATTCCTGGCTCCAGTTTTTGGTGCCGGTTTTGGCATCATAGCAGGCAAAAACGCCATACGATGTGGCAATATACAACAAGCCGTTCACCGCCATCGGGCTCGAAACTTCAGGTAAAAATTCATCCGCTTCCCAGGCAATTTCGGGTTTGTCGCCGCCGATTTTAATGCCTACCAACTTGGCATATTCGTTTCCGGCAAACACCATCCCGTCGGCATATCCGGCCGAGGGGCCCACTTCTCCGGAAAGACAGGCAATGTTCCAAAGTTCTTTTCCGGTTTCGGGATTGTAGGCATTCACATTCGGATTGGTGGTCAGGATCAGTTCAAAATGATTTCCGGTATTCACCAAAGCGGGCGACGACCACGATATTTTTGAATTTCGCGCGGTTTCCCATGTCGTTTCTCCTGATTTTGTGTTCAGCGCGATCAGTTTTCCCGATTTGTTGGTGTCATATTGAATGAGCAGCTTGTCTTTGTAAATGATCAGCGAAGAACCATGTCCGTAATGATTATCCGGAACTCCCAGATTGCGCGCCCACAGGCGTTTTCCGCTCATGTCGAGTGCCAGCACGTCGCCGGTGGCAAAAATGGCAAACACGGCATTCCCATCGGTAGCCATGGTCGGGGCAGCCAGGCCGGTTTCGGCGGTTACTTTGGGCATTTTTGCAGGCGAACCCTGAATGTTGTCGGCTGCTGCTTCCCACAACTGTTTTCCGGAGTTTTTATCGTAACAGTAAACCATTCGTGCCTGGGCATCGGCGCCAGTTACAAACAGTTTGTCGCCCCAGATGATTGGTGAGCTGAATCCCGGTTTCGGAACTTTAACTTTCCAGAGCACATTTTTTCCTGAAGCGCCATTCCAATCGGTTGGCGTATTTTTCTGAAAAGCGACGCCAATCCCTTCAGGACCACGAAAAAACGGATAATTTGCTTTTAACTGGGCCATTGTCGGAAACCCGGAAGTTGCAGTTGGTGTAGCCGGAGCAGCCGCCTGTGGCGTATCTGTTCCTTTCGCTTCCTGAACTTTTTCGGCAGCCGGTTGCGCCACTTCTGCAGTTTTCGCAGCGGGAGTAGTGGTTGCCTCCGGTGCCTTTTGCTGCCCCTGAACAGCCAACGGGGTTTGCATTTCCTGATTGGCAGGAGCCGATTTTTGAGCGGATTCGTTTTGCTGCACGACCAGATTCTCGTCAACCTGATACGTGTTCAGCGAATTGTACGACAAAAATCCGGAGACCAGCGCCAGGACGATCAACCCGGAACCCGCATAAATGACCCATTTCTGGGCCACCAGTTTATCGAGACCGCTAACTTTATCGATGCTGTCAATTTCGTTCAGTTTCGATTTGGCCGCCAAAACATAGCGAACCGCCAAAACTGAAATGATAATTCCCAGAAACATGAGGTAGCTTCCGGTGCGCAACTGCCACTGACTGGTAAAATAGGCTTTTCGGGCCATCAGGTCGAAGGCGCGGATTTCGGCTTTCAGCGATTCGTCGCCCGGATTTTGGCTCAACCTTTTCACCAACGCCGGAATGGTTTTGTTGTCGATCGGTTTATTCAGATTGGTCTGAATAAAATTGGCAATCAGCAAAACGGCCATGATGGCGGCAAATCCGGCAGCGATCCAGGCAATTCGTTGAGCCAGTTTAAGTTTGTCGTTCATTGTATTGAAATATTTAAAGCCCCTAAATCCCCCGAAAGGGGACTTTGAAAGCATTATACAATTTTTTTTCAGAACTAATTCAATTTTGAAAATTCCAGTATCCAACAGCCAAAACTCCTCCAGAATCTGCGACTGTTTTAAGCCTCCCCTTTCGGGGGAGGTTTGGAGGGGGCTTTCTTATTCGATTATTCTTTCTTCACCGGGCAATAATCCAGGCAACGCGCACAGCTCAGGCAATTGGTACGGTTGGGTTCCCAATCTTCACGCTTCCTGAAGGTTGACAAATTAATCAGGCTCGTGCCAATTACCAAACCCATGAACCCGCCCAACAGCCAACCTCCGATATAAAACTGGTGACGAATTTTATCGGCTTCAAGCACCAGTTGGTCGGTCGTTTTTCCGGAAGCCATAAATGTGCGAACGTCAATATTATTCGGATCGTTTTTTACTTCAGGATGTTTCACAATTTCCTCGGCCATGTAAACGGTCGAATTAAACCGCGACAACGGCACGTGCATCATGGAACCGGCAAACCCGCCAATTCCGACCCACAAAGGAAGAATGACGAAATATGTCATCAGCCGGTTCACATTGCTACGACGTTTGCCCGTTTCTGCAACCGGTTCGTCGATGGCGCCAAACGGGCACGAGTTGGAACACAGTTTACACTGAATACATGCCGCCGGAGTGATAGTCAGGTGTTTAGACGAAAACTTCGACATCCAGCCCAGCAATACTCCGTACGGACAAAAGAACCGGCAATACGGACGTGCCACAAACACGCCAACCGCAAGGAATAAAATACCCAAAATGAGCATAGTAAACGTGGCATCGAACCGGAATAATCCGACAAAAGGATCGTACCGGCAGATGATAAATTCGGATTTGGTGGCCACATACAAAACCGCCAGACCCAGGTACAAATAAGGAATCAGGCCCAGCACTTTCTGAATCCATTTGGGCAATTCGATTGGCCTGATGGCCACAATGTCCTGAATGGCGCCCAGCGGGCAGGCCCCGGCACAAAAGGTCCTTCCGAAGAAAAGCGAAAAAATGAGCGGCAACAAAAAGAACAACAAGGCCGTAACCGGGATGGCGTAGGTCGGGTCGAAGATGCCCAGCACCACATTCTGGATAGAACCGATGGAGCAGATGCAGCCTTCGCGGTAAAAACCAAAATACAGCAAGGAAAATACCGAGGTCCAGAAAACGCCTTTGCGCGAGCGCTTTTTCAGCACAAACCAGGTAACAACCGACAAAACCACCAGTAAAACCAGCACATCCAGGTATTCCAGGAAGACAAACCGCGGAGATGGCGCTGTGGTGTGTGGCTGCACATAGCCCGAATCGAATTCAGGTTTCGGAAAGCGCTGCTTCGCATCGGCGGCAAACGATTGCACTGTTGTAAAAAGCAACACCGAAATCAGTAGAAAATATTGTTTAAATTGTCTCATCATTTTTAAAACCTATGCGTTTTCGCTGTTTTTGATCTGTTTCCTGATGGTCTTTTTGAAGCAGGAAATTAATTGCTTCATAGACATCCTTAAATTGCTGATCGTATTTATTCTCAATCTCTTTCAGCTTTTCGGTCAAATCCTTATGAGTCATAGCATATTGGCGCACAAAAACAAAAGCCCGCATAATTTGAATATTGATCTGTATAGCTGTTGAATTTCTTAAAACACTCGAAAGCATTGCCACTCCTTGTTCTGTAAAAGCGAATGGAGTAGCCGGGCTGAATTTTACCCCATCCGGTAGGTTATCACAAATTGTGATAACCTCCTGCCATTCCGGTTTAGTTAGTTGAAACATAAAATCATTGGGGAAGCGATCAAGGTTTCGTTTCACCGCTTGTTTTAACGCTCTGTTCTCAACTTCATATAAAGTCGCAAGATCAAAATCCAGCATGACTTTTTGTCGCCTGATTTCGTAAATCTTCGTTTGAATTTTCTCAAGTTGCATACCGGCTGAAAATTATTTCACTTAAACTCACTTTTATAACCTATTCGTTTACGCTGTTTTTGTTCGGTTTCCTGTGTCTTTTTGAAGCAGGAAATTTAAAGCCTCATAAACATCTTTAAATTGTTCGTCATACTTACCTTCAAGCTTCTCCAATTTTTCGCTCAAATCTTTATATGTCAATGCATATTGCCTGATCAAAACAAATGCCCTCATGATCGAAATATTAACTTCAATCGCTTTTTCCGAATTAAGGATACCGCTCAACATGGCAACTCCCTGTTCTGTAAAAGCGTGAGGCAAATACCTCGTTCCGCCCCGACTCTTTGAGGTTTCAATTTGCAACCTCAAACTTTCCCATTCGGATTTCGAAAGCCGAAACATAAAATCAGGTGGGAACCGCTTGTTATTTCGTTTTACAGCTAAGTTTAGATTCTTCGTCTCAACTTCATAAAGTTCAGCCAAGTCGAAATCCAGCATGACCTTTTGTCCTCGTATTTCGTAAATCTTCGTTTGAATTTTCTCAAGTTGCATAGCTGACTATCCTTTCTTCAACTGATCTTTACTCGTTCCTCCTTTGGTAAATCCACCTTTAATCAGGTATGGTGTATCGGCCGGAACCCGCTGAAACGCATCAGCCGGGCAAACACGGGCAATGGCGCACTCGTTGCAGTTTTTGCAGCGGTCGTGCCTGATTTGCAAGTGCAGCGAGCCATTTCCGAAAGAGGTGCAACCTGCTACACATTTAGCACAGCCAATGCACAATGTTTCATCAATAACATATTCAAAATAAGGCTCTTCAATGTATTTTCGCTGAATGGCCGCCGTTGGGCAAAGCTGGTTTTCAGCAGCCGTGCTCCGGGCGTTGGGATCGGGTTTCAGGTAACCGCCGCACAAATCGCAATAACCACACAAATCGTAAGCATGAACACATTTCACCGCCGAGGGCGACATGACACATTCGGTGGCACAGCGCCCGCACTGCACACATTTAAACGGATCAATCTGCCACACAAACTCCTTCGTGGTCGATTTCAGGAACGAAACCCCGGCCACGCCTCCCAACGAAACCGCCAGCGCCAACTGCATTCCGTTTCGGATAAACCGACGGCGCTCCATGCTTTTGGGTTCTTTTTTAGCGCTCATCTTTCCTGAAGTTTTTGGCCTGATCAAGCGAGCAGGTATTCAGTTTCTGACAACTTTTGCAGAATTTATTTTCGGCACATCCATCGAGTTGCACCCTTTTTTCGGCCAACATGTATGCTGAACCGCCTACCAGTGCAGAGAAAAAAGTCAACTGCGCTGCTTTCCTGAAAAAATCACGTCTATTTGTTTCCATCTTCTTTCTTTTCAAAAATCCGTACCTGTTTCCGTTCAAAATCGAGTGCAATTACCCGTTGCCGGGCATCGAGAGCCACCGCCGGGGCTGTGATACTGTTGGCATCAAACATTTCGGGCGATGCAACCACGCCTTTAAACTGGCCATGCTGATCGTACAATTTTATGCGAGGCATTCCTTTTTCGCTGGTAATAAACGAATTATCGTCCATGATGGCAATGTATGCCGGATTGCAGCAACCGCTAAATCCGTCAATCCTGAAGCTTGCTTTGCCCCACGAAGTCCGCAACGACCCATCGGAATTGTAGTTTTCGAAAGAGTGCATTCCCGGGTTCACCACCCACAAAAATTTGTTGTCGTCCAAAGCCAACGGAAAATACGGACTGGGAATTACATACCCCGGCACGCCTTTTTCCTCATCTTTTGCTCCAATTTTACTCAAAACCTGACCATTCGTATTGCAATGATAAACAATGCGGTTACCGGCATCGGCCACATAAACATTTTCGCCCGAAACAGCCACCGAAGTGATAACCGACCGGTCGCCAAAAGAGTTCCACCGCTTCACCAAGGTTCCCTGCGGATCGTACATGACCAAATAATGGCGCATTCCGATCCAAATCTGGCGGTTTTCATCCACCGTTACGCAACTGGCTGTGTCAACGATTTGTTTCCTGAAAATTTCCTTTCCGGCGAAATTGTATTTCAGTAGCTGTGTTCCGGCAACAACAATAATTTGCGAGTCGGCAACCGCGATTCCTCTCAGGTCGTTGGCATTTACCGGGAAAGTTTCTGCTTCGCGGTACAAAATGATTGCCGGATCAACTTTCCGGAACTCATCGACATTGTATTCATACGGGTTCTGGATGTTTTTTCCGGATTTATGTACCACAAAATCCCGCACAATAATGATGACAATGGCAAGGCCAAGCACAATCAGCAGGTAATTAATCAGGTTCCGGTTCATCGTTTTATTGATTTACGTTCACACAATACATGGTTTTCGAATCGCGCAACAGTAAAAGTCCGTCGGCAATAGCCATTGGGGCCCAGGCATCCTGTCCGTCGAACAGTTTTTTCTGGGCCAGCTGCACGTACTTTTTACCGTCAGGTTTAATCATCGTCAGCGTGCCGTCGTCGCTCAAAATGAACATTTTCTTATCGGCAATCAGGTATGGCCCAAGGCCAAAACGGCTGTCCTTTCCTGAAGTCCAGACTGGTTTGGTTACATCCTCCGGACTTACGCAAATCAATTGGTTGCGCAACGGGCCGGCATCTTTCGGCGAAATGGCATACATCATTCCATCCCAAACAACCGGAGTCTGCTGTTCGCAAGCCATTCCGTCCTTCGGACTGTATTCTTTTAAAACATCAACTTTATAATCTGTTCCTGAAGGGGTTACCTTAATCATCATACTTCCGGCGCCATAACCGGCAGTCAGGAATATTTTTCCATCGGGAAAACATACCGGCGCGGGCGCAACCACCGCGTGGTTCCAGGCGTTTGATTTCCAGAGGATTTTTCCTTCGTCGGGGCCTTCGGCAGAAACGCCCAAAACACCACCAACCGCGCTGTAAACGTACATTTTCTTTCCGTTCAGGATCCAGGGCATGATGGACGAATGCGACATTTTCAGGCCGCCCGGATTGGGCGTTTCCCACAGTATTTTGCCAGTGGCGCAATCAACCGCAATCATAATGGCGCTTCCACCAGGCGCCAGGATGGCCTTGTTGTTGTCGATCATCGGGCACTGACCGGTAAACCAAAGCGGCACTTCGCCATGATATTTTTCAACCAGGTCGAGCCCCCAAAGCAAATCGCCCGTTTCGCGCTTCACGCACATTACCTGACAGGCCGGGCCAATGGTTACAATATAATCAGGGGTAACCGCCGGAACCGTGCGCGACATGCCGTGATTTCGTTTCAGGCTTACTTTATACGAACGCCGCCACAATTCTTTCCCATCCTGAAGCGAGAAACACCGCAGGGCATCTTCGCGGCTGGCTTCGATGTAATCCATCACGTAAACTTTGCCTTCGTAAATGGCAGCTCCGGCGTGGCCTTCTCCCAGTTCGACCGACCAGCGTATTTCGGGCTGGCTACCGGACCAACTGTTTTTCAAGGGTGGCGAATTTTTCGAGATATTGTCGTAATCGGCTCCACGGAAACGTGTCCAGGTGCCTTTCAGGGTGGATTCTTCCGTAGCAAATTGCTTAAAATTTTTGCCAATATTCACTTTTTCGTGAACCTGTGTTGA
>JBBIHV010000091.1:6305-15247 GCA_037446835.1 Sunxiuqinia sp. | reverse complement strand
ACTTTTAGAAAATGAAAGAATTAGAAAAAAATGAACTAATGGGGGTTGATGGAGGACAATTATCATTCGGGCAGACAGTAGCAGCTGGAATCCTGGTAGGAGCAGCGATTTATTTAATGTATAACTGGGATGATTTTAGAAAAGGACTACTAGGTGAAGTCTAAGAATACTTCCAAAAGTATATGTTAGTGTATAAACATTTCAAATATTTAAACGATGGAACTGACAAAGAATGATTTAAATGAGATAAATGGTGGCTCATTGGCTTATGACCTCGGCACATTAATCCGATTAAGTTTTGAAACTGCAGGCAATGATTGGGTTGGCTACGGTACTACTATTGGAACATGGTATACTCATTACCATCAATAAAATAAGGTGGGAGTGTTTATTTCCTAACACTCCCACTATTATTAATGGAATTCTAAATAAAATACTATGAAAAAAAAAGAAGTTGCTCGTGTTATACTTTTCCTTCTTGTAATATATATATCTTATCATTTCTTTATGGATTGGGATTCATTTAAAGATGGGCTTATGGGAATTCCATAAGCATAATTGCCCTGCATATTAGCTGGAACTTCTTTCAGGGTATAACCACCCTGCTTCTCCGGATGTGCCAAAAGCTCGAGGTCGCGAGTGCCAATTTGCAATTGGCACTCTTTAGTTCTGGATTTACAATCCAGTTTTACGTCATCGGGTTCAGGGAGAAAGGATTGGTTGAAATTTTATTTGCCTAAATATTTGTACCGGATCACACTCTTTCGGATATGCTCCAAAGCTTGCAACCGCTAGTGCCAATTTGCAATTGGCACTTTTTAGCAAAGGATTTTTAATCCCATTATGACGTAAGTCATTACTAAAAAAAAGCATTACAACAACCATACCCAAAACCCGCAGCTAAAAAACTTAGTTGGACCCGAAAAGCCTATACAACAGTGTATGTAAATTTTGATACTTTTACAAAATACACCAATATCATAACGATGGAAAGCCCCACAGAAATCCGCAAACCCATGAAGGGATGGATCAGAGTTGTACTGATTATAATACCCTTTCTGATTGTAGTTGGCCTGTTTCAGGTTATTGGTTATTCGATCTTGGGACTCCATCTATCAGACCTCCACGTTCAGAAAACGCCTTTTCAGGAAACGGTTGGAGCTTTGTTTACTCTTTTTGGAACGATCGCAGTTATTGGAATATTTCGTCGTTTCATCGACCAGGAAAGTTTCCAAAGTTTGGGGTTTTATCCAACGGGGTTTTGCGAGGAAACTTTGATTGGGCTTGGATTAGGCGCATTGATCATGTCTGCCGGATTTGCCTCGCTTGCCTTTCTTAATGCAATAAACTGGATGGGAACAAACCTGGATGCAGGCCAAATCTTGCTGGGCCTTTTTATGTATATAATGGTTGCCATATCCGAAGAATTATTTCTCCGGGGCTATATCCTGAATAACCTGATGCAGTCGATGCACCGGATGATGGCCTTATTGGTTTCAGCAGTACTCTTTTCGTTGATGCATCTGTTTAATGCACATTACACGTGGTATAGTTTCCTGAATATTTTGTTGGCCGGCATCCTACTGGGCTTGCCTTATATTTATACAAAACGGCTTTGGTTGCCTATCGCCCTGCATTTCAGTTGGAACTTCTTTCAGGGAACTATTTTTGGGTTTAATGTAAGCGGACATGAAAGCTATTCGCTTATTGTACAATCGCGTACGGTTGATAATTTGTGGAATGGGGGCGATTTTGGATTTGAAGGGTCGGCCCTCGCGGCTGTTTTTCAAGTGATTGCCATTTTCTTTCTCTGGGAATATTACAGCAAAAAAGCACAAAAACCTGTGATTGCAGAATAACCCTTTTATTCTTTCACCGAGCTTCCCCTGACAATCAGATCGGCTTTTAAAAGCCTGACTTCGGGCGTGTATTCGGGTTCGGACGACAAAATGCGTTTAAAAAGTATTTCGGCTGCGGTGGTGCCCATTTCATAGCCGTGCTGGTCAACCGACGACAAATGCGGATCGGTAACTCCTGAAAGATATCCGTCACTGAACCCGACAACGGCAATTTCGTCTGGAATTAAAATTCCCCTTTTCTGGATAGTTTTCATTGCCCCGATGGCAGTCATATCGTTCACCGCAAAAATACCATCGGGGACAATCCCTGCATCGAGCATTTCACCTACGGCATTTCTGGCTTTTTCAAACGTATCGGCCTCAATAATAAGTCGTTCGTCAACAGGAAGGCCCGATTCAATCAAAGCATTTTGGTAACCCTGAAGCCGTTCCCTTCCGATGATCAAATTTTGAGGGCCGGCAAAATGGGCGATGCGCTTCCGCCCGGTTTCGATCAGGTGGCGGGTGGCTTTGTACGATGCTTCAAAATCGTCGATGATGACCTGGTCGGCTGTGATTTCAGGGGCAATGCGGTCAAAAAAAACGAGCGGTATTCCACCTTCCTGCAAATTAATAAAATGATCGAATAAATGTGTTTCCTTGGAAATGGATACCAAAATGCCATCGACCCGGTGCGAAAGCAGGGTACGGGCATTGGCCACTTCACGCTCGTAGCTTTCATTCGACTGGCAAATAATAACCGTAAATCCTTTCTGTGATGCCACGTCTTCGACCCCGCTGATGACCGACGAAAAGAAATAATGTACGATTTCAGGAATAATAATGCCAATGGTGTTGCTTCGGCTGTTTTTCAGGCTAAGCGCCACCGCATTAGGCTGATACTTAAGTTTTTCGGCCAGTTCGTTTACGGCCTTCTTGGTATCTGAATTTATATCCGGATGATCTTTAAGTGCGCGGGAAACGGTTGAGGGCGAAATGCCTAATATCCGGGCAATATCCTTAATTGTAATCTGATTGCTGCGCATTGTCAGGTCGTTTTTTTGGGTCTTTTATCTAATTCTAACACTTAAAGATACGTTTTTATTTTCTTGCTCAAAATTCCGGGGCAACGAACTTGAGGCAAAAAAAATTACCTACCAGTCGCCACCTGTTTTATAACATTTCGGATGCAATCGACACCGCAAACGATTGCAGAAAAAGGGTTATAACAAATTTTAACAATCAATTAACTTTAATTATACTTTGGTCCCGGAATTAATTTTTTTTGAAGTATTTAACGGAAAACACACACTAATTAACTGAAAATTGGAAGAATTAATCTAAAAAATGAGTATTTGAACCAATAATTATTAAAACATGAGGATTATTCGCAAAAACCTAAATGTATTAATATTGCTTCTGTCGCTTTTGCTTGGAAATTTCGCAATGGCACAACAGACAGTATTAACGGGTAAGGTAACCGATAGTTCATCGGGTGAATCTTTACCGGGTGTTTCTATTGTAGTTAAAGGAACTACCAATGGAACCATCACGAGTGTAGATGGAAATTTTACCCTTCAAGTTAATAAGGGTGATATCGTTCAGTTTTCGTTTGTCGGATACAAAAAACAGGAAATTGTAGCCCAGGGCCAAAAAAACCTTTCGGTTGCACTTGCTGTTGACAATGAGGAAATTGGAGAAGTTGTTGTTATCGGATACGGCCAGGTCAAAAAATCGGACGCTACCGGTTCGGTTGTGGCTGTCAGCTCAAAAGACTTTAACAAAGGTGCCATTACCTCACCACAAGATTTGCTGGTTGGTAAAAGTGCCGGTGTGGTCATTACAACTGCTGGCGGCGCTCCGGGAAGTGGCGCAACCATCCGGATCCGCGGAGGTTCATCGCTGAATGCTTCCAACGACCCGCTGATTATTATCGACGGCGTTCCGATTGATAACAATAACATATCCGGAAGCTCAAACTTCCTTTCGTTTGTCAACCCAAACGACATTGAAACATTTACCGTTCTGAAGGATGCTTCGGCAACTGCAATCTATGGATCGCGCGCTTCGAACGGGGTTATCCTGATCACTACCAAAAAAGGCAAGGCCGGAAGCCCGGTTAAAATCACCTACGACGTAAATACATCAGTAGCCAGTGCGATCAAATACGTGGACGTATTTTCCGGCGATCAGATGCGTCAAATTGCCTACGACCACACCAGCTTATATGGCGCTGATACTTTTGGCAACCTTGGGACCCAAAACACAAACTGGCAGAAAGAAATTTTCAGGAACGCTTTTACCCAGGACCATAACATTAGCCTGACTGGCGCTGATAAAAACATGCCTTACCGGGTTTCAATCGGATATACCAAACAAAACGGTATCCTGAAAAATACCGACTTAGACCGGCTTACCGGTTCGCTTAGTCTCGACCCAACTTTCCTGAAAGGTGATTTAAAAGCAAATTTTAACCTGAAAGGGATGGCCACCAATAACAATTTTGGCGATGCCGGGGCAATCGGTTCAGCAATAAACATGGATCCGACCCAAGCGGTACGTGACGGCAATCCGCTGTCAGCCGGATATTTTCAGTGGAGCAATTACGGGGCCAACCTGGGTACCCCAAACCCGGTTGAACAAGCTTTGGCAACCGACAACAAATCGAATGTTCAACGCGTAATCGGGAGCGCCAAGTTAGATTATAAACTTCCATTCCTGCCCGACCTTCATGCAACGTTGAATTTAGCCACCGACTATACCAAGAGTACCGGACACAATAACCTTCCAACAACTGCCCCGTCGGTACTGACCAGTCCGCTTTGGGGAAAATTGAGCGATTACAACGGCAAGAACTACAACAACCTACTCGAATTTTACCTGAACTATTCGAAAGACCTGAAAAAAATCAAAAGCAAGGTTGATGCAACTGCCGGATATTCGTGGCAGCATTTTAAACGCGATGGCAACAGTTATACCCGCGGCATTGTTGACGCAACACATCCGTATCAGAAATCAGACAGTTCGGCATTCATTACCGAAAATTATCTGGTTTCCTTCTTCGGACGTTTAAATTATACTTTCAACAACAAATACCTCCTCACTTTCACCCTTCGCGATGATGGTTCTTCGCGCTTTGCCAAAGGAAACCAGTGGGGGCTTTTCCCATCGGCAGCTTTTGCCTGGAAAATAAAAGACGAAAATTTCCTGAAAAATGTGGATGCCATTTCAGACCTGAAACTGCGTTTAGGCTGGGGTATTACCGGACAGCAGGATATTGGCAACGATTATCCGGCACAAGCCCGCTATATGATATCATCGCCCGGATCGTATTACCCGATTGGAGGCGCCTTCCTTCCAACCTTGCGCCCGAATGCATACGATCCAAATATCAAATGGGAACAAACAACGACACAAAACCTTGGTCTTGACTTTGGTTTCCTGAAAGACCGGATCACCGGATCGATTGATGTTTATAAACGGGTTACCGACAATTTGCTGAACACGGTTACCATCCCCAGCGGGAGTAACTTCTCGAATACACTGCTTACAAATGTCGGCAGCCTCGAAAATCAAGGAGCTGAATTTTCACTGAACCTGATCCCTATTTCAACGAAAGACATGTCGCTGACTTTAGGTTTCAACGTGTCGTATAACCAAAACAAAATTACCAAACTGCTTATTACGAACGACCCGAATTATATTGGCGTCCTTTATGGCGATGCCTTTACCGGTCAGAAACAGGTTACCCGCGTGGGCTACCCGGCCTATTCGTATTTCGTTAACAGGCAAGTATATGACAACAATGGCAACCCGATTGAAGGTTTGTATGTTGACCTTTCAGGATTAGGCGGAACCGTAAATGGCAACAATGCCGATAAATACATCTACCACAACCCTGCCCCGGATTACCTGATCGGCTTCTCATCGCGTTTTAATTACAAAAACTTCGATTTTTCGTTCTCATCACGCGGAAGTGTTGGCAATTATGTTTACAACCAGGTTGCAGCAGGAGCTTCGTACGACCAAATGTCGCAGATTGGATATTGGAAGAATTTTCCGACTTATTTGAGCCAAACCAATTTTGTGAAACGTCAGTTTACCAGCGATTACTTTGTTCAAAACGCCTCATTCTTTAAACTCGACAATGTTAGCGCAGGTTATTTGTTCGAAAATTTCATCGACAAACTGAGCGCACGGGTAAGCCTGACCGTCCAAAATGTATTTACGATTACCAAATACAAAGGACTTGATCCTGAAGTTGCCGGCGGAATCGACAATAATTTCTATCCGAGGCCGCGCACCTTTATGCTTGGTATCAGTTTAACCTATTAATATTCAAACAATACAGAGATATGAACAAGAAATTTTTAATAATAGGAATTGTTCTTTCAACACTGATGATCACATCGTGTGTGAATGATCTGAACGTCACACCAAAGGATCCGAATTCGATCATGGCAGGCAACCTGAAAAACGACCCTGTTTACATGAAAGAGACCCTGGGAAAAATCTATGCCAGCTTCATAATCAGCGGGCAGGGAGCCAATGGTGGCGACGACATTACTGCTTCCGATGGAAACTTTTTTACCACCATGCGCGCACTCTGGAACTGTCAGGAAATTACTACTGACGAGGCTATTTGTGCTTGGGGCGACGTTGGTATCGCCGATTTGAATACCCAAACCTGGAGCGCCAGCAACCCATTCCTTACCGCATTATACCAGCGCTTAAGCCTGAGCATTACCTATGCAAACGACTACATAAAGCTTACCAACGGAAATACCGATCCAACGATTATCCGTTACAATGCCGAAGCACGTTTCCTCAGGGCCTTAGCCTATTCGTGGAGCATGGACCTCTTTGCAAACCCGCCATTTACAACCGATGCCGACGGGGTTGGTAAATTTTTCCCGAAACAAATTGAACGTTCCAAACTATTCAATTACGTCGTTTCCGAGTTACATGCCATC
Source organism: Sunxiuqinia sp. (assembly GCA_037446835.1). GTDB lineage: Bacteria > Bacteroidota > Bacteroidia > Bacteroidales > Prolixibacteraceae > Aquipluma. The sequence continues at coordinate 8,436 of JBBIHV010000091.1, read as the reverse complement.
GAAGGCAACTTGGGCGATCCCAAGTTTTCTTATCCTGAAGCCGATAAAGCATGCGATTGGATGTTGCTGGCCCGCCTGTACCTGAATGCCAAAGTTTACACCGGTACCGCCAAATGGGACAGTTGCAAAATCTATTGCGATAAAGTGGTTAACAGTGGAAAATATTCGCTGGCAACCAACTACCGCCAGAATTTCAGCGCCGATAACGATGGTAACCACAATCCTGAAATGATTTTCGCATGGGAACAAGATGGAGTAAACACTCAAGGTTACGTTGGAACCACTTTCATCATCGAATCGAGCAGCGACGGAACATACATCAACGCACCAGATCTTGGTTTGACTTCGAATACAAACTGGAACGGAAACCGTGCCCGGAAACAATTCATGAATGTGATGGTCGATACATTGGCCACCTACGGAAATGTTCCGGTTCCGGCAACCGATTTATATTTCGCTCAGTGTAAAGACAAACGTGTTTATCTGAGAATGAAGAAAAGCCTGAATATACCAAGCGCATCGTCAAGTGGCAACTACGGGGTTGGCGTTTATAAATTTACTGCCAAAAATACCGATGGCTCACAGGCTGCCGATTACAATCCGGCTTATGCAAGCACCGATTTCCCAATTTTCCGATATGCCGATGCGTTGTTAATGAGGGCAGAGGCTTTACACCGTTCGGGCGACGATGCCAATGCTGTATTGGATGTTAACACTGTCCGTACACGTGCTTATGGAAATACTTCAGGAAACATTACCGCAGCCCAGCTTACCGACCAGTTTTTACTGAACGAACGCGGACGCGAGTTTTATTACGAAGCACAACGGCGCACCGATTTGATCCGTTTTGGACAATTTACGAACGGCACTTATACCTGGGCCTGGAAAGGCGGCGTTTACAACGGCACAACAACCGACAGCCACCTGAACATCTTCCCGATCCCTGGCGACGAAGTATCTGCCAATCCGAACATCAAACAAAATGCAGGTTACTAATCCTTTAAAAATTTGAACAATGAGTAAAAAATCGATTATATATTTAGCTTTCGTTGGATTGATCGGACTTTTGTTCTCGTGCCAGAAAGACGGGACAAATGTGGTTATGCTCGCCAATCCAACTGCACCAACAATTCAGACCATGCCCGATCTGACCCTAAAGAGGACCAGTGGAACAGACACCCTGGTTTTTGTTGGCACTGCTGTTGACCCTGGTTTTCAGGCTTCTGCAACTTATTTTCTCGAAGCCGCTGCAAGTGGGACAAGCTTTGCTGCCCCAATTGCTATCATTTCAGGCGTTAAGGATAATGCACTAAAAATTACCGTCAGCGACCTGAATTCCATTTTGCTCAAAAAATTCCCGGCCGATCAGGTTTCTTCCATCGATTTCAGGATTCGCTCGGTCCTGGCTGTTGACGCCGGAACCGGCGCCCTTGGAACCAGCGCGAACCCGATGCAATATACCTCGGATACAAAAACGGCCAGCGTTACCATTTATGGTTTGCCACGCCTTGATCTGATCAATTCGGGACTTACCCAGAAAATTGAATCCGCTTTGGGAAATGGAAGTTACACCGGTTTTGTTAAACTTGATGTTTCTAAGGCATTTACACTGAAAGACCCGGACACAAATACTTCTTATGGAGCAAATGGTACTGCGCTTGCTGCCAACGGGGCAGGCATTTCGGCGCCATCCCTTTCGGGCAACGGATGGTATCAGCTTTCTGCCGACACAAAGGCGATGACCTATTCATTAACTCCTTACATGATTGGCCTTATTGGCGATGCAACCCCGAATGGGTGGAATTCTCCGGATCAAAAAATGGACTACAACGCTCAAACGGGCCTCTGGTCTATCACCCTTAATCTGACTGTTGGATCTGTTAAAATCAGGAGTAACGATACATGGGGGTCCATCAATTTGGGACTTGGCGATGCAACCCATACGGGATATTCGTTAACCAATTTGTGGAACAATGGCAGTAGTCAGAATATTCCAATCGCAGCGGCAGGTAACTACACCATATCCGTATCCATCGGAAGTACGACTTATAGCTGTACTATTACAAAAAACAGCTAACCGGAACGCGGTTAGTTTAAAATCAATCAAATGATTAATAAATCAAGTATGAAA
>JBBIHV010000091.1:0-6205 GCA_037446835.1 Sunxiuqinia sp. | reverse complement strand
TCTTACTTGCCTCGTGTACAAAGGAAAATTCGGATGTCAGGTTAGCTCCGAAGCTTGCAACCACGCAATTATTAAATGTGACTTCAAGCACCGCAACGGTGGTAGGTTTTGTGGTAGCTGCCGGCGATGGCTTTACCGAAAAAGGGGTTTGCTACAATACAGCAACAGCCCCTACCATTACAAACAACAAAGTTGCCTACACCGGTGAAACGACAACTGCAACTTTTAATGTAACCCTGAGCGGTCTGAATTACGCCACGACGTATTATGCCCGTGCCTATGCAACCGGTACTAGCGGAACAATTTACGGCGAAGAGTACAATTTCACCACTTTGCCTGTTGTTCCTACCTTGACCACTGCCGCAATTACCGCAATTACCGGGAATTCGGCAGCAGGTGGCGGTAATGTAACTGTTGGCGGGGGCGCCGATGTTACTGCCCGCGGTACCTGCTTCGGCCTGGCTCACAATCCGACCATTACCAACAGCATTACCACCGACGGAAAAGGAACCGGTGCATTTGTTAGTGCGCTTACAAGCCTGAAAGGGAATACAACCTACTACGTTCGTGCCTATGCAACCAACAGCGCCGGAACAGGTTATGGCCCTGAAGTTTCATTTACCACCCTGGTTGATTTACCAGTTGTAACAACGGCTGCCGTTACCGGAATAAGCAAAGTAGCTGCCGTTTCGGGTGGTGAAGTAACCTACGACGGTGGCGGAACGGTTTCGGCCAGAGGTTTGGTTTGGAGTACAAGTGCGAACCCAACCATAACCGACAATAAAATTGACGGTGGTAATGGTTTAGGAGTATTTGTAAGTAACCTGAGCGGCTTAACCAGCAGCACTACCTACCACGTTCGTGCGTATGCCACCAATAGTGCCGGAACCGCTTACGGCAGCGATGTTCAGTTTGGTACTCTTGCCGACATCACGACACTGTGGGCAGTTGGCGATTATAACGGATGGAACAACAGCGACAACGCCAAAATTATCCAATCGACGATTACCAGCAACGGCAACGCCGAAGGATATATCTGGCTGAAACAAGGCGGTTTGAAACTGGTAACCGATCATAGCTGGGATAATGCCCATACATTTGGTGATAATGGAAGTGGTGGCTTAACCAATCCGGGTGGCAACATTTCTGTCCCTGCCGATGGATACTATTTAGTTAAAGCAAACCTTTCTGCGATGACTTATTCGTTAACCCCGACAACTTGGGGAATTATTGGCGATGCAACGACCGGAGGTTGGAGCAATCAAACCAATATGACCTACGATGCGGTAAGCGGAACCTTCCATTTGGCAGCTCACATGACAGCCGGGGGTTCATTCAAATTCAGAGGTACTTCAGACTGGAGCATCAATTACGGCAGTACTGCAGCAAATTCAACACTTGATGCAGGCGGAAGTAATATCGCAGTTACAATTGGATCCGATTACGCAATCACCCTCGATTTAAGTCATCCAAATGCATATACTTACTCAGCTAACCGTTGGGGAATTATTGGCGATGCAACTCCAGGAGGCTGGAGCACCAGCACTCCGATGACCTGGGATGCGACGAATAATGTATTCACGGTTACAGTTGCTTTAGTGTCTTCCGGCCAATTTAAGTTCCGGGCAAACGATGCCTGGGATATAAATTATGGTGGCGACATGGGTGCTCTTTCTTCAGGAGGTGCAAATATTGCTGTTCCATCCGACGGAAATTATACGGTTACTTTCGATCCTTGGGGTCTAAAAGCAACGCTTACCAAGAATTAATTTTTTAATATCAAAGGCCTACCTGTTCAAATTTGACAGGTAGGCCTTTTTTCTTTTTAATGCCTGAAATACCATGATCCGACGACTACACCTCATTTTCTGGCTGGTTGCCTTTTATCAGTTCAGCTTTGCACAGTTAAGTACCGTTCCTGCCCTTCCAATCGATACCAAGGCAGTCACCATTACCTTCGATTCATCAAAAGAATCCAGACTTGGGCTGTTTTCAGGAGATTTGTATGCCCATACAGGTGTTTCCATTGCAGGCTCCGGCGATTGGAAGCATGTTATCGGAACATGGGGTAACAATACCATCCAACCTAAATTAACCAACAAAGGAAATGGTATTTACGAATTGGTCATCAGCCCTGATATCAATACGTATTATTCTGTATTGTCCTCTGAATTAGTTACCAAAATGGATTTTGTTTTTCGCTCGGCTGACGGGACAAAACAAACCAACGACCTTTTTATCACGGTTTCTACCGCAGATTTACATGTTAATATTTCACTCCCCTCCAGAATTAGCGTTTTCGAAAAAAACCAGAACTTTCAATTTACAGCCAACTCAACCGCCTCTGCCGATTTGAAACTGTTCCTGAACAATCAGCAGGTAGCCGCCTTTACGGGCACATCCATCACCAATATCATGTCGGTTCCGAATGCCGGAAATTACTGGCTGAAGGCAACTGCCACCCAAAACAACCAGGTTAAACGCGACTCGGTTTATGTTTGTATCCGCGAAACCACCACCACAGAAAGCAGGCCTGCCGGATTATTGACCGGCATTAATTATATCGACGACCAGTCGGCCACACTTATTATTTATGCACCGTATAAAAATTACATCTTTGTAACCGGCGATTTCAACAACTGGCTGCCCGACAACGCCTACCAAATGAAGAAAGACGGCGACTATTTCTGGTTGACGATCGGGAACCTGGTCCCCAAAAAAGAATACATTTACCAGTACCTGATCGACGGAAACCTTCAGGTGGCCGATGCCTACACCGATAAAGTTTCAGATCCTGACGATCAATACATTCCGGCCTCAGTTTATCCCAACCTGCTTCCCTATCCGGCCGGAAAAGCCGTTGACCGCGCCTCGATTCTAGAGACCGGCCAAACCCCTTATCAATGGACAACAACCTCGTACCCTGTTCCTACCGAAAGTAAACTTTCGGTTTACGAACTGCTGATCCGCGATTTTACAGCCGATGGAACATACAAGGCCGTTCAGAACAACCTCCCGTACCTGAAACGACTGGGTATCAATGCTATTGAACTCATGCCTTTCAGCGAATTTGAAGGCAACAGTAGCTGGGGCTACAACCCGAATTTCTATTTCGCGCCCGACAAGGCCTACGGAACAAAAAACGACCTGAAAGCGCTGATTGACGAATGTCACAAACAAGGTTTTGTCGTCATTCAGGATATTGTACTGAACCATTCATACAACTCGAACCCAATGGTTAAAATGTACTGGAACGCGGCGATGAACCAACCGGCAGCCAATAATCCGTGGTTCAACCAAACATCGCCAAACCCGGTTTACAGTTGGGGGAACGATTTTAACCACACCAGCCAGGCCACCAAAGACTTTGTTGACCGGGTTACCAGTTACTGGATGACCGAATATAAAATTGACGGGTTCAGGTTCGATTTCGCCAAAGGGTTCACCAATACCCCTGGCGACGGATATGCCTACGACCCCTCGCGCATCGCCATCCTGGAACGAATCGCCGGAAAAATCTGGGACGTTAACCCAAAAGCCATTGTTATCCTTGAACTTTTTACTGCCAATCAGGAAGAGCAGGAGCTCACTGCCTACGGAAACGGCATGATGGTGTGGGGAAATGCCAATTCGGTTTTTTCTGAAGCTGCCATGGGGTACAACGATTCCGGGAAATCTGACCTCAGCGGGGCATCGTACCAGCAACTGGGCTTCACAAAACCCGGACTGGTGGCCTACATGGAAAGCCACGACGAGGAACGCCAGATGTACAAAACACTTACCTACGGAAACGCTTCGGGAACATACAACACGAAAAACCTCATTACGGCCCTGCAACGCAGCCAACTTGCCACCGCATTTTTTATGTGCCTCGCCGGGCCGAAAATGATCTGGCAATTCGGCGAACTGGGTTACGATGTTTCGATAAACACCTGCGAAGATGGCACCCTCAACAGCGGTTGCCGAACCTCGCCAAAACCGTTACACGCTGAATATCTGCAAAATAGCGACCGGCTTAAACTATTCGACGTTTATTCGGCCATGCTCAGGCTGCGGGCGCAGTTCGACGTTTTCACTTCAGGAACGGAAACCCTTTCGGTTGGCGGCTTAACTAAAACCATTCAGCTCACTTTAAACGACCAAAATATCACGATGATTGGCAATTTCGATGTTTCCAACCAGTCGGTATCCGTGAATTTTCAGCATACCGGAACCTGGTACGAATTTTTCAGCGGGGCCAGCCTCGATGTGAACAGCTTAAGTTCAACGTTTATCCTGAAGCCCGGTGAATATCGTTTGTACAGCGACAAAGTGCTTCCGGCTTTTAAGGATTTGGCTACCAGCACTGCCGAAAACCTGATTGTTCCGTCTGTGAACGTTTTTCCGAACCCGACATCGGGCGAGGTCAGGGTTGAATCGAAAGAACCCATCCGCACCATTGATTTATTGTCGATTAACGGAAAAATAATCGGGCAGGAACTGGCTGGTTCGCCTTCGCTTACACTCAACCTGCGTTTTCTGAAACCGGGAATGTACTTCCTTCGGATACAAACCTCTTCTCACCTTTTTACCGAAAAAATCGTAAAGGACTAGCATTCTGGTTCAACATAAAAAATATTTTAAGAAAACAGCCCGGAACAGCAAAACACAGGTCCGGGCTGTTTTACCTACTTTTTCTGACATTCAAAATCTTCCTTCGAAAAGCTCAGGGAGCGACGGCACAGAAAATTCTGCAAACTTATAACTTATTGCAGATCAATGTTAAATATTCGTGCCATTTTCCGCGTAGCAAATAAACTTCATTTTTACCCGACAACCATGAAAAGAATTCTAATTTCTGTCTTAAATTTTAACTAATTTTAAGCCAATATCATTGATCAAAATTCCTGGGAAGTTATGAAATGCTTTTTCTTAATCCTGGTTTTGGTTTTTGGGGCCCGCGCAGTCGATGCCGTCCTCCCGGTCCGAAAACCATCAATTTTAATTACTGTTGACGGAATTCCACTTCGAAATGGTGATTTACTGAATGTTAAGCCCGGACAGAAATTTTTAATCGAAGTTGAAATGGAAGGAGGACGCCGGGATTATTGCAATTTTCCGGATACGTATGCCGATATTGTTGGTAAAGCCCAAATCCTTTCGAGAGGATTGAATGGGATGAGCTATCTTTTAGACCATAAAAAGAACGAATGGAAATTACTAAGCGAAGAGGCCCTTTTTACCTCCGGCGATTTCCTTCAAATTAATGTCAGGCCGAACCGGATGTCGGCTGAAGTGACTGTTTCAAACGAAAAATTTCCACAGGCCTACCTGAAAATTTCGACAACCGCCAAATGGCAATTCGATCAAAACGGCTCGCTGTCGGAGGAAACAAACCAGGCAGAAGCAACCATTTACGTTCAGATGGCAGGCCAGTCGGATGTTTGGTTCAAATCGGCCAACGTTGAGGCTTCTGGCCTCAGCAACGATTTGGTCAAGGATAAATTAAATGAAGTTCAGGCAAGCTGCGACAGCATCGAAAAAAATTTCTACCGGCTCGACTTCAATGCCGTTCAGCAATCGATCCGGTCTCTTCAGGTTGCGGTTGGAACACTTAAAACGACCATCGATCAGGTTAAAGCAGCCAACCAATCGTACCAAACCCATGTACTTTTTGTTGGCCTTCCAAGCGACCATCCTTACGAGGCCATCGACGTTGTTGCAGCGGTGAAAAAAAGCTGGATTGAATTTGAGCCTGTACTGGGCGGATTAAAACAACAAGTTGCAAAACTTCCGGCCCAATCAACCAGTGAAAACAAAGACCAACTGACAAACATAATCAACCATTACGTCGAATGGCAGAACAAATTGCCGAAAAACGCCTTTCAGGTTTTGCCACTTTTCATGCCCTGGCTAAAGCAGGACGATATTAAACTTCCTGAAAACCTGAATTTTACTGCCCCCGGAAAATCAATGGATAATTATACACAGGCCATTTCCGATTTCAATGCTTTTCTGGATAAGCGTATCTCGGAAATCCCCGATGAAATTGATAAGATAAACGACATCCACACCCAGTTGCAGGCTATCCGTTTGTTCGACCAGATGCTCCGGAGCTATTTTTCGTCCATCATGTGGGCGGAATGGAAAAGCACACGGGGGATTTAAATCCACCCAAAATTTGGGGTGAATAACCGTGAGCTCATTCGAACACTAAAACCAGTAG
>JBBIHV010000090.1:0-15571 GCA_037446835.1 Sunxiuqinia sp. | reverse complement strand
CTTTTGCCCCAGTAGGCCGACCGGACTGTTTCGCGCCAGGCAAGTGAAAAGAGGTTTTGGTTCATTGTTGAATTTTGAGAGGTTCTGAATATTTGTTCGTTATTGTTCAGTTTAGTTACAATTTAGGAGGATATAAATTGAGGAAATTGCTGGGTGAAATGCTCCTTGATTTTCTTTGGGATGAAAAAGCAATTGGCATATATCAAAATAGTGAAAATGGCAGTAACTGAAGATGCAAGTAGTTCTAACCAAAAATCTCCTGATCTTTTCTCGAATATTTGGTACAAACTTGGCAACTGAAAAGGGAACCATATTAGGAAAAATAGCGATTGTTGAACAATTGTCAAGTAATCGTTGAGCAGAAAGGATTTTCCTACTATGAGTTTGATCTTTAAATATTTAGGAAAGATGTAAAAATGATAGGCAATTCCAAAAGGAAGAAAAAGGAAGATGTAAATGCCAATTATTATTCCATCATTTTCAACCAATTGAAGAAGCATGAAAAATGATAATGTGAATGCAATTGTAAAAAGTATTTTGGGAATCTTAAAATATCCTCTAATGAATTGCCAGAAAAGTTGGTTATATTTTTTACGCAAGGCTTTTTCTTTTGCCGATTTAATTTTACTGAAACCGTTTATCCCAAATTCCCTGTAAGTTTGATTTAGGACTTGACGAAAAGTTCTATCCGGCTCCTTTTCCCATTGTGCTTCAATTGATGCCGCCATATGATCAACCAGCTCAATCTGCAAATCGTACTGATTCACATAGTGTTTCCGGCAAAAGTCAAAAAGCTCGTCAACTTCTTCCGAGGTTAGTTTTCGTTCAGTCATGGCTCCAAGATTTTACGAATTGGGGAAATTCACGGGTAAAGTCTTCTTTGATCCGTTTAGGAGTATCAATACATATGGCCGCGACAGTAATTCCAGATAAAGTAATAAAAAAAGAGACAAAAAGCTGCAAATTGAAGTAGTTTGAGTATGGCGGATTTAATTTCAAAAGACCTAATTTACAGATGAGTGGAGATATATTGACGAATGACAATCCAGCACCAATAGCTCCTCTTTTCATATTTCTGAATTGTTCGTACAATAAAAACGATTTGCCGGTAACAATGCTGAGGCGGAATTTTTTAGGATACACAAAGATCAGGTAAATAGCTAGAAAAAGGATATAAAATCCTTGAATACAATAGCTGACCATGATGTCGTTGTTCGAAAATTTGAAAATGAAAAACAAAGCAAATGTTATTGCAAGGGTCAGGATAATTTTGGGCAAATGAAAAAACTCGCCGATGTAATTCAATTGCAAGCGGTTGTATTTTCTTCGAAGTTCTTTTTCTTTAGCTTCTTTAATGGCCTCGAACCCGGATTTCTCAACAGCTTTTATCCCAAACGGAGATGGAAGTATTGATTGATATGAGGCCTGAAAGTAGGGTTCAACCCCAAATTGCCCGCAGACCTTAAAAACTGCTTCTTCAAAGGGCATTTCAGAATGGATTTCCCAGAGCGCTTCAATTGCCGAAGCCAGATGATCGACCAGTTCAATTTGAACATCGTAGTAGCGTACATTGTGGAATTCGCAAAGTTCAAAAAGATTGTCAATCTGTTCCTGGGATAGTTTACGGGTTTCCATACTCAGGATTTTACAAATTGGTGGAACTCACGGATGAAGTCTGCTTTAACTCTTTTAGGAACGTAGAAACCTGTTGCGATAAAGAAAATAACTGTCAATGAGATTAAAAACGCAACCGCTAACTTGAATACCGGATGATCAATAAATGTGAAATGAAATGTTTGGTTCAAGAAGAAAGAATTCATTAAAAGAATTGCAGGAAGTCGTCCTACACTCATAAAGTAATGTTTTCCCGATTTCAAATGTTGAAGAAGAAGGAACTCTTTCTTTACATTTAAATCAACCTTGTATCTCCTTGGATAGATAAGAAAAGAAAAGATCGCAACCAGGAGAAAATCAGCAAGAACCACGGTATTGACAAATCGGAAATAGTTGATGAATAAAGAGAAAACCTGATAAATTAAAAGCGTAACAAAAGTTGTAGCAACGATCTTAGGCCACCTGAAAAAGTCAAGGATATAGCTGTGCTCTATTTTTCTGTATTTCTTTCTCAGGACTTCCTCTTTCTCCCCAATAATTTGATAAAAATCATAACGACTGAACTGCCAGTGTTCATTGCGGAGTGCATCTTCGAAGGATAGTTCTGGGTTGGTTTCCCACCTTTTTTCGATAGCTGAGGCAAAATGGTCAACCAGTTCTATTTGCACATCATAATATTTCACGTCACGCTGTTCGACAAAAGTGAACAGGTATTCAATTTGTTCCGGGGTGAGTTTCCGTTCGGTCATGCCAGTTCAATTTTGGGGTTCAGCAAACTTTGCATGTTGCGGATATACGATTCCATTTCGGTCATCAGGTTAGCAACTTCATTTTTGCCGTTTTTGGTGATCGAATAATACTTCCGCATCCGGTTGCCTGTCATTTCAATCTCAACGGTAAGCAAACCCTGTGCTTCGAGCTTGTGCAACATCGGGTAAAGTGCACCTTCAGTAATCACATATTCTCCTGAAGATATTGCTTTTACCTCCTGCGTAATCTGGTAACCATACATGCGGCCTTTCTCGCCCAAAAGCTTCAGGATAATGGTTGAAAGGCTTCCTTTATACAATTGATTTGTTCCCATCTGAATAAATTTTTAGCAAATATACATAGATTACTTATGTATTTGACTCTTTTGCATCGGGAATTTTGGCAAACTGCCGAAAAGGAGGTTTTGAAACCGGCCAGCGGAAAGATGGGCACCCCATTTTTAATCAACCCCCAAAAATCCAGTTGCGATGCTTTTTAGTTAAGCCACCGACAGCGATAAAGCCACAAAAACAATCATTAAACGACATTGAAACCCGATTGGCAAAATTATTCTCCTACCCTCTTGAATTTCAAAGATATTTGCTTATTTTTGCCGGGCTTTTAAAAATTAATTTTAAGCTGTTGTTATTGAACGCGATGCTGCGGCTTAAACATTGTATCATCATTAAAAAAACAGTTACATGTATTTAACACCTGAAAAGAAAATTGAATTTTTCGAGAAATACGGAAATTCAGCAAAAAACACCGGATCATCCGAAGCTCAGATTGCTTTGTTCTCTTACCGGATCAGCAACCTGACCGAACACCTGAAATCGAACAAGAAAGATTTCAGCACCCAGCGTGCACTGATCTCTTTGGTAGGTAAACGCAGAAGCCTGCTCGATTACCTGAAGAATAAAGACATCGAACGCTACCGTGCAATTATCAAAGACCTTAACTTACGTCGATAATTTATCACTGAAAGGGCAATATATTTATTGCCTTTTCTTATTTTTATAGGCGTTTGGATTGTGTTGGTACCATTTTTCAAACGCACCCTTTCAGATCAGTAATTTTTTCTGAAAAAAAATACCCCACCACACCCATTTGTAGTGTACCATAAAAAATTATTATTTATTCGAAAAATTATGAATCAAGCAATTATTAAAACAATTGACCTTGGAGATGGCCGTACCATTACCATTGAAACAGGCCGTTTAGCCAAACAGGCCGACGGTGCGGTTGTTGTTAAAATGGGTGACACCATGTTGCTGGCAACGGTTGTTGCAGCGCAAGACGCAAAAGAAGATGTGGATTTTATGCCACTATCGGTTGACTACCGCGAAAAGTTTGCCGCAGCCGGTCGTTTCCCCGGCGGATTCCTGAAACGCGAATCGCGTCCTTCTGATGATGAAGTTTTGGTTGGCCGCTTGGTTGACCGCGCGCTGCGTCCGCTTTTCCCGGCCGATTTTCATGCCGAAACAGCCATGATGATCTCCCTGATTTCGTCGGACTCGGAAGTGATGGCCGATTCGCTGGCCGGCTTGGCTGCTTCGGCCGCTATCGCCGTATCGGATGTGCCTTTCGAAACGCCCATTTCTGAAGTCCGGGTTGCACGCATCGACGGTAAGATGATTGTGAACCCAACCTTTTCGCAGCTTAAAAAAGCGGATCTCGACATCATGGTTGGCGCTTCATACGAAAACATCATGATGGTGGAGGGCGAAATGGACGAAGTTTCGGAAGAAGTCATGCTCGAAGCCATTAAAGTAGCTCACGATGCCATCAAAATTCATTGCAAAGCACAGGATGAACTGGCCGCCGAAGTTGGAAAAACAAAACGGACCTACAGCCACGAGGTAAACGATCCGGAAGTAAAAGCCAAAGTTTTTGCCGATCTGTATCCAAAATGCTACGCTTTGGCCACACAACGCCTGAACGACAAAGCACTTCGCATTGAAGGATTTCATGCCATTGTTGAAGAATACATTACTGAATACAAAGAAGCCAATGCCGAAAACCAGGAGATTGACCTTGGCACAAATGTAAAGCTGATTAAAAAATACTACCACGATGTGGAAAAAGAAGCCATGCGCCGCATGATCCTTGACGAAGGGATCCGTTTGGACGGCCGTACCACCACTCAAATCCGTCCGATCTGGGGCGAAGTGGATTACCTGCCGGGCTCGCACGGATCTGCAATTTTCACCCGCGGTGAAACACAGTCGCTTTCGTCCATCACCTTGGGAACCAAAATGGATGAGAAAAAAATTGACAGTGTGACCTACCAGGGAACCGAAAAATTCCTGCTCCACTACAATTTCCCGCCATTTTCGGTTGGAGAAGCCAAAGTTCCGCGTGGTGTCGGCCGCCGCGAAATCGGTCATGGAAACCTCGCTTTACGGGCGCTGAAACGCATGATTCCTGAAGATTTCCCGTATGTGGTGCGTGTGGTATCCGACATTCTGGAATCAAACGGATCATCGTCGATGGCCACCGTTTGTGCCGGAACCATGTGTATGCTCGATGCCGGTGTGAAAATGAAACGTCCGGTTTCAGGAATCGCCATGGGATTGATTACCGACCCGGCCAACAATAAATTTGCGGTACTCTCTGACATCCTGGGCGACGAAGATCACCTCGGCGACATGGACTTTAAAGTAACCGGAACCGAAAAAGGGATTACCGCTACCCAGATGGACATCAAAGTTGGAGGACTCTCGTACGAAATCCTTTCAAAAGCGCTGGCTCAGGCCAAACAGGGCCGCGAACACATCATGGGCGAAATCCTGAAAGTGATCTCTGAACCGCGCGCCGATTACAAACCAAACGTTCCGCGCGTTGAAGTGATTCAGGTTCCGAAAGAATTTATCGGACCAATTATTGGCCCAGGCGGAAAAAACATCCAGAAACTTCAGGAAGAAACCAAAACCGTTATTTCAATTGAAGAGCGGGATGAAATTGGATACGTCGAAATTTCGAGCACCAACCGCGATTCGCTCGATGCTGCCATTCGCCGGATTAAACTAATTGTGGCAGTTCCTGAAAAAGGCGAAATCTACAAGGGAAAAGTAAAATCGATCACCTCGTTTGGTGCCTTTATTGAAATTATGCCAGGCAAAGAAGGATTGCTCCACATTTCTGAAATTAGCTGGAACCGTTTAAACACGGTTGAAGAAGCGCTTCAGGAAGGTCAGGAAATTGAAGTAAAACTGCTCGATATGGACCGCGACGGCAAGATGAAATTATCGCGTCGCGTGCTGCTTCCAAAACCGGAAGGAATGCCCGACCGGCCCGAACGCAGCGAAGAACGGCCACCACGCCGTGACGACAACCGCGGAGGCGGAGACCGCCGTGATAATCGTGGTGGCGGAGATCGCCGCGACAATCGTGGAGGCGACCGTCGTGATAACCGCGACAGACATTAATAGAAATATCAACAATGATAAAACAAAAATGCCCGCTAGTCGGGCATTTTTTGTTTTATCAAAACTGCCTGTCCGTCACATGAATGTGACGGCAAAGGATACTGCATTGAGCAACATTTGAGCAAATATCCTTTGCCGTCTGGCTTTATCCAACGGACATGAAATAAAGAAACACAGGGCTTTAGCCCTTTATCCGCTCAAAACAGTATTTCTTTAAAAACAGTTCAACCTCATCATCCCAGCTAGTCTTTTTATAATGATTGATTTTTAATGGCCACCTGGAATTCGCATGAAGCCTTCTGTCATCTTGTTTTGTGATTTTGAATTCATGCTCATTTCATGTATTTTTGCTGCCCACCGAATTTTTGAACATCATGAGTAAACAGATCGTTGTCAGCGGCATCAGGCCCACCGGAAATTTGCACCTCGGAAATTATTTCGGGGCCGTGCGCAGTTTCCTGAAAATGCAGGAAGATTACAACTGCTATTTTTTTATCGCCGATATTCATTCGCTCACCACCCACCCTACGCCTGAAAACCTTCAGGCCGGTGTGAAACAGGTGCTGGCCGAATACCTGGCCTGCGGCATCGATCCGGAGAAAGCCACGATTTTTATCCAAAGCGATGTGCCTGAAGTGTCGGAACTGTACGCGTTCCTGAATATGAATGCTTACCTGGGCGAACTGGAACGCACGACTTCGTTCAAGGAAAAAGCACGGAAACAACCCGAAAACGTGAATGCCGGTTTGCTCACTTACCCGGTTTTGATGGCCGCCGACATTATCATCCACAAAGCGCAGTTTGTTCCGGTTGGAAAGGATCAGGAGCAAAACCTGGAAATGGCCCGCAAGTTCGCCGGACGTTTCAACCGCATGTACAACTGCGAACTGTTCCCGCTCCCACAGCCTTTCACGTTCGACGGCGGCGACATGATTAAAGTTCCCGGATTGGATGGCAGCGGCAAAATGGGCAAATCAGAAGGAAATGGTATTTTCCTTTTTGAAGACCCGAAAGACATTCGCAAAAAGGTGATGCGCGCCGTAACTGATGCCGGTCCGACTGAACCGAACAGCAAAAAAGCAGAGCCGGTTGAAAACCTTTTCACGCTCCTGAAAATTGTTTCGACGCCCGAAGTGGTGGCCCAATTCGACACGGCTTACAACGATTGCAGCATCCGCTACGGCGACCTGAAAAAGCAACTGGCCGAAGACATTGTGGCCTTCACGGCTCCAATCCGCGAGCGCATTTTGGAAATCCTGAAAGACGAAGATTACCTGTCAAAAGTTGCCCGTCAGGGCGCTGAACGTGCTCGGGAATCAGCTCAGAAAACGCTGAATGAAGTGAAAGATGTGATCGGGTTCCGAAGGTTATTCTAAAAAAAACTGGCCAATCCGATTTTAAATCATCGGATTAGTCCAGGCCAGACAGGCAAAGGTCACAGCCACAGAAAAATGGCTTTTGAATCCCCCTAAAATCACTTTTCCAACTATATTTACAACCAATTTAAACCAACAATATGAGCAGACCAATAACTTTATTTACCGGCCAATGGGCCGACCTTCCCTTTGAAACCATCTGCGAGAAAGCGCTCGAGTTTGGCTTCGACGGCCTCGAACTTTGCTGCTGGGGCGACCACATCGAAATCGACAAAGCCGATCAGGCTTATTGCGACAACCGCAAGGAAATTCTAGCCAAATATGACCTTCAGCTTTTTGCCATTTCAACGCATTTAGTCGGGCAATGTGTGTGCGACCGGATTGACGAACGTCACCGCGGCATTTTACCCGATTACCTTTGGGGCGATGGCGATCCGGAAGGCGTACGCCAACGGGCTGCTGCCGAAATGATCAGAACCGGGAAAGTGGCCAAAATGCTGGGGCTCGATACGGTTATTGGCTTCACCGGAAGTTCGATTTGGCACATGTTGTATTCGTTTCCGGCAGCCAGTCAGGAAATGATTGACAAAGGCTACGAAGATTTTGCCAAACGTTGGATCCCGATTCTGGACGAGTACCAGAAAATGGGCGTCAAATTTGCGCTTGAAGTGCATCCAACCGAGATTGCTTTCGACATTGCCACAGCCCGCCGTGCGCTGAAAGCGGTAAACAACCATCCGGCATTCGGATTTAATTTCGACCCCAGCCACCTTGGCTACCAGGGCGTTGACTATGTGAGATTTATCTACGAATTTGCCGACCGCATTTTCCATGTTCACATGAAAGATGCCTATTGGAGCGAACATCCAATGGATATTGGCGTTTTCGGCGGGCATACCGATTTTGGCGACAACCGTCGTTACTGGAATTTCCGGAGTTTGGGCCGTGGAAAAATCGATTTCGAAAACATCATCCGCGCCCTGAACGACATTAAATACGCCGGACCGCTTTCGGTAGAATGGGAAGACAGCGGCATGAACCGCGATGCGGGCGCCTCTGAGGCTTGCGACTTTGTCCGTTACAGCGACTTCGATCCTTCGGACGTGGCGTTTGATGATGCCATGCAGAAATGATATGAGTTTCGGGATTCGTGTTCCGGGTTGGCTGATCCGATGACTTTTGGTTCATCAGATCAGTTTCCATACCGAAGTTCTTATCCTGATTTCTTACACAAAATTCAAGCAGCTTTAATCTAAAACTTTACAACTAAACCAACCATGAGTTCAAACAGAAGACAATTTCTGAAAAGTACAACAACTGCGGCAGTCGGGCTGAGCCTTGCTGCAGCCATGCCAATTCCGATGAGCGCCTGCGTGGGGGCCAACGAAAAACTTCGCTGTGGCCTGATCGGTGCCAACGGAATGGGCTTTGCCGACCTTTCGGCCTTCCTTCACCAGAAAAATACCGAATGCGTTGCTTTGTGCGATGTTGATAGCAATGTGCTTAACCGGCGTGCTGCCGACACCGAAAAGATGCAGGGTTTTAAACCCCGTTTATACAGCGATTACCGCAAACTGCTCGAAGACAAAGATGTTGATGTGGTAATCATCGGAACGCCAGACCATTGGCATTGTTTGCCCATGGTGGAAGCCTGCCAGGCCGGAAAAGATGTGTATTGCGAAAAACCGCTGGGCAATTCCATCGAAGAAATTAACATCATGGAACGGGCTGCCAACAAGTATAAAACTGTCGTTCAGGTGGGCATGTGGCAGCGCAGCGATCCGCACTGGAAAAATGCCGTCGATTTTGTGCAATCCGGGAAACTTGGTAAAATCCGCACTGTGCGTACCTGGGCCTACCAGGGATGGATGGAACCGGTTCCGGTAAAACCTGATGGCGAAGCTCCGGCAGGCGTTGATTACGATTTCTGGCTCGGACCGGCTGCCAAACGCCCGTTCAACCCAAACCGGTTTCATTTTAATTTTCGCTGGTTCTGGGACTATGCCGGTGGACTGATGACCGACTGGGGCGTTCACATCATCGACTATGGTTTATTCGGAATGGGCGACAAGGCTCCAAAATCGGTAATGGCCATGGGCGGAAAATTTGCGTACCCGAATGATGCAGCCGAAACGCCCGACACCTTGCAGGCTTTGTACGAATTCGACGGGCACACACTGCTTTGGGACCACGGAACCGGCATTGATGGTGGATATTACGGACGCAACCACGGAGTTGGTTATGTCGGAAATAACGGAACTTTGGTCGTTGACCGTAACGGATGGGAGGTCATTCCGGAGCAAAAGAAAAATAAAGACCTGATTGAACGCGTTCCGCTGCAAAAAGGAACCGGCAAAGGTCTTGAATATCACATGGCAAATTTCATTGAAGGCGTGAAAGACCGCAACCGCAACCTGAATGCCAGCATTGAAATTGCCGCCAACACAGCCCGTGTAGCCCATTTGGGAAACATTGCCCTTCGCACGGGCCGCCGTTTATACTGGGATGCTGAAAAAAGACAGTTCATAAACGACGACGCTGCCAATAAATTCCTGGTGCCAACTTACCGCGCACCATGGGTGTTGCCGAAGATTTAAAGATATTTGAATACAGATATTGAAAGCCCGATGCAAAGTGTATCGGGCTTTTTATTTACCCGTTCAACTCCTTCCATATTAACTTCCCATTATTTGGCTGATTCTGATCATGATAAATTACGCGAAATATATTTCTGCTGCTGATATCATATTTTGTGTCTATTTCAGCTAAACGCATAAATCAAATCATCAAAAAGTTGATTTCTCAAATGTGATAAAGTAGAACAAAACAACATTGAATATTAATTTATGATTGCAATTCAGCCAATTGCATCAGGTAGATAAGCTTTTGAAATTCCAATCCCAATTTTTTCTATATTTGTACCTTTCAAAAAATAAGGTGCAAATTTAAGTTTTGATGAGCAATAAATTTCAGGTTTACAAACAGTTAGATCTATCCCAAGTCAACAAGGATGTATTGAAAAGATGGGAAGACGACGATACGTTTCATAAAAGTATTTCGACACGTGAAGGCCATCCTACGTTTGTTTTTTACGAAGGACCACCTTCGGCAAACGGCATGCCCGGCATTCACCACGTAATGGCCCGTGCCATTAAAGATACTTTTTGCCGTTATAAAACCATGAAAGGATTCCGCGTTCACCGAAAAGCTGGCTGGGATACCCACGGTTTGCCGGTTGAATTGGGTGTTGAAAAATCGCTTGGAATTACCAAAGACGACATCGGTAAAAAAATCAGCGTGGCCGAATACAACGCCGCCTGCCGCACCGAGGTGATGAAATATACCCGCGAGTGGGAAGAACTTACTCGCCAGATGGGATACTGGGTCAACATGGACGATCCGTACATCACGTACGACAACCGCTACATCGAAACGGTGTGGTGGCTGCTGAAACAATTGTACAACAAAAATCTGCTTTACAAAGGCTACACCATTCAGCCTTTCTCGCCTGCGGCCGGAACCGGCCTCAGCTCACACGAACTGAACCAGCCCGGATGCTACCGCGATGTGAAAGATACCACGGCGGTCGCCCAGTTTAAAGCCATCCGGAACGAAAAATCGGAATTCCTCTTCGATAATCTGGAAACTGATTTGTATTTTCTGGCCTGGACAACCACTCCCTGGACGTTGCCTTCAAATACAGCCTTGTGCGTTGGCCCAAAAATTACCTACGTAAAAGTCAGGTCGTTCAATCCATATACCGGTGAACCGGTTACGCTCATTCTGGCAAAAAACCTGATGGCTACTCATTTCGACATGAGGAATGAAAGCCTCGCGCTGGAAGATTATAAACCCGGTGATAAAAAAATCCCCTATCGCGTTTTGGCTGAATATTCAGGAACCGAGCTCTTTGGGGTTGAATATGAACAACTCATTGAATGGGTAAAGCCCAAAGGCGATGCTTTCCGCGTAATTACCGGCGATTTCGTAACCACTGAAGATGGTACCGGAATTGTACACATCGCACCGACTTTTGGAGCCGACGACGACCGCGTGGCCAAGCAGCACGGAATTTCGCCACTCATTGTTGACGACAAGGATGGAAAACGTCAGCCACTGGTTGACCGTAATGGCCGCTTTTTCCTGATCGAAAATATGGATCCGGCCTTTGTTTCAGAATATGTAAATCTGGAAAATTATACCGAATATGCCGGGCGCTTCGTGAAAAATGAATACAACGAGAAGCTGGGAGACGATGACGCCACAGTCGATATCGACATTTGCGTCATGCTGAAAAAAGAGAACAAAGCATTCAAGGTTGAGAAACATGTTCACAGTTATCCGCATTGCTGGCGGACCGACAAGCCAATCCTCTATTATCCGCTCGACTCGTGGTTTATCCGCACTACCGCCGTAAAAGATAAAATGATTGCCCTCAACAATACCATCAACTGGAAACCAGCTTCAACCGGAACC
This sequence comes from Sunxiuqinia sp., assembly GCA_037446835.1. Classification (GTDB taxonomy): domain Bacteria; phylum Bacteroidota; class Bacteroidia; order Bacteroidales; family Prolixibacteraceae; genus Aquipluma. The sequence goes on along the minus strand of JBBIHV010000090.1, from coordinate 3,927 downwards.
GGACGTTTCGGCAACTGGCTCGAAAACCTGGTTGACTGGAACCTGAGCCGCTCGCGCTTCTGGGGAACCCCGCTACCGATCTGGAGAACAGAAGATGGCCTGGAATCCAAATGCATCGGTTCGGTTGAAGAACTGATGAACGAAATGAATGCGGCGGTTGCTGCCGGAGTATTGGATAAAAATATCTTCGAAGGATTTGAAATTGGGAACAACGCAAAAGAAAATTACGAAATAATCGACCTTCACCGTCCGTTCGTTGACGATATTTTCCTGGTTTCAGCTTCAGGCAAAAAAATGTTCCGCGAACCCGACCTGATCGATGTTTGGTTTGATTCGGGAGCGATGCCTTATGCACAGTGGCATTATCCATTCAGCCTCCCCCCAACCCCCTCCACAGGAGGGGGAGAAAAAGCTCCGTGGAATATGGCTGATCCGATAAATTATGACTTACTAAAAGAAAAATCCATAGAATTAAGAAAGTTTTCGACTCAGGCAGAATCTTTCCTTTGGGATTCCCTTCGCAACAAACAACTTGAGGGATATAAATTTAGGAGACAGCATATTGTTGACCAGTTCATAGCTGATTTTATTTGTCTGTCAAAGAAGTTAATAATTGAAGTTGATGGCCCAATTCACACTTCTCCTGAAAATCAAATATCTGATGCAGAGAGGTCGGACAGATTGAAAAACCTGGGGTACAGAATACTTCGTTTTTCAAACGACGAGGTTCTGACAAACATAGAAAATGTACTAAAAAAAATACAGACCGAACTCGAAGCGACTTTTGAGCCCTCCACTGTGGGGAGGGTTTGGGAGGGGCTTTTTCCGGCCGATTTTATTGCTGAAGGTGTTGACCAGACCCGCGGCTGGTTCTTCACGCTTCATGCGATTGCCACCATGATTGACGAATCGGTGGCCTTCAAAAATATCATTTCAAACGGATTGGTGCTCGACAAAAACGGCAACAAAATGTCGAAACGGCTCGGAAATGCAGTTGAACCTTTTGCCGCCATCGAAGAAAACGGATCCGATCCGTTGCGCTGGTACATGCTTACCAACTCGCAACCCTGGGACAACCTGAAATTCGATATTTCGGGAGTTGATGAAGTGAAACGTAAATTTTTCGGAACACTGTACAACACCTACAATTTCTTCGCGATGTATGCCAACATCGACGGATTTATTTATGCTGAAGACGAAATTCCGGTTTCTGAGCGTCCCGAACTCGACCGATGGATTATTTCATTGCTGAATTCGCTGGTAAAAGAGGTGACCGAAAGTTACGAAACCTACGAACCAACCCGCGCCGGACGTGCCATTTCAGAGTTTGTATCTGAAAACCTGAGCAACTGGTTCGTTCGCCTGAGCCGCAAACGCTACTGGGGAGGTTCGTACGATAAGGAAAAAGTTTCGGCTTACCAGACTTTATACACCTGTTTGAATGCAGTTGCCAAGCTGATGGCCCCGATCGCTCCGTTTTATGCCGATTTGTTGTACACCGACCTGAATAAAATAACCGGAAAAGAACCCGATCAAAGTGTTCATCTGGCCGATTTCCCGGCGTACGATGAATCGCTGATAAACAGCGATCTGGAACAAAAAATGGCACTGGCCCAAAAAGCCTCATCGATGATATTGGGACTTCGCCGGAAGGAAAAACTGAAAGTTCGACAGCCGCTTGCCAAAATTATGGTTCCGGTGCTCAGCAAAGATTTTCAGGAGCAATTTGATGCCGTAAAAAACATCATCCTTTCGGAAGTGAACGTAAAAGAGGTAGAATACCTGACCGATGCAGCCGGAATCATCAGCAAAAAAATAAAGGCCAACTTTAAAACATTGGGGCCCAAATTCGGCAAGCTGATGAAACAGATTTCAGGAGAAATTGCCGGATTCGGCCAGCAAGACATCAGTCGGCTTGAAAAAACCGGCAACTTTGATCTCAACATTTCAGGAGAAATTGTATCGTTGAGCCTGGAAGATGTTGAAATTCAGACGGAAGATATTCCGGGATGGCTGGTTGCCAGTGAAGGCGGACTGACCATTGCCCTCGACATCAACCTGACGGAAGAACTGAAACAGGAAGGAATTGCACGCGAGTTCATTAATAAAATTCAGAATATCCGGAAGGAAAGCGATTTTGAAGTGACCGACCGGATTGTGCTGAAGATACAGAAACATGCGTTCTACAATTTGGCACTTGAAAATTTTAAAGATTACATAGGCAACCAAACACTTGCATCAGAAATAGTTATGACCGACAAGCTGGAAGAGGAAAATTCGCACCTGGTAGAGATTGATGCCGATGTTGAAGCACGGATTCAGGTTCTGAAAAATTCATAATCCAGAAAAATTCAAGACTGTTCAAAGGCCTGTTTGAAATCGAAATATTTTTATACTTTTAGAGTCTGAGGCAGGGATTTTCAACCTGAAGCAGGCAGGAAAACTAAAGCTTTAACGTTATGAGTGAAAAAAACAGATATTCGGATGAAGAGTTGCAGGAATTCAAATTGATTATTCTTGACAAACTCGAAAAGGCCCAGAAGGATTATGTAATGTACAAAAGCTCCATAACCCAGAGCGACGGAAATGACACCCAGGATACTTCGCCAACCTTCAAGGTTTTGGAAGAAGGGGCTGCCACCCTTTCGAAGGAAGAAGCCGGAAAGCTGGCTCAGCGGCAGCAAAAATTTATCCAGTATTTACAGGCTGCATTGGTGCGCATCGAAAACAAAACGTATGGAATTTGCCGTGAAACCGGTAAGTTAATTTCCAAAGAACGACTGAGGGCTGTACCTCATGCCACGCTTAGCATTGATGCAAAAAACAATCAAAAATAAAGAATCAAAAAATACAGTTTGAAATGATTGGCAGAGCGATTCTTCCAATCATTTTTTTATAGCTTAAATCATGTCAAAATTAAAAAAGTCGTTAAGCATTGTGGTTTTGGTTTTGCTGTTTGACCAAATCCTGAAGTTCTGGATCAAAACACACATGGCGCTTGGTGATGAATTCTCGGTAATGGGGCGTTGGTTTCTCATCCATTTTGTCGAAAACAACGGAATGGCCTTTGGATTTGAGTTTGGTGGCAGCTACGGCAAAATTTTCCTGAGCGTTTTCCGTCTGGTTGCCATTGCCGGAATTGGCTGGTATATCCTGAAGCTGGTTAAAAAAGACGTTTCCATGGGTTTTATTGCATGCGTTTCATTAATTTTTGCCGGGGCAATCGGCAACATCATCGACAGTGCCTTTTACGGAATGATTTTTAGTAACAGTAACGGTCAAGTTGCCACGCTGTTCCCGGCAGGTGGTGGTTATGCCGCGTTTTTGCACGGCCGCGTGGTCGATATGTTCTATTTCCCGTTGTTTTCGGGTGTTTATCCATCCTGGGTGCCTTTTGCCGGAGGGAGCGATTTTCAGTTCTTCCGCCCTGTTTTTAATGTAGCTGATTCAGCCATCTCGATAGGCATTTTTTCGATTATTATCTTTTACAGAAAGCAGTTTCATTCCCTTGATGAAAAAGAAAAAGCAGTCTCATCAGAAGAAGTTGTTGAAAAAGAAGAGTCCTTAATTTCTACTGAAAATGGATCAAAGGAAATTTAATACGAGGCTTGTGAAATCACGGCAAATTCAGTAAACTTGCACTCCGAAAAAAAGAAGTTTGCCTTTATACTGAAAAAGAAAACCATCAGAATAATTTAGGGCCCATAGCTCAGTTGGTTAGAGCACCTGACTCATAATCAGGGAGTCACTGGTTCAAGCCCAGTTGGGCCCACTTAAAAATCAAGCAGTTACGAGAAATCCTAACTGCTTTTTTATTCTCCTACATACAATTTGCATACAAAATGCCTCAAAAAGGCGTTAACAAAGGATACTTATATCAAATGTAAATATATTATAGTCCAATTTGCGTAATTGGATTTTTTTTGT
>JBBIHV010000089.1:0-15775 GCA_037446835.1 Sunxiuqinia sp. | reverse complement strand
TTAACTTTGAATTATTTGTCGAACCGGATTCCTAACGTAAATCCAATCCAGCCTTTGGCGGTGTGGTTATTGCCCACATGCGAATACATGTCGTACGGGGCGAAAGTGCTTTCAAACGTGTGCCCAAAGGTTTGCTTGTTTTCAGCAATGTTCAGGTTAAGGCTTGGTCCGCCGAAAATGCTGACTTTCTCGCCTAAACGTTTGCTATATAACAGCTTGATTTGTTGGAAATTGTTGTAATTGTCGGTCCAGATTTCATTCTCGTTTACATGGTAAATCATGTATTCCAGGTTCATCGAGTGGTTTTCCTCTTTCATCAGGTGCGTTCCGATTCCGAGGCCAAAGGCCCATTTGTAATTTTCGGTCAGAAACTGTGTGCCAATGCCAAAAATTCCATAAACCGGCTGGATACCAACTTTTGCGGCAGCCTGAAGATTCAACCCTTCACTGACCGACATTTCAAAAGCTTTGTAAAGGTTTTTACTTTCCGGAGTAGAGGCCTGTGCCCAACTGTTACTTGTAATTAAACAAGCAATGAATAAAACTGAGATTTGTCTAATTGTTTTCATGACTTTACCTTTTTGTGAATGATTTCATTTTAAATTGACCCTGCAATTTTAGGTATTTTCAAAAAACAAAGGTAAAATCGGACCAATATTTTCGACTATAAGACGAAAATATTCCAATAAATTAACATTGAGACAAAAAATCAAGGCAAAAGGTAAAAGGTGAAAATTGAAAGGTGAAAATTGAAAGGTGAATATTTTTTAGACGATCCGTTTCCCGTGCAATTCAGAAACACCGGTGTATTCAGCTATCTGACTCCGATTTTCCGGGGTAATTTTCCCGGCGGCAATAATTTTGATCCTTCGACCGGAGAATGTTTGCATTTGTTTCAATACTTCGCGGCCGTTCCACGCGGTATCCATTCCGCCCGAAGTCAGCACGCGGGTAATTCCGTCAATCGTGTTCAATTCCTGAAACGCGTTTAAAAGGTTGGGTGTGCAGTCGATGGCTTTGTGAAAAGTGACTTCCAGCGGAGCCGCCAGTTTGGCTAGTCGTGCCGTATTCTTAAGATCGATGGCATTTTCGGGAGACAGCAAACCGAACACCACTCCGGCAACACCGGCCCGCTTGAAAAATTCAATTTCGGTCTCCATCTGCCTGATCTCCTCTTCGGAATACACAAAATTACCACCACGTGGGCGAACCATGGCCATGACCGGGATCGACAAATTCTGAAGACATTGCCTGGTCATCTCCGGCGATGGCGTTAATCCGTCCTGAATCAGTTCGGAGCACAGTTCTATGCGGTTTGCACCTTGCTTTTCAGCCGTCAGCGCGTCTTCCAGCGTTTCTACACAGGCTTCGAAGATTAAAGTTTTTGTTGCCATTGCTGAATGATCGATATTTTTGGATACTTTTCCTATTTCTGTTTTCTTTTATGTAACTGCTTTTTAAACTTACGCCATTCCGTCCGTAAAATAAGGAAAAGCCTATATTTTAGTTATCCCGCGGACGGTTTTAGCTCCTGTTCTATTACCCCCGGGTTTCGCTTCACTTCACCCGGGGCTATTGATATACTACCCTTTCAGGGTAAAATAAAATGAATTCAATTGCATTCGATGTTTTTCTGGTGCCCTTTTCGAATGGATCTTCCAATCAAAACAGCAGGTCTTTCCGGACAGAATGTTGCATTTCAAGTTCAAGCAACCGCTTTTTTCGTCCGATTCCGCCGGCATAACCGGTCAGCTTGTTTCCGGCGCCAATTACCCGGTGACAGGGAATAACAATGGCTATCGGATTTCGCCCGTTTGCGGTGCCGACTGCCCGGATTGCCTTCGCATCGCCCAGCCTGACCGCCAGTTCCATGTAGGTGATTGTTTCGCCGTATGGGATTTTCAGCAATTCGGCCCATACTTTTTGCTGAAATTCAGTCCCTGCAGGGTTCAGGGGAAGATCAAATGAAATGATTTTTCCGGCGAAATATCCTGAAAGTTGTTCTTTGCATTTTTCCAGAACCGGACATGAATTTTGCTCCGGAATATCGCTCTCGGAAAAGGATATTTCAGTGACGCATGGTCCGTCTGATTTTAAACTCAGGAACCCCAGCGGACTTGAAAAGGAAGAAATGTAATCCATGCCTCAAAAATAAGAAAGTCCGGCTTTCGCCAGACTTTCGTTGCTAAAATCTTTCCCTTGCAGTGTAATGCGTGTGCAGCAGGTGGTGCGATTTTTCGCCAAGTGGTTTCTCGAGGAAGTCAGCGTAAATCTTGATGATTTCCGGATTTTGATGCGATTTCCGCAGTGGCATTCCGGCGTCTTCGGCATAAATGGCCTCGGCTCGCTTGCGCCTGATTTCAGGATTCGTCGGAATGGGCTGACCACCTCCGCCCAAACAACCGCCCGGACAAGCCATAATTTCGATAAAATGATAGTTGGATTTTCCGGTGCGAATGGAATCCATCACTTTTTTGGCATTGACCAAACCGTGTGCCACCGCGCATTTCAGCTCAACTCCATCGAGAAAAGCCCATTCTTCCAGCGGATTTTCAATTTTTACAACCGCCTCGCGAACACCTTCCATGCCGCGAACCGGAGTAATATCGAGGTTTTTAAACGGAACTTCACGACCGGTAACCAGTTCGTAAACGGTGCGCAGGGCGGCTTCCATCACCCCGCCGGTAGCGCCAAAAATAACCGCTGCGCCAGTCGATTCGCCCATCAGCCGGTCGAAATGCATATCTTCCAGTTTCATAAAATCGATTCCGGCCTGTTTAATCATGATGGCCAGTTCGCGGGTGGTCAGTACATAATCCACATCGCGGTAGCCGCTGTCGTGCATTTCGGGCCGGGCAGCCTCAAACTTTTTAGCGGTGCAGGGCATGATTGAAACGGAAATAATGGTTTCAGGAGCCAGGTTCCGAGCTTTGGCATAATAAGTTTTGGCCAGCGCCCCGAACATCTGCTGCGGCGATTTACAGGTTGACAAGTGCGACAGGAAATCAGGAAAAATGTGCTCGATGTACTTGATCCATCCGGGCGAACAGGAGGTTGCCATTGGTAGTTTCACATTCGGATCATGATCGGCCAGGGCGCCTTTCAGACGGGTCAGCAATTCGGTTCCTTCTTCCATAATGGTGAGGTCGGCCGTAAAATCGGTGTCCATCACCGCGTCGAAGCCAAGGCGTTTAAGCGCGGCCACCATTTTGCCGGTAACCCGTTCGCCCACCGGAAATCCGAGTTCTTCGCCAAGCCCGATACGAACGGCAGGCGCGGTTTGTACAACCACATGCTTGGTTTTATCGGCAATGGCGTCCCAAACTTTCTCGATGTAATTTTTTTCGACCAGCGCGCCGGTCGGGCAATGGTTGACGCATTGTCCGCAAGTGGAGCAAACCACGTCGTTGAGCGATTTTTCGAAGAACGTGGTTATCTTCATCCGGTCGCCTTTGTAGGCCACGGTCAGCGCGTTAATTCCCTGTAACTCGGCACAGGTCCGCACACAGCGCTGGCACCGGATACATTTGCTGTCGTCTTTGATGATGGATGGCGAAAACTTGTCGATCGTGTAGTTTTTAAACGGAACGAGCCGGATAAAATCCTGTTTCAGAATTTTATAATCGGAGGCCAGTTTTTGCAATTCGCAGTTCCCGTTTTTGAAACAACTGGTGCAGTCGGCGTTGTGTTCCGACAGCAAAAGTTCGATAATCTGTTTTCGGGCGTGCAGTACATTAAGCGAGTTGGTAAAAACTTCCATTTCTTCCTCGCAAGGTGTTGCACAAGCAGCCGATAACCTTTTTTGACCGGCAACCTCGACTACGCACACCCGGCAGTTTCCTGCAATGCAAAGGTCTTTATGGTAGCACAGTGTCGGAATAATCACTCCGGCCTGTCTGGCGGCGTCCAGAATGGTTGTCCCCTGGGTTACTTCAACCGGAATGCCGTTGATCTGTATTTTTATTTTTTTAGTCATTGTAAGTTCAATTTTACAGCGTTAGTAAATCATTTCTTCCCTGAAGTTTTCAACAATCGCAGAAAACGAGTTGGCTACCGATTGGCCTAATCCGCATTTGGCGGTTAACTTCATGGTTTCGGTCAAACGCATTAATTTATCCAGGTACTTGGCGTTTTTTTCGCCGCGTTTCACGGCCTTAATTCCCTTCAACAACTGCTGGCATCCAACGCGGCACGGGGTGCATTGACCGCACGATTCTTCGCGGAAAAATTCGAGATAATTATCGAGCACGTTGAACATCGAGCGCGAACTGTTGAAAAGCATCATGGAACCACCGGTTGGCAAGGATATTCCGGTTAGTTTACCCTGAAATCCGATGGCTGTTTCGCCAAACCGTTTCCGGGGAACCAAAAAGCCGGAAGCGCCGCCAACCTGCACGGCCTTCGTGTCGCCATCGCCAAATTCCTCTACAAAATCGGCCAGACTCATCCCCAGTTCCAGCTCGTAAATTCCGGGTTTTGGCGTGTCACCTGAAACGGAAAACAGCTTTGATCCGCGCGAATACTGGACGCCCAGATCGTAAAACCGCTTGGCGCCGTATTTAAAAATGGTGAAGGTGTGCGCCAATGTTTCCACATTGTTGATCACGGTTGGTTTGCCCATGTACCCGTAATTCGACGGGAATGGCGGTTTGTTGCGGGGTTCGCCGCGTTTGCCTTCCATCGATTCAAAAAGCGCGGTTTCTTCGCCGCAGATGTAAGCCCCGCTGCCCATGAAAATCCGGATCGTAAAATTGAGCTTTATTTCTTTGCAGTAATATTCAAATTCCCTGATGGCTTTGTTCAGCTCCGGAAGCAAAAAGAAATACTCGCCACGCAGGTAAATGTATCCTTCCTTCGCGCCAATAACATGACCACAAACGGCCATTCCGGTCAGCACTTTGTAAGGCACCATCGACAGAATTTCGCGGTCTTTGAACGTTCCGGGTTCGCCTTCGTCGGCATTACAGATGACGTATTTTGTTTTGTCTTCAACTTCCGCGGTAAGTTTCCATTTCAGGCCTGTTGGGAAACCCGCTCCACCTCTGCCTTTCAGCTCCGAACTAATCAATTCGTTAATCAAATCCTGAGGTGTCCGGCTGATACTTTTGCTTAACACGTCTTCCCAGTCATTTTCGTTCTTGAAAATGAAATCGGCTCGTTTTAACTGATAACTCATGGTCATGGCTTATTCCTCCTTCGATTTTTTCAGGTATGAACTCAAAACCTCACGGACTTTTTCAGGAGTCAGTTCGGTGTACACTTCGTTGTTCACCAGCATGGCAGGCGCCTTGTGGCAAAAGCCGAGACAGTTGGTCTGGAGGAGTGAAAAAGTACCATCGGGAGTGGTTTCGCCCACATGAATTTTCAGCATGTCTTCAATGGCCAGCAAAACCTGGTTTTTCCCTTTCATCGAACAAGTAATGGTTTTGCAGATACGGATGATGTATTTGCCCATTTTTTTGTATTCGAGAAAAGAATAAAAAGTGGCCGTGCCATAAACTTCGGAAGCAGGCAGGTCGAGTTCTCGGGCAATTTCAACCATGGAGTATTCCGACAAGTATTTTTCCTGCTCGACAACTCCCTGGAGAATTGGCAGCAAATTATGCCGGTTGCGTCCATGCTGATCAGCCAGATTTTTGATAAGATCGGAAACAGGGTTCATGAGAATGTGTGTTTTTAAGTAGTTAATTATCATCAAATTCCGACGGTCAGATGTTGTTTCAATAGGTTTCTGTCCGGTCAGAATAGCAATTGTAGGTCAGAAAATTGCGTGAATTATGAATTGATTGGTATTTGCAGGAGCGCCGCCGGGGCAGCAGGAACATTTCGTAAAACAGTGTATTTTCCTATCAGGAAAGAGGGCGAAAGGTTCAATTCATTTCCTATAAATGTAGGGAAGTAGAAAGAGATAAACTATGGAATTCTAAGGGAAAAAACGCTGGAAACACCTGTTGTGCGGCATGTTTAGAGGCTTGAAAAACAGGATGATAAATGAAATAAAATGGAAAATCAGAAAAGTGGGACCGCAAATCTCAGATGAACGATGGTTCGATTGAAGCAAAAGGCTCATTTTTATGAGTTTCGTCACAAAAATGAGCCGGTTTGAACGGATCAAATCAATTTCTATGGTTTTAGTATCTTCAGCAAAAGGTCGAACGCCGGATTCGGCATGCCCCCGTGATCGAAGCCATCCAGTTCGTACAGGGTCGTTGTTTTACTTCCGGCCAGTTTCATCATTCTCCACATGTAAGCATTTTCTTCGTAGCGACCGAGCATTTCCAATTCGCGGTCGCCGGTAATTAAATACAGCGGTGGTGCATCGGCCCGAACGTGGTAAAGCGGGGCCATGTTGTCAATTACCGGCTGAATATCGGGTATTCCACGTTCGTCGCGAATGGTAAAATGGGTAATCATCTGGCCGCTGAAAGGTACCAGTTTCGAGATGGAGTTGGCATCAATTCCGTAGGCAGCCAGATAATGCTTGTCGAGGCCAATCATGGTGGTAAGATAGCCCCCGGCAGAATGACCTGAAACCACGATTCGGTTTGGATCACCCCCGTATTTGCTGATGTTTTTGAAAACCCAGGCCACCGCGGCCGCAGCATCGTCGATGTATGCCGGGCTTTTTGCCTTTGGGCTTAACCGGTAATTGACGGCAACAACAGCTAATTTGTGATTTTTCAGGCGCTCCGGAATTGATTTTTCGCCGCCGGTCAATCCTCCGCCATGAAACCAAACTACTGTGGTTAAGCCAGTCTCGTTCTCCGGAAAGTAAATGTCCAGTTTGCAGCGCTCTTTCTGGTATTCGTCCAGGTTTTCTCCCGAACGATACGGAATATTACTTTCAGTTTTATACGTGATGTTTTGCGCCACCACCGGAGCAATAAACCCGATGAGGAAAACGGCAAGCAGGAAAATTCGGGGCATAAGAATTGGTTTTGTGGTTGGCTAAAGGTAGAGATAATTTAAAAACAACAGGGAGCCGGTCTTTTCAAACGACAGGCTCCCCCACAATCGGCGTTTTTCAAAAAGGATCGGATTGCTTGAAACTAACGTTTAGTGAGCGGGTGACTCAAAGTCACCCGCTCACTATTTTTATCTCAGAAGAATTTATTTCTGCGTGGCTAGGATAAAAGCTTCAATTTTTCCAATAAAATCGATCATTTCCGAGAATAAAGCTGAAACTGTTTCCATGTCGAAAACAACAAAAGAATCATAATCGCCCGATGTCCGGTTTTCATAGGCATCCCTGAGTATCCTTCCAAAATCCTTTTCGATAAATCCGGTTCGAATAAATTCTTTGTTGAACCATCCAATTAGTTGCTGATGCTTTGAAGTTTCAAAGTTGAATTTTAGGGCAAGTGCCAAAATGGAATAAAACATTCCGTAGTAAATGCGATTTACGGCTGCAGGCAATTTGTCATTTTGATCAGTAAATTAACAACATCAATCGTTTCTTTGGCCTGATCCAAACGATATTTTATCAAATCATCTCTGGTCTGTTCCTCTATGGTCATACATGAATTCCTTTGCGAATTGCTTTTTGGAAAATGGGCTGTTTGCCGCGAAGCGAATGAATTTCCATATCAGTAAGCAAATGGCTGTCGATAAGAATTTCGTTTTGTAATTCAATTTCATAGCAAATCTCAGATATTTTTCGCTTCTGAAGCAAGGTTGGTTTCTGGCTAATAACAATTAAAATGTCATAATCGGAGAATTCGTTTGCTTTTCCGGATGATCGCGAGCCAAAAAGAATGACTTCAAGAATTAAATCTCCCAATTCATTCTGAAGTTGATCTTTTAATTGCTTTACTGGCTGAATATCTGATGTCATAAAATTACAAGCTTTTAACACGTTCAAATATAGATATTTTCGTTGAAAACGAGGATCCGATCCTTTTTGATAAGATCGGTTTCCCTGAATAACGTTTAGTGAGGGCGTGACTTTGAGTCACACCCTCACTATTTCGCTGTCGAAGTTATTTACGCGCTTTTGGCTTCGGCGCCTGATTCCTTGTATTCGGCAATGATGTTTTTAACCTGTTGCGGCGAAACACGTCCAAACACTTTTTCGCCAACCATGACCACCGGTGCCAGGCCACAGGCTCCCACGCAACGAAGGCAGTTGAGCGAAAATTTACCGTCGGCTGTACTTTGCCCGACTTCGATGTTCAGTTGCCGTTTGAATTCGGTCAGTACCTGTTCCGAACCGCGCACATAGCAAGCCGTTCCCATACAAATGGAAATCGGGTGCTCGCCCATCGGGATCATGGTAAAAAATGAATAAAAAGTAACCACGCCATACACTTTGGCGACCGAAATATTCAGTTCTTTGGCAATCACTTCCTGAACTTCAGCAGGCAGATAGCCTAGTTTCCCCTGAACCTGGTGCAGCACATTAATCAGTTCACTTCCCTGATTCCCAAAATCGGAACAAACCTGTCTGATCAGTCCGATGGCTTTTTCTGAAAGTTTTATTTTTGGCATATTGAGTGATTTTCGTTTTTAAAAAGCATTTTCTCTGTGAAACTCTGCGTTAACTCTGTTTAACTCTGTGGTTTATTTTTTACCACAACGAACACAGAGGAAAACAGAGTTTAGCTGCGATCGAAATATTTTGTGTGCAACAAATGGTGCGACTTTTCGCTCATCGGGGCGCCCAGAAATTCTTCGTAAAGTTTGGTGATGTACGGATTTTCGTGTGATTTCCGGATGGTCTTGTTTTTGTCTTCCGAATAAATAGCCCGTTGGCGTTTTTTCAAAATTTCGGCATCACCGTGGTGATACGGTTGTCCGCCACCGCCGATGCAACCTCCCGGGCACGACATGATTTCGATGGCATGAAACTCGCTCTTGCCGGCCTGAATTTCCTCAAGCAGCTTGCGCGCATTGCCCAAACCATGCGCAATCCCTATGTTGATCGGTGTTCCGTTGAAATCGATGGTCGCTTTGCGCAAACCTTCCATGCCGCGCAATTCTTCAAAATCGAGACGGGGCAGTGGTTTGCCGGTGTAAACTTCGTAGGCGGTCCGCACAGCAGCCTCAATTACCCCGCCGGTAGTCCCGAAGATAACGGCAGCGCCGGTTGATTCTCCCAGCGGCTGATCAAACTCTTCGTTGGGAAGCGATTTGAAATCGATGTTTCCCAGGTCGATCAACCGGGCCAATTCGCGGGTGGTCAGGGCAAAATCAACATCCGGGTTTCCATTCACCGAAAACTCCGGACGGCTGCTTTCGTACTTTTTAGCTACGCAAGGCATGATGGATACCACTACCAGATTTTCGCGTTTCACCTTGATTTTATCGGCAAAATATGTTTTGGCAATCGAGCCAAACATTTGTTGCGGCGAACGGGCTGTCGATGGAATATCTTTTAATTCAGGAAAAGAATGTTCAAAGAATTTCACCCAGGCTGGGCAGCACGACGTCAGGATGGGTAATTTAACAGACTGATCGCCAGCCATGTAAGCCGACAAACGGTTCAGCAACTCGGTTCCTTCTTCCAGAATGGTGAGGTCGGCCGCGAAATCGGTATCAAAAACATAGTCGAAGCCGAGACGGCGCAGTGCAGCAACCATTTGCCCGGTAACCAGGGTGCCGGCTTCCATACCGAACTCTTCGCCCAAAGCTGCACGAACGGCAGGAGCAGTTTGTACAATCACGGTTTTTGTCGGATCAGAAAGTGCGCGGATAACAGCGCCGGTCTGATCGACTTCCGTCAACGCGCCAGTGGGGCAAACGGCCACACATTGTCCGCAGTAGGTACAAACCGAATGGTCGAGGTTCATTTCGAAGGCCGGGGCCACCACCGCCTGAAAACCGCGGTTTATGGCCGAAAGAACGCCCACCGTCTGCACATCGTTGCACATGGTTTCGCAGCGGCGGCACATGATGCACTTGTTTATGTCGCGGATGATGGCCGGTGAAGTATCTTCGCGGTACATCGACTGCTCGCCCTGGTAATGAATCTGCCGGATTCCGAGGTGATTGGCCATGTTCTGCAATTCGCAGTTACCCGATTTTGCACAGATCAGGCAGTCAGCCGGATGATCGGAAAGTATCAGTTCGACCACTGTTCGGCGGGCATTTACCACCCGAATGTTGTGAGTGCTTATTTCCATGCCTTCGGTGGCTTCGGTGCAGCAGGCAGGCGCCAGGTTTCGGCGGCCTTTCACTTCAACCACGCACACGCGGCAACCACCGGGTTTGTTTTCAATGTTCATGTCGTCCAGCTTCATGTAACAAAGCGATGGAATTTCAATTCCAATGCCCGATGCGGCTTTCAAAATAGTAGTTCCTTTACTGACAACTACTGGTTTATTATCGATGGTGAGATTTATCATTTCCATAACGGATACATTTTACGCGATTAATACTGCATCAAACTTACACTTCTCGAAACACACGCCGCACTTGATGCAAAGCGACTGATCGATGTAATGCGGGGCACGCCGTTCTCCGGAAATAGCGCCAACCGGGCAATTCCTGAAGCACAGGGTACAACCGGTACATTTTTCAGCATCGATGGAATAATTGACCAACGCTTTGCACTGACCGGCCGGACATTTCGACGAAGTGACGTGCGCCAGATACTCGTCGTAGAAATTGTCGAGCGTTGAAAGGACCGGGTTCGGCGAAGTTTGTCCCAGCCCGCAAAGCGAAGTGTCTTTAATGACATTGCTCAGCATCCGCAAACGGTCGAGGTCTTCGAGCTTTCCTTTGCCATCGGTTATTTTTTCCAGGATTTCGTGTAATCGTTTGTTTCCAATCCGGCAAGGCGTGCACTTTCCACACGATTCGTCGAGCGTAAATTCGAGGTAAAATTTGGCAATGGCCACCATACAATTCGAATCGTCGAGCACAATCATTCCGCCTGAACCCATCATCGAACCCGCAGCCACCAGATTGTCGTAGTCGATGGGCGTATCCATAAACGATTTGGTGAGGCAACCTCCGGAAGGTCCGCCAGTTTGAACGGCTTTAAATTCTCGTCCGTCTTTGATTCCACCGCCGATGTCGTAAATAATTTCGCGCAGGGTGATTCCCATCGGAACTTCGATTAAACCCACATTATTGATGTTTCCGGCCAAAGCAAACACTTTGGTTCCCTTCGATTTAGCGGTTCCGATGGATGCAAACCAGGCAGCTCCTTTGTTGATGATGACCGGAATGTTGGCAAATGTTTCCACGTTGTTCACGTTGGTTGGCTGGCCGTTGTACCCTTTTTCGGCCGGAAATGGCGGTTTGAAGGTTGGTTCGCCGCGTTTTCCTTCCATCGAATGGATCAGGGCCGTTTCTTCGCCACAGACAAAAGCGCCTGCGCCGTAGCGGATTTCCACATCAAAATTAAATCCGGTTCCCAAAATGTCGTTGCCCAATAATCCGTATTCACGGGCCTGATTGATGGCAATCTTCAGGCGTTCGATCGCCAGTGGATATTCGGCGCGGATATACACAAGCCCTTTGTCGGCGCCAACGCAATAGCCACAAATGGCCATGGCTTCGAGTACCGAATGCGGATCGCCTTCCAGAATCGAACGGTCCATAAACGCGCCCGGGTCACCTTCGTCGGCATTGCAAACCACATATTTCTGGTCGCTCACCGATTTACGCGTCAGTTCCCATTTCAGACCGGTTGGAAAGCCACCGCCGCCACGTCCGCGAAGCCCCGAATCTTTGATCATGCCGATCACTTCTTCCGGAGTTTTTTCTGAAAGGCAGGTGCCCAGGGCGGCATACCCATCGCGGCCAATGTATTCCTCAATGTTTTCAGGATTGATAAAACCGCAGTTCCGAAGGGCAATCCGGATCTGTTTTTTATAGAAATCCATGCCTTTCGCGTCGCCAACGCGTTCTTTGGTTTCGGGATCTTTATAAAGCAACCGTTCAACTTTACGTCCTTTAATAACGTGTTCGTCAATAATTTCGGCCACATCTTCCGGAGTGACCTGGGTGTAAAACGTGTTGTCGGGAAGGATTTTCACGATCGGGCCTTTCTCGCAAAACCCGAAGCACCCGGTCGTAATCACCTGAATTTCGTCGGTCAGACCATATTCGTTGAGCCGGTTGTTGAAATTTGTTTTGATCAGTTCGCTTTGCGAAGCTTTGCATCCGGTGCCCCCGCACACAAGGATGTGCATCGTATATTCAGCCATATTTTTGCGTTTGGGTAAGTTAATTGTCAATTGATGAATAATTTACCGGAATAATTCCATCAACCAGTTCGTTCAGTTTGATGTGCTTGTCGATGATTTCCTGCGCCTTGGTTTTATTTACAAAACCGTAAACCACCGGTTCATGTCCGGGAATGGTCAGTTCGATGGTGGGTTCGGCATAGCAGTAACCCATGCATCCGGTTTGGGTTACCAGGGCGTCAATTCCCTGATGGTCAAGCTCATCAATCAGATAGGTCATAGTTTCTTTGGCTCCCGAGGCAATGCCGCAGGTGGCCATCGATACTTTAATCTGAATCAGATTTTCGGGATGGTCTCCTTTTTCCCGCAATTTAATTTTCGACTGAACTTCGGCCTGTAATTTCTTCAGGTCGGCCAGGCTTTTGATTTTATTCATAGGTTGTTTTTTTGTGTAGTTTTTAAAATCTATTATTCACTAATTTGTATCTGTTTTAAATTTTCCTGAAGCATTTCTTTCATGAAATTTCGAACTTCAGGATTGTAAAGTGGCACATTTTCAAGCATTTGCTTTATTTCGCGCGTGTCGAGTTTAAATTCTCCGGAAGGTGTCCGGTGTTGAAAAACAAAGTCGGCTTCTCCGGGCGAACAAAACAGGATGAGCAGCGTTCCGGCGAGATCGCCCATCACAGGCCGGTCTATGTGATGGAGTCCGAACCCGGCCGTCACGCTTGTGCCTTTTCCCAATTCCGATTCAAGCCGAAAAATTCCGCCGGTCATTTCGGCATTCTGTTTAAAAAGCGACAAGCCCAACCCGACTTTTCGGGTAGTTCGCGACGTGTAAAACGGATCGGTGGCACGCTGCAATTCTTCCGGGCTCATTCCCTTTCCGTCGTCGGTAATCGCGACGACCAACCGGTTTTCATCCGGAAGCTCCGCAATCTCAATTCCGATCAGTTTCGCCTTTGCCCGGATCGAATTCTGGACGATGTCAAGAATATGTGACGAAAGGTCCTTCATAGACAGCCTCCCATGCTTCCTCCACAGGTGGGGGATTGAATCCGGTTTTTAATCCTATTCACATTGAAATCAATGATCATTCTATTAAAGTCGATTTAACCACAAATGGATACATGTAAAAACACGCTGACCAAAATTTCAGAAAACCTCATTCAAGCTACTTTATTCTCCCTCATTCGGAAGGTTTGGGGGAAGCCTCTGGTATCAGGCATTTTCGTCCGTCTTCCTCGTGCAGAGCTTTTCGGATTTCTTCAAAAGTTGGTTCCTCTATTTCAAAGATCGTGTATGTTTTACCCAGGTCGCCCGGAAAATGACTGTCTGAAAATTTCACCAGGGTAATTTCCGGACTGATCCGGTATTTTTCCCGCGCGGCATTCTCGTCAGCGCCTTTCGAAATCTGAAGCGCATCAGTTTTTAATTCAGAAGGGATGAACCCCAGGTTGCTGAATAAACTGTTGCGGGGCCGGTCGATGTGTGCCGGGATGAAAATTCCGGAGAGCTCGTGAACTTTCTGCTCAATTTCTTCAATACTAACATCAAGCGTGGCGCCCAGAAAATTTTCAATTTCCTCCACGATATTCTCGTCCAGATCGACCACCACCTGATAACCCAGTATTTCAGGTTTATTGGGTATGGTGGTCAGGTGTTGGTCCAGAAATTCCTGAAAAACATCCAGCGCATCAAAATTTTCGAACAGGCACAGGCAGTGGACCTCTTCGCGCGAGGTGGCTTCGCATCCGGGAATTACCGTCAAACCACACTTTTGGCCCAGCTCCCAAACCACTTTGCATTGTTTGGTGCTGTTGTGGTCGGTAATTCCGATGATATTCAGCCCACGTTGAACGGCCAGCGACACAATTTGTGCGGGACTCATTTCCAGATCGCCACACGGCGACAAAAGCGTGTGGATATGCAAATCAGTCCGGAACGTTCTCATGCCTGCTGGTTAAGTATTTGATACAGTTTGCCTGCAATTTCGAACGTTGACAAGCTGGTTCCCAAAATGGGAATGCCCTCTTTGTCAGAATAAATCACTGTATTTTCCTGTGGCTCCAGGCTGTTCACCAGGATGACCGCCGGTAATTCTTTGAGCGAGGCAATGGCCATCACATTCTGGTGTACCTGCAGGGTAATCCAGATTTGCCCTTCCCGGGCATTTCCCATCACGTCGCTCAGCAGGTCGGAAACATATCCGCCCGTAGCTTCACGTTTCAAACCTTTCCGGCCTGAATACACGGTCAGGCCTAATATTTCAACCAATTCAGAAACCTTCATTTCGTTTTCCTCTTTTATTACAATCTGCTTTAAACCGATTCGCTCCCCATTTTTTTTGAATATTCCGGAACGCTTTTTCAGCGGCGATGCGTCCTTCGTCAACCCACATTTGCTGCAGGAAAATGCAATCCGACATTTTTGCACGGTTATTCACCATATCTTCGGCCAGGGCGTGGCAATTGGGCGCTCCGCAGGCACCACAGTCGATGCCGGGCAAAAAGCACACAATGCGCTGTGCCTTATTCATCTTTTCCATCGCCTTCACCCGATCGTTGCCAAAAATAAAGTGCGGTTTTGGACTGATGGGATCCAGGATCAGTTTTTGTTTTAGTTCATTTTTATTCACCCTGATCACGGTATCCGAAATATCTTTCGCCAACGGATAACGCAAAGCCCTCCGCTCAAGACTTTCAGTAGTCATAAACCGGTTCCCGGTGAGCAGGATACCACCGGCGCAGCTCTGGTCGCAGGCGCGTAATTCCAGAAAATCGATACCATGAACCTGGTCGTTCTCCAGTCGTTCGAGAAAACGGACAACATTGTGGATTCCGTCTATCGCCATGCTCCTTGAACCAAAATGGCACGATTCGCCACGCGGAAGGCTCCAGAGAATCCCTTCTTTCGAAAGGTTTTCGCGTTGTTCCGAATTGTCAGTTTCAGTCTTCTCCTGAATGACTTTCATCACTTCGTTGTAGAGGTGGTTCATGTTGATGATACCGTCAACAATGGATTCGCGCTCGCCAACCGGACTTTTTACCGAGGCGATTTTGGCAATGCACGGCGTGGCGTAAAAAAGGCCGATCTCTTCTCTTTTTGCGCCTTCAAGTGTCAGGCGTTCGATGGCAAAATGGGCGGCCAGGTTGTGTGGCGTTTTCCGCAGGATCAGGTTTTCGGTTAAGGAAGGGTATCTTCCCTGGATGAGCCGGACAATGGCCGGACAATAAATGGAGATGGCAGGTTTTGCCGTTTCCGTGTCGCCAAGAACTTCGTGCATTGAATCGATCAAAACCTGCATGGGTTGCTCCACTTCAAAAACATGGGTGAAGCCAACCTTTTTCAATCCTTCATAAATCTGATTCTCGGTATATTTCTCCTGAAACTGTCCAATCATTACCGAAGGGAACAGGATAACCCGGTATTTGAAAGCCCTGATTTTCGACAAATCGTCCTGTTCAACATAAAATGCTTTCGTTGGGCAGACCCGGTAACATTGGCCACAGTCAACACAGCGTTCGTGGTCAATTTCGGCCAGGCCGCTTGTTACCCGGATGGCTTCGGTGGGGCACGATTTCATGCAATGCGTGCACCCGATACACTTTACCGCATCAACTTTCAGGGCATGATATTTT
>JBBIHV010000088.1:11661-15918 GCA_037446835.1 Sunxiuqinia sp. | reverse complement strand
CTTTTTCCTGAAGGCGGGTTACCACCCTGCATTGGCGCCGGGGCAAATTGAGTTGCCTGCCTCACACCTTCCCATTTTGCAGGAGGCTGGGGAGCGCGCCAGCGAAGGTCGCCCACAGGTGGCGCGGCAAACGGAATCCCTTTGTAAACGGTTAACCCGTCTTCAACGGTTCCCTGAACCATTCCTTCCTGAACTTTAACCGGTGCTGGTTGCTGTGCGAAACTTTGTCCGGCAAACCATGCAAACACGGCAATTAAAATAGTTGTCTTTTTCATCTTTCTATAATTTGTTTTTAAACGGTCAAATTGAATAACCATGATAAAATTGATTTCATATACTTATTTTATGACTACTTTGATTTCTTTTCCGAGGTAGGTTACCTGCCTTTTGTTGTCTTTAATATTCTCAAGCACAATATTGAAAGTACGTTTCGTCAGACATTGCGAAAAATTTCCCTGCTTATCACCGATCGTTAAAGTTTGGTGTTCTTCGTCCCATCCGAATGGAATTATGGTATATTTTCCCTTCTCATAGTTATAATTGTCGCCTTCGTCTTCGTATAATTCGAAGTTGCCATCGGCTCCTCGATAAATATGGATTTCCAACGTATCTGAAGGTTTTTCCCCTGAATATTGAATGATATCTCCTGTCGGAACAATGGAACCAGCTTTTACAAACAGCGGTATTTTATCGAGCGGAGCTTCAGTCTTTATTGTTTGGCCTCCATTAAAGCGTTTCCCAGTCCAGAAATCGTACCAGGTGGCTGACTTTGGTAAATAAACATTCCATTCAGTAACACCTGCTTCAGTAATTGGAGCTACCAGAATCGATTTTCCGAACATAAATTGATATGGTTGATCTGTTGCTTTTACATCATCCCTGAAATCCATGACCAGCGGGCGCATCATGGTCGATCCGTTTTTGGTAACCTGCCAGGCTTCGGAATAAATGTAAGGTAATAACCGGTAGCGGAGGTTCAGCATCTTGCGCATGTTGTCCTCAACAGTTTGCCCGTATTTCCAGGGTTCCGTTTCCGTTTGGTAGCCATGAATGCGGAATATTGGATTGAAAGTGCCCCATTGATACCAACGGGTAAGCAGTTCCTGATACTTTTCGTCGGTATATTGCGACGGTCCGGGCCTGAAGAAACCACCAATATCGGTTGTCCAATAGGGTAAACCGGTAATGGTATAGTTTAACCCTGCTACAATCTGACGTTTAAAAGTATCCCAGGTTCCGCCAATATCGCCCGACCAGTTGATGATGCCATACCGCTGCTGGCCAAGGAAGGCCGACCGGGTAAGGATACAAACCCGTTTATCGGAGGAAGCAGCCCGCTGTCCTTCATATACTGCCTTACAAACAAACAAAGGGTAGGTGAGCCGGTAAAAATTACCCAATCCGATATACGTTTTCTCGCCTTTTAACGCATCATTTTCGGGTTCAACCGCATCCATCCACCACGAATCCACCCCATTGACAAATAAGTTGTTATTCAAGGTATTCCAGTATTCTTTCCGGGTTTCAGGATTAAAATAGTCTAACCATTTTGTATTGGGTATGTAAAGGTTTTTGGCGACAAATTCTTTTCCGATTGCCGAGTTCTTGTCGGGATTCGACCAAATTGAAATACAGAAATGAGCATTTAAATCATGCAATTCTTTGATAAATCCAGCCGGATTGGCATAATTGATCGTATCAAATTGCGGAACGCCCCATCCTCTGTTTCCCCAATACTGCCAATCCTGAACTATGACATCCATCGGGAGGTTCCGTTTGCGGAATTCTTCAACCGTTCCCACCAGGTGTTTTCCTGAAGTATAACGTTCGCGGCACTGCCAGAAACCATAAGCCCATTTGGGGAACATGGGAGCATTGCCCGACAGGTTGCGATAGGAAGCAATGACACGATCAGCCGATGGACCGTAAAACACCACGTAATCGAGCATTTTTGCATTGGGCGAACGAAATGTCGTTAAATTATTTTTAAGTTTCCATGACAAGTTTGGTTTGTTGTCCGATTTACAAATCAACTGAACCTTGTGTTCACCGGCTTTCAGCTTAACCAGTACACCTTCCGTTGGTGGTAGCCACATGTTGCTCTGATCCATACAAGTCTGTCCGTCTATGGTTACAAAATGACGGTTGCCCATATCGCCCAAATCAAGGAATACGGAATATTCCCCGTCTTCAGGAACAGTAAACTTGCCGTTATAAAGCGACTGGTTTTGAGATACTTTCTGAGTGCCAGCCGTAGTGGTAACCTCTGACATCTGGTTCTTTCCAACAACTTGTTCCTGCTTTTCAAGGACTACAAAATTGTCGTCAGGATTAAAATCGGTAAGCCCATACTGATGCCACAGCAGGCCATATCCTTTGTTTGAGTAAATAAATGGAATGGCTATCTGAGAGTTTACCTGCGTTAACCGACGGGTAATGCCCTTCAAATTATATTGTCCGTCCTGAAATTGCCCCAAGCCGAAAATGGATTCACCGGCGGGTGAATCAAAACTTTGCTCAGCCACAAAACACGGTTCACCCATAACCGAATCGGGCGTCAACTTTCGCGTACCTGCTTTTTCGCTCAGGAATATTTTCCCCGAATGATCGGCATACGACAAGCTACCGGTTTGCTTATCAACCACAACCATCATGCTTTTTACTTTAATTTCAAGTTTTGATGGCGAATCGGAAACCTGAAAATCAGGCAATTTGGTCTTTGATGTAAAAACAAATTCAGGCTCCTGAACTTCAGTTTCTTTAGAAAATTTGATCCTGATCGCATTTTCAGCGACCGGGTAAATGCTGAGTATTCCGTCAGCCAATGTTACGGAAACGCTTTCCCTGTCCTGTTTATAGCTTTTAAATATCTGCCCCTGGCAGAAAAAGGGAAACAAACTGAATAGAAATAAATGCCTGAGCCTCATCTGGTTATTTTTGTTTTTTATTAATCTTAATTATTCGCACCGCCATATAAGGTTTAGCGGGCAATTCAATCAAACTCCGTCCTGAAAATTTCTTTTGCAGGGGAGTGATTGTCATATTCCAGGTATCAATAACTTCAACCTGATAGAGTGCATCTTTAGGTAATTCGATGACGATACTCCGTGGCTGGGCATCGTTTAAATAGCCGAGATAGTATTCATGCTGAATTCCGATGCACGCAAAAGGCATCCAGGTGAACAACGAAATGGGCTTCATTTGTGCAGGTGCAGCTTCGATAATCTGGCGCAGAAATTTTATCCGTTCAGGGCTTTCTCCACGCAAAACACCCCCCTTCGACCACCATAAAATATCGGATGATTCGTTGGGAAACTTCACGGGATTCTCGGTAACGTACGTTTCACCATGCCCAACATATCCGCCATTGGTAACACCCCGCCAAAATTTCTCGACCAGTGATTGGGCTGTTAAGTCGCCCCACGACCACGGGATATTTCCTTCATACCGGCATTCATCAAACACAACAGGCTTTTTGTATTTCATGCAGTATTCTTTTGCCTTGTAAGTATCTTCACTTTGGATACTTGCATGAGTAATATACGGATTGGTATGATCGTAAAACTTTACGCCATTGTGGATGCTAATGAGGTGATGATATTTGTCTTTTTTGGCAAATTGCTCAATATAATAATCCCAGTCGCCGGGCTTTTTGGCGTTCATAAAGTCCCATTCGTTGGCCATGCTCCACCACACATTTTTGTAAGCAGCAAACCGGGCAATGATATAGTTGATGTACATATCTTCCGTTTCCCGATTTAGTGAACTGAACCCCCAGCGATCGTAAGGATGAAAGACAATCAGATCGGCTTGGATTCCTAACGAATCAAGCTGTTGTATCCGTTTTTCAATATTCCTGAAAAATGCAGGATTCAATCGGCTGTAATCCCAATCTTTTAAGGGTTTACCTTCAAAAGGATAAAATTTAGGCTCGTTGTTGTTCCAGTCGTAGCTTTTGGGGAAAATACACATCCGTATTTTATTGAAATAGCCTTTTGATAAGGTTTTCAGCGTTAGCTCAGCCAAACTGTCGCCCTGATGCACCCAGCCATAACAGGTTGTCCCGAACGAATGGTGCGGGGTCCCGTCGGCATAAGCAAAATAGAAGGTATCTACTACAGCCACAGGTCCGTGATTGCCCTTCAATGCTGGCGTACAATCAAAGCTTCCTTTTTTACTGTTCAGCTTTTTATCATTGCTGGTGGTTACATAGCTCCATTTCCCCTCTTTTTGAGGCATGAACCTGACTTTGTAAAC
>JBBIHV010000088.1:0-11561 GCA_037446835.1 Sunxiuqinia sp. | reverse complement strand
AACTTTCCAAATGGTTGATTGCGAAAGCTGACATGGATTGCCGGTGAACAATTTTCCGGCTTCTTCATCGCCTTTCAATTGCCATTTGAACCAGGCAGTTGCTACTTTGGCAAATTCCCCTCCATGAGGCTGACCATATGTGCCACCATGTCCGACGTCCATATTGGCCACAAATACCGGAACATGATTTATTCTGGTATAATCGTCCATTCCGTTTTTAAATGCAATATCTTTTTCTCCTCCAAGTATATAAAGCGTTGGTGAGTGAAATTTCTGCAGGTATTCTTTGTTTAATTTAGGCATACCCGGAAATCCACTACCCATATCTGCAATAATGCCGCTATTACAAATAACAGCAGTTGTAACGCGCGGATCGGGAGCTACTTCAATGGTTTGTAATCCTCCGCACGACATACCGCTAACCGCAATTTTCGAAACGTCAATTTTGTTGTAAAGTGCACTCGATTTGTCACTGTTTTGAGAAATTGCCCAGTTTATCGCATCTAACATTTGTGATGATGTCGTTTTTCCACCGACAGATTGTCCTTCCTGCGGCATAGGGCCTATCGCAATCACCAGAAAGCCGTGTGATGCCACTTCAGATAAAAAGTTGATATGTTCCCAAGGTGAATTGGCGCAAGCCCCATTCCCCCAGGCAATAATTGGCAACTTGTTCTTCTTGCCAAAAACACTCAGGTCTTTTGGCCGGAATATGGTATGGGTCAACAAAGTACTATCGGTGTACATAATAGCGCTATACGCACCCGTTCCGCCGTCTTCCACAACTCTTGAAGCCGGATAATTTGAAGTTCGGGTTGCCTGCGCAGATACCGAATTTTGAAAACATATTCCGGTAAATACCAGAATTACAAGGCAAATAAGATTTTTCTTCATCGTATTATTATTTACAATTTAACCACAGATTTCTTTCCAGCATACATTACCTCTTTGTCGAACTTTTCAACTTTATCCATTCCGGTTCCCTTGTTTTTGGATACCAGCACAATGTTGAATTTCCGTTCAGCAAGCATTCCAGGGAATGTCCCTTTTCGGTCGCCAATGGTTAAAGTCTTTTTAGCGTTGTTCCAGTTGAAAGTAATGGTAGAATAGACGCCTTTCTCGTAATTGTAGTTATCGTTTTCGTCTTCATACAATGTAAATGAGCCATTAGCACCCGGGTAAACACGGATTTCAAGGTTGTCCCATTTCTTTTCGGTGGCATATTGAACTTTCGGGCCAACAGGTAATATGGAACCCGCTTTAATATAGAGAGGAATAATGTCTAATGGGGTTTCTTTTGTTACTTTCTGACCGCCTGATTGTTTTTCGCCAGTCCAGAAGTCGTACCAATCAGCGCCTTGTGGCAAATACAGTTCCTTCGATTTAACCGTGCTGAAGTCTTCCTTTGTATCTTTCGAATACATGGAATTGGTTACCGGGCAAACCAGGATCGATTTTCCAAACATGAATTCATCGTTGATGTCGAGCGCTTGCTTATCGTTTGCAAAATCCATGACCAGCGCCCGCGTCATGCTCGACTGGTTGGCAGTTACATCCCACGAAGCCGAATAAATGTAAGGAAGTAAACTGTAACGCAGATTGATAAATTTTTCAATTGCATCGTAAACTTTGTCGCCTTTTTTACCAAACTGGTAAATTTCTCGCGGTGCGCCTTCGCCGTGCGAGCGCATCATTGGGCAGAAAGCGCCAAACTCAATCCAGCGTGCATACAGTTCACGATACTCTGCGTCTTCCAGCTTTTTCTTGAAATTCCAAAGGAAGAAACCGCCAATATCGCAGTTCCAATAGGGAATGCCGCAAAGCGAAAGGTTCAAACCTCCTGAAATTTGGTTCCTGAGCGTTTCCCACGATGCCACAATGTCGCCCGACCAGGTATTGGCGCCATAACGTTGCTGCCCTGCAAAGACCGAACGGGTTAGAATGAACACACGTTTGCCGGATGTTACTGACCGTTGATGCTGGGAAACTCCTCCCACGGTCATCAGCGGATAAGCATTTCTCACTTTCCGGAATGAACCAAGATATGTTTTGGTATTGAAATCTTCAGGTTTCGGGTTAAAATGGTCGGGTTCAGTTGAATCCATCCACCAGCCATCCATGCCTGTAGAAAAAAGACCTTGGTTCAAATATTTCCAGTAAATGTCGCGGGCTGCCGGGTTGTAGGCATCGTAAACCCTTACTCCTGAAGGATAATCGGGATTTGGAGGCCATTTTTCAGAACCAGATTGTGGCCAGGTTTCAAAATTGAACAGCGCCCCAATTTTATCCAGTTCTTTATACTGTTTTGTCATGGGCCCGAACGACGACCAGATTGAAATAATCATGTGGGCATTCATGCTATGAACATCATCAACCATTTTCTTCGGATCATAAAATTCAGGATTGAGAAAATCCATCGCATTCCACAGGTAATTATTTCCCCAGTATTGCCAGTCCTGGATGATACCATCGAGCGGAACGCCCAGTTCGCGGTACTTTTTAACCACTCCAACCAATTCATCCTGACTTTTGTACCGTTCTTTGCTTTGCCAGAAACCATACGTCCATAAAGGGAACATCGGCACTTGGCCAGAAAGGTCGCGCATTTGGGCAATCACTCCATCAGCATTTCCGCCATTCATAAAATAGTAATCAATGCAATCACCCACTTCAGAACTGAATGAAGTTCCCTGCTGATTGTCGGTAAATGTGGTGGGCGAATAATTATCCCAGAAAAGTCCATATCCTTTGGCCGATTGGAAAAAAGTTACAAAATCTTCGGTGTTGTTTTGCACCATGTTCAACTTCAGGTTCCGCTTGACCATTTTCCCTTTTTGCTGAATACCCAACCCATAGATGGCTTCGTCTTTATCTAATACATAAGATTGTGATACACTGTATGTTTTGGAACCGGCATCGTCGAAATCAGTAAATTTTGCTCCTGATTCTTTTTCAGCTAAAAGTAAATTGCCTTTGAGTGTCTTAAATGAAACTTGCCCGTTTTTCAGGTTAAGCAGGGCGATCAGTTTTTCACTTTTCAACGATAATTCATCGCCTTTTTGGCTGATGTTCAAAGCTGTTTTTTGCGGCGTTTTTATAACGGACAGGCTTTCTTTTTTAAAGGTTTTCCCTTCGGGACTCTTCAATATCCGCACGATTGAAGGACTGTAAAACTCAATTTCAACCTTCATGGAGTTGATGCTGGCTTCAATCCCCGAATCAGTTTTTTTATAGGTTTGGGCTGAACTGCTGATACTTATGGCAAAAACAAGAATCAGTATGATATAAATACGTTTCATTGTGCTTTTATTTTGTTTATTGCGTTTAAACTCTTTTTCTAAAATCCTGATTTAGTTTTTATTGAATTTCCACCAGTCGAAATAGAATAATTCCTTTTCACCCCTGAAAACGAAGTATAAATCGTGAACACCCTTAATATTATCCACCTGAGTGCTGACCGTTCTCCAAACGTCCCCTTCACCGGAGGTATTTACATTCACAGTTCCAATTTTAGGCCCATCAATCTTGTCAGTATGTAGTTCAATCTTTCCTCCATTCAGCGAAGCAACACTAACATCGACCGATGCTGCCCCTTTTGAAAAGTCAATACCTTTAACTTTAATGTAATCACCATTATGAATTGCGGTCACAAACAATCGGTCAGCAATTTTTTTCCCTTTGTCCCACGGAATGTTGCGTTCCCATTCAGTAGCAAATTCGGTCTTAATTCCTTCGCTGAAAGCCATTGTTTCGGCTTCGTTTCGGGTGAATGGGTTTAATGTTCCAATTTGTGGCGCCCCTGTTGTTGACCACCAGGGGACTTTCTGAATAGAGCCATCGTGCTGATAAGTCATTTTTTCAACACATATCGAACGCCTTTCATTGTGTTTTGACATTGTTTCTTTCAGGATGGCATAATTGAACCCGAACACATAAGAGTTTCCTTTGTAGTCGATAATTCCCGGATGGTTTCCCGATGACCTCTCGTCCGGGTCCATGATGGTTCCCATACACTTCCATGGTCCCGTTGGACTGTTGCTCATGGCATAACCAATTCCTTCCGGACAGCAGCGGGATGCCCAGGCCAGGTAATAACGATTGTTTTTCTTCCACAACCACGGGCCTTCGGTGTACGATGCCTCTGGTGGAGTTCCTGTAAAGTCGATTGATGCAATCTGGATGTCGCCCGAAATGGAGATCATGTCTTCATTCAATTTTGCATAATAACATGGGCCATTCCCGCCCCAATACAAATACGCCTGCCCGTCATCATCGATGAATACAGTTGGATCGTAATCGCCGGGATTTGAACGGAAGATTAATGGTTTCCCCAAAGCATCGGTAAATGGTCCATAAGGACTGTTCGAAACAGCAACCCCAATTGCCATCTTTCCAAGGTAAATTGTAGGACAATACAAATAAAACTTTCCGTTTCTGGCAATACACTGAGGAGCCCATGCGCTGTGGCCATCGGCCCAGGTAAATGTCCGGTATGGTTCATTTACACCTGCAATTATTCCATGATCGGTCCAATTGACCATATCGGTAGATGTATAGAGCATCCAATTCAGCATTTTAAACCCAAAGGCATCGTCTTCATCATGACTGGTATAAAGAAATACCGTGTCGTGATAAACCATCGGTGCCGGATCGGCAGTAAATTTCGATTGTATAATTGGATTGTCGGCATAACATGCAATCCCACAGACCATTGCAGCAGATAGCGTTAGGCCGGCAAGAAATTTAATATGTCTATTTTTTTCCATCAGAAATAATTGTTAGTTACTATGACTTTTTCCCCTCCAACAATATACACTCCGGAAGGAAGCCCCTTTGTTGCATTTTCCCTTTTTACCTGTGAGCGGATTCTTGCCCCGGTTATTGAATATACATCAACTATTTCGGGTTCAGAATTGAAAATTGGGAGATCATTTATCCAGGTAGGGGTGTATTCGCTTGAATTTGAAAGGAATACCGAATCAATGACGAAAGGATTGCTCCCGTTTGACCAGAACCCGGCAATATAAATATGGCTGGGGTCGAGCATTGTGCCATCTCCTTTCTTTGCATTTTTCAGGCTCACCACAATCTGACGGCCATTTCCGAATTTGTATGAAGCTGCCGAACTCCAGTAATTATTTTCATCGTAGATATTGAAGGTAACATCGGCATTGTTGGCGCTGCCTAGTTTTGCCACAAGGTATCGGTATCCCGACAAGTCGATGCCGGCATATTGCCAGCCGCCAAAACCCCACTGTCCGGTCTTCAGGGTATGCGTGGTTTCGTTAAAAGTCCCGTCGGTCCAGATGTCGGGATTAAACAGGGCATTGGTCAGCGGGAACGAGGAAGAAGTAACATGCACAGTCACTTGTTTCTTGTTTCCCATTGAATCGGTGTAAGTTACTTCGATGGTTGCCTGACCGTCTATAAGCGAAAAGATTCTTCCCCTGACAACTTCAATTACATCAGGATTGTTGATCGTACATGTTGCCAACGAACTAACATTTTCGATATGCCCGTCAGCAAAAACTGCATTAATTTTTAGTCCGGCAGAGCCATGAGTCAAAACCGAAATATTAGTATCTGCAACAGCCAGTTCTGTCATTTTCAAATAGTCTTCGGTAATTCCGCTAAAATCATATTGCTGGGCATAGTCCTGATACCAATGATAAACCGGCCATGGACATGCTTCCGGATCGTTCAGGAAGGTATAAGCCTGTCCTGCGGTAGGTGGGGTATCTTTAAAATCATCAAGCAGGTCGGGTCCTGTAAAAATGAGCCAACTCACATTACCTGAATCGTTAGTAATCTTTTTGAAATTGGCTCCGAATCCGACTCCACCGGCTATTCCGGTAATATCTTTACCCCACGACGCATTGTATTTTTCCGGGGCCCAGTCCATTTCGGTAACAACGATCGGTGCAAAATTTGCCACTGGGTCCACCTGATTTTCCCAACCTTTCTGAAAGCTATCATAACCCTGTCCGCTATTAAACCAACCCGGGTAAACATGTACTGCATAACCGATGTTTTCACCTTCAATAGGATTGACCGCATATCCCTGATACAATGATTGGTATCCCAATCCGGGTACCCAAAGGATATTATCGGCGCTGGCACGCATTGTATCAACAACTGCCTGAAAATATTTTTTCAGGTTATCGAAATGCCCTTGCGAACCTGCGCCATAAGTGCCGTCAGGACCAAGTATATCCACCGGTTCGTTAGCCAGTTCAAACATGATGTTGGGGTTATTTTTCAACTTGGGATGCTGAGCTACATATCCCCAAACTTTAATAAGATATTGATTATATGCGTCGCCCACTGCGATTTTACCCGGACAAACACCGGGAGGACGCATGATGACATACAATCCTTTCGAAATAGCATATTCAGCCATTGGGATAAATACTTCATCCAGATATTTTTTAAACCTGGTGAAGCTAAATGCCGAAATATCATTTTCTCCTGTTGTATTTTGCCCTGGATTGTTTGACCAGTATGGATCCATGTGTAACCGAAGGAAATTCACTTTCCAACCGGCTGCCATAACTCCGTCGATAATACCTTTGTTGTATTTCAAACATCCGGCAACGTCATAATTGTTCCAATACTTTCCCTGTTCGTTGAACCATGGTGAGTACGTCTGGGCGAAGCCATGTAAATTTATGATATGTCCGTAACTATCTTTTAAATATCTCCCTTCAACATGTAGCCGTGGCATCGGCATTCCTTCCCATGCAAAAACATTGTTTACACTGAATAAAACAGCTATGACAAAATATGTTTTTAAAACACTCATCTTCAATACTTTCAATTTTTTTTAGTTTAATAATTTTAACAAACTTTCATTGTTTACTACGATGCATTTACTCCTTGGGAGTCCGTCTATCGTCTTTTCCCGTTCGACTTGTTTCCTGATTTTGATGCCATTTATTGAATAAACATCAACGCCGCAATTCAAACTATTATCTTTTTCATCCGTTTGATTATTTGAATAGCTGTGGTGCGAACTCGTTGAGGTCTCGGCGCCACGTCAGCCATTCGTGGGCTGTTCCGGGCGACTCGTAATACACATATTTGATTCCTTGTTTATCGAGCATCTTCCTGAAGGCTCCCACTGAACCCGGAAAAGGATTCGGTTCTTTGGTTCCCAAACCCAACCAGAAAACTTTAATCTGCTTGTTGAACGCCGCACCATCATTGAATTTCCCATCCAAAAACGTTGCCGGATCAACTTCAGCAGTACTTGGATAATTGGAAGTACCGCTGAAACCGCCATAAGAAGCAAACTTATTGAGGTTGTTCATGATAATCCGCATGGTTTGATTGGCTCCCATCGACAGCCCGGCAATGGCACGGTGATCGCGGTCGGCAATGGTGCGGAATTTCGCATCGATCATCGGGATAATTTCATTGATCATTACCTCTTCGAAAACCGATACCGGACGACCTGTACTTTCGCCTGTTTGTGGTTTGTAGGCGTAACCGTTGTCCATGACGATAATCATCGGAACAGCTTTTTTAGTAGCGATCAGATTATCAAGAATCAGGTTTGCTTTTCCCTGCGCAGCCCATCCGGTTTCATCTTCAAAACTTCCGTGTTGAAGATAAAGCACCGGATAGCGGGTTTTAGCATCCTTTTCATAGCCGGCAGGTGTGTAAACGAAGCAGCGTCGGAACGAATTGGTAATTTTCGAGAAATAGATGTTCTCGCTGACCAGGCCGTGAGGAACATCTTTCAAGGCATAAAACTCCTGATCCGCAGCCGGAATTTCAATCCCGCTTCCCCAACGACCTGCACCATAGAAGTATTGGGTTCCGGGATCGGGTACCGAAGCGCCATCAATATTTAGCTGATAATAGTGAAACCCTTCGTCCTGCGGAGCCGATTCGCCGGTCCAAACGCCTTTATCGTCTTTGGTGAGATCATATTTTACACCTCCAATGTCGAGTTGAACCTTTTTTGCTTCAGGTGCTGAAATACTTGTGCGCACGCGCTTTTCAGAATTTACCTCCGGAAATTGCTTCCCCGGCTGGTTGACTAATGAAGGCTTGAAGTCTTCCAAAGGCTTGTTCGTCTGCGCGTTAGAATTAGTGTATGCAAATAATGCTACAAAAATGACTGCTATAGTTTTGAATTTCATGAATGACATTTTTTAAAATTATACGTTGCGTTAAACGCTACTGAGCGGGTGACTACTCTTGTTCAGAGAATTGAAGATCATTATCTTTTTTCAGTTTTCATAAAAATAGTCACCCGCTCAGTTAAGAAACTTAATCTTTAAATAAAAGCGGTGCCAATTCCTTCAGACTGCGGCGCCAGGTCTGGAATTCGTGGCGGGTATTCTCTGACACAAAAGACACTGCATTGAAACCGGCCTCTTTTAACGCAGCAACAGAATTCTTAACGCCATCGGGGTTTTCGAAACTACCACAGCTCAAAAAGATCAGTTTTACTTTCGATTTGTCTTTGATTTCTTCAGGTTTATATAAACCACCACTAAGCAAGGCGTAGTATGAAAATACTTCAGGTTTGTTCAATGTGATCGTATGGGTTTCCATGCCACCCATTGAGAGTCCGGCCATGGCGCGGTGTTTCTGATCGGCAATTGTATTGAAATTGGCATCGATATATGGAATCAATTCATCGACAAGAACTGTTTGAAAAGGCTTTATATCGAAATTTTTCAGACCACCGAATTTGATTTCATTGGTCATTCCGTAGGTCATCACAATGATGAAAGGTTTGATCTTCCCTTCAGCAATCAGGTTGTCCATGATCAGGTTGGCATGTCCCTGATTTGACCAGGCTGTTTCATCCTCGCCCCAGCCGTGTTGCAGGTAAAGAACCGGATAACGTTTATTTTTTTCTTTACCATAAGTTGGAGGGGTATAAACAAATGCCCTGCGTGAGGTATTTGTGCTCTTCGATGGGAAAAGTATCTGCTGCACATTTCCATGAGGAACGTCCTTCAGTGCATAAAAATCCTGATCGTGAGCGGGAATCTCAATTCCGCTTTCCCAACGGGTTGAACCGTAAAAATTTAATGCGCCGGGATCGTTAAATACCCCGCCGTCAATGGTGAGATGGTAATAATGGAATCCTTCTTCCATTGGCCCCGCGGTAGTGCCCGTCCATGAACCATCCTCGGCTTTCGTGAGTGGAGTGCCACCTTTGGTACCGCCTAGTCCAAGGCTCACAACAACACTTTGAGCCTGCGGAGCCTCGATTCGGAAACGAACATAGCCTTGTGAATTTACTTGTGGAAACTCTTTTCCGGGTTGATTCAGGCTTGAAGGTTTGAAATCTTCTGTAATGGTTGGCTGGCTTGTTTGTGCAAAACACAACGAGCCGGATAAATTCAATAATAGAATGATAGTTATTAAATGTCGTTTCATGGTTATATAAGTTTTAAGCCCCCTCCAAACCTCCCCCCAAAGGGGAGGCCTTAAAGAAGCAATGTTTTAAATTTAGTTAGTGAATAAAAGTTGTGCAAATTCATGCAAGCTGCGTCTCCAGCTTTGCCATTCGTGAGCAGTCTGTGGTGAAACATAGAAATGAGTGTTCATTCCTGCCCCTTTTAGTGCTTCAGTATTTGCTTTGGAATCGCCTCCAAAACCGGCTCTCGGGTTTTCGAGTTCGCGGCTTCCATAGCTGATGAAAAGAAGTTTGACATTCTTTTTAAAATCAGGTGTCTTTTCAATGTCTTCCATACTGATGCTGCCACCACTAAACATACCAACTTGTGAGAACTCATCGGGTTTGGCCAACGTAATCAGGCGGGTTTGCATTCCACCCATTGAAAGTCCGGCCATAGCACGGTGTTCAGGGTCAGCAATAACCCGATAATTCGTTTCAACAAAAGGAATCAAATCGTTGAGAAGAACTTTTTTAAACTCGCCGGCAAAATCAAAACCTCCCATTGGGCCTTCAGGTCTTTTTTTCGCTGCGTCGGCATTGGCTTTGTTCTCGGGTTTTGGCTCACGAGGCCTTTCAAACTTGACGCTGCTGTTTTCCATCACAATGATAAATGGAACGGCTTTCCCATCAGCAATCAGGTTGTCCATAATCAGGTTGGCATGGCCCTGATTACCCCAGCCAGTTTCATTCTCACCCATGCCATGTTGCAGATACAATACCGGGTAGCGTTTCGAATTGTCTTTTTCGTAACCCGGAGGAGTATAAATGTAAACGCGACGAATACTATTTGATGTTTTTGCAAAATACTGTACTTCTCGCAGTTCGCCATGGGGAACATTCTTCAGAGCATAAAAATCCTGATCTTTCGCCGGAATTTCAATCCCGCTTCCCCATCGGCCCGCACCGAAAAAATAAAGGCTTCCCGGATCGGGAACCGCAGCACCGTCAACCCAAAGCTGGTAGTAGTGAAAACCTTCGTCCTGAGGAGCCGATTCGCCAGTCCAAACGCCTTTTTCATCTTTAACCAGGTCGTATTTTACGGCGCCAATATCAAGCTGAACTTTATTGGCTTCGGGCGCTGTGATCTGGACCCGAACACGGCCTTCAGAATTTACCTGAGGAAATTCTTTTCCGGGCTGGTTTACTGAAGAAGCTTTGAAGTCTTCAACAACTTTTGAAGGAGACTGTGCAAAGCAAAATCCTCCACTCGTCACCACCATTAATAAAATGGCTGCAACATTTTTTGCGATAGAAACTTGTTTCATAATTCGTGATTTATTTAGGTTAGCGTTTTAATTAAGGATTAAATCTTTTCCCCAATACCAATTTGTCGCCTGAATCGTCCACTTCCCAGAATTGTGGTTTTCTGGGGCCGTCGCCTTCGGCATGATGGATGCAGAGCAATAGTTTTCCGCCAAATGTCCGGAATAACATACCATGACCGGTATTATGGTCAATAAATGGTTTTTCTTCCTGAATCCATGGGCCGTCGATGGTGCCCGATTGCGAATAAGCAACACATTCGAGGTAACGTTTGGCTCCCCACGAAGCCCAGAGCATACCCAGCTTCCCGGTTTTGGTGCGGAACAATTCAGGCCCATCGGTTACCCAACCCGGAAGTTTCAGTCCATAGGTCATTTCGCCATTACCAACCATTTCGAGCGGGCAAGGCGATTCGGTTGCACGGAAAAGCATCACCGGATCACTGACTGTTTTGCTCAGGTCGGGCGAAAGTTTCACGTATTCCATGGTTCCATCAAAGGTCTGCATCCATTCGTGGACGAAAACCATATAAGGCTGACCTTTTTCCATATAAATGGTTCCGTCGATAATGTCCCAGCTGTGAGGCAGATAATCGTAATTCGGATCAGCATTCTTTAGTTTGAAAGGGCCTTCAGCCTGATCGGATTCCAGAATCATGGTTTGATGGCGATATACATTGTATCGACGGGGAACCACATCAACCAGTTCTTTCCGGTCGCCAAATGAAGCTGCATAATAATATTTGCCATTCACTTTATGGATTTCGGCAGCGGCAACAAAGTTGATCCCTTCCATCCATGTTCCACGGGTATCGTAGGCTCCATAAGGCCCTTTCCAGTTTTTCAGGTCGGTACTTTTGTAAATACAGCCACCA
>JBBIHV010000087.1:0-15995 GCA_037446835.1 Sunxiuqinia sp. | reverse complement strand
GAGACCGTGAAACGGATTTCACAACCAGCGGTATTCATTCTCTCATGCGGCTGTGCTTCGAACCGTAAGTGAAATAAAGGAACAGGCCCACAACCAGCCATATTCCGAACCTGAACCAGTTTGTAACGCCCAGTTGGCTCATCAGGTAGAGATTTGTAAGCAGGCCCAGCACCGGAATAAGCGACCAACGTTTTGCCACCGCCTGAAAAGTAATAACCAGTGAAACCAAACTAAAAATCAGGAACGGAAAGTGATTCCGGAGTATTTGGAACAGGCCTGAGCCCGTCGAAAAGTCAGATGCAAAATCGGAACTTTCAAAACCCGATTTCCATACCACCAGCAAAACCAGCGCCCAAATTGGCAGCAAATATTTCCGGCTATCGGCATACGGAACGCGGAACCCTTTCCCGTCGTGCTTTTGCTTCCCGGTCGGATTTAAAATAATAATTCCTCCGGAAACCAGGATAAAAGCAAACAAAGTCCCGATGCTGGTGAGGTCGGTCACTTCGGTAAGGTTCAGGAAAAGTGAAGGGATGGCTACCACAAACCCGGTCAAAACCGTTGAAAAGGCAGGCGTACGGTATTTGGGGTGAAGCCGGGCAAAGATTGGGGGCAGAAGCCCGTCGCGGCTCATGCTCATCCAGATTCGAGGCTGCCCAAGCTGGAAAACCAGCAAAACGCTCGCCATGGCAATCACAGCTCCGGCAGCAATCACTCCTGAAAGCATGGTCAGGTGCAGTTTGGTAAACACATAAGCCATCGGATCGGAAACGCCCAATTCGTTGTAAGGGACCATTCCGGTCAGCACCAGGCTGATCAGCACATACAAAACGGTAGTAATCAGCAGCGCGTAAAACATCGACAAAGGCAAATCGCGCCTCGGGTTTTTACATTCTTCAGCCGTTGTCGAAATGGCGTCGAACCCGATGTAGGCAAAAAACACACCTGAAACGCCTTTCAAAACTCCGGCAATTCCGTTGGGAGCGAACGGGCTCCAGTTCTCAGGTTTCACATAAAATGCCCCAATGCCAATCACCAGGAGCAAAATAGCAACTTTCAGCACCACAAAAAAGTCGTTAGTTATTCGCGATTCGCGGATACCGATGTAGCAAATCCAGGTGATCACAAAAACAATGAATAAGGCCGGAAGGTCGGCCACCAGATGGAAACCGCCAATTTGTGGTGCACTGGTCCAAGCCGAAAATGCACTACTGAGTTCGGGACTTAATTTTGTGAGTGGCGTTCCTGCATTCAGGGCTTCCAAAGCAGTATGATATCCACGCGAAGCGCTCAGAAAATCGGTTGAAAGCCAGGCTGGAATGTGCAGGCCCAGGCCATCCATTAATCCGGTAAAATAGCCCGACCACGAAATGGCCACTGCAATATTGCCGATCGCGTATTCCATGATCAGGTCCCAGCCGATAATCCAGGCAATCAGTTCACCAAAACTGACATAGGCATAAGTATAGGCGCTTCCGCTGATCGGAATTGAAGCGGCAAACTCGGCATAGCACATGGCCGAAAGACCGCAGGCAATGGCCGTGAACACAAAAAGCAGCGACACTGCCGGGCCACCGCTGGCCGCAGCGTTGCCAATGGTGCTGAAAATCCCTGCGCCGATAATGGCCGCCACACCCAGTGCCGTCAGGTCGAAAACGCGCAGGTTGCGTTTCAGGCCTCCGGTGCTTCCTTCCAAAGAGTCGGCATCGCTTAAAATGTGTGCAATGGATTTTTTTCGAAAGAGATTTTCAAACTTCACTGGTCAATAAGTTTTGTGTAAAAATAAAGAAAAAATATCATCAATCAGGTTGTAATTCAACCCACAATCCTGGCAAATGGCCTTCAGGCAAGGGCCAATATGAAGAAAATAATATAAATATTTGAAATTTAGGGGTTACCTTTTGTGGTTTTGGAGAATATACTAATGATTTTTGTATCATTGTGAATCTCTTTAACTAAACAGACCTGTCAAGAAATTATAAAAATGAAAACAAAAGGCCTCTTAAAGATCATCATAATTTTCCTTTTTAGTTCACTGTTACATCTGCCCGCACAATCCCAAACACATAAATATTTCATTATTACCGGGAAAATAATGGCCGATTCTGATTGCCTGAAAAACTGTTCCATACGGATTACTAAAAATCAGAAACAGGCTGTTTTGTCTCAAATTCCTGAACATGGAAGATTTCGGCTTGAACTGGAATACAATACCGAATATCAGCTGGTTTTCAGCACCGACGGCGATAGTCCAAAAACCATTGTTGTGAATACCGGAATCCCTCATGACGTGTTGCAGAATTCTGAAAATTTACCTCATTTTCTGATGGCAGTCAGGCTTTTTAAAGAAAACCGGGAATTAACTTCACCGGTCCAGAAAATTACCTATTCCCCTGGAAAAAGATGCTTTGCAAGGCTGGCCAGCCCTTATGATCTGGAATATGCCGATAAAGATAATCCACCTGTAAAAATTGATCTGCAATCGCAAATCAACAAATCGAAGATCCTGGGCTATCAGATTTTCTGAATTTTCCTGCATCAATTTTTTCATACTTTGTACAATACTTTCATTTTTTCGCTCGTTGCGGATTTATGGGTAACGCATCTCCTACCTCAGGCTTTCCGTAAAAACCCGTTGAACCCTTATTCTGGAATAAACTTCAGGACAAATGTTCTTCATTTCATTCATTTGGCTAAATTTACGAGGTATTCGGGTTCTTCTGATTAATTAAAAGGATGCAGTTTTATTAAGTTCACAGAAACATGGCACGTATGCAAAAGATTGGACGGATAGGAATGTGTATATTGTTGACTATTATGTTTTTGATACAGCAACCCCTGCTGGCCCAAAACAAAAAATACTTTGTAATTACCGGACGAATTGTTCCTGAAGCAGAAGGAACAGGAACCGGCAGCATTGAGATCTCAAAAAATGGAAAAGAAACATCAACCATCGATATTCCCAAAAACGGGCGCTTCCGGTTCGAACTCGAATTCTTCAACGAATACAGCTTAACCTTCAAATATCCAGGACATTTCAATAAAATCATCAATGTTTCGACCCAAATCCCTCAGGAAGTGTGGCAGCGCGACAGCGATTTTCCACCGTTCCCGATGGTGGTACAGCTTGCGAAAGAATTTGAAGGGATCGACAAAAGTTTTACCCTGAAACCCAGCGGTCGGATCTTCTACGGAAAAGACATCGATAACTTTGAAAAAGAAAGCTATATTTCTGATATTCAAATAATTAATGAAATAAATGCTGCAAAAAACAAAGCCAGCCAGGTTCAAAAAGAAGCCAATTCCATTTCGAAGGAAAATGCCGCTGACCAGGCCGTGAAACAGAAAAATTTTGATCAGCTTATCAAGGATGCGGATGCCCTTTACCAGCGCGGCGAATACCAAATGGCGCTCATGAAATATATGGACGCCCGGAGCCTGTTTCCTGAAAAAGCTTACCCCAACGACCGGGTTTCCGAACTTCAGGATTTGGTAAAAGCACTCCAGATGACCGACAAGCAAAAAGCTGAACTCGAACAGAAATACAAGGATGCCATTGCAAAAGCCAACGGGCTCTTCGATCAGAAATCATATACCGAAGCCCGTCCGGTTTATGAAGAAGCCCTGCAATACAAGCCTGGCGATGTTTATGCCAACGGGCGGATTACTGAAATCGATCAGTTGCTGGCCCTGCTCGAAAAGCAAAAGCAGTACAAAGACCTGATTGCGCAGGCCGACAAAAACTACCAGGCGAAAAATTACGATCAGGCCGTCACTTTATACACCCAAGCCAAACAGGCCGTTCCGGATGAAACCTATCCGCAAAAACAACTCGACCTGATTAATCAGGCCAAACAACAACAAGCCAAAGCCGACCAACTCGATAAAGATTTCAATCAGGCCATTCAAACAGCGGGGCTTGAAGTTCAGCAAAAAGATTATCCCCAGGCACTCGATTCGTATAAAAAAGCGCTCGGATTAAAACCCGACAGCAAACTGGCTAAAGATAAAATCGCTGAAATGGAACAGGCAATTGTTGCAGTTGAAACCGATAAAAAATACCAGCAGGCCATTCAGTTGGCCGACCAGGCTTTGGCTGCCAACGACCTGAACAAGGCTAAAATGCAATATCAGGAAGCCCTGAAAATGAAACCTGGTGAACCATATCCCCAAAATAAACTCGCCGAAATTGCCACTTCCGAAGCCAACGAAATTAAATTTAACGACCTGGTAACCAACGCTGAGAAAGCCTTTTCGGACAACAAACCCGATGAATCGCTTGCACTTTTTACCCAGGCACTGGCCTTGAAACCAAATAACCCGGCAGTACTGAAACGCATCGACGACATTCAAAACCTGAAGAAACAGATTGCTGCCGACAAAACGTACAGCGACCTGGTTGCCCAGGCCGACCAGGCCTACGGCAACGATCTGATGGACGATGCACTTTCGGCCTACAACAAGGCGCTTCAAATGAAAAAATCGGAAACCTATCCGAAAGATCAGATCAAAAAAATTGGCGATTACCAGTCGATTGTTAAAAAAGCCGACAAATTGTTTGGATCGAAAGATTTTCAGGCTTCGCTCGGCAGTTTCAACGACGCGTTGGGGGTTAAAACTGCCGACAAGTACGCCACCTCCAAAATCGCTGAAATCCAAAAAATAATGGATGATCAGAAAAAGCAGGATGATCAGGCAAAAGCCCAGCTTCAGGCCTACAACGATGCCATCAAAGCTGCCGACCAGTTGCTGGCTGACAAAAGTTATCCTGAATCGCTTGGCAAATACAAGGAAGCTGCAACAATTAACGACACCGAAAACTATCCGAAGAAAAAAATAAAGGAAATTGAAAACATCCTGGACGGGCTGGCAAAGGAAAAGGCAAAGAATGAAACAGAATATCAGTCACTTATTGCGCAGGCCGACAAATTACTGGATAAAAAGGATTA
Organism: Sunxiuqinia sp.; assembly: GCA_037446835.1. GTDB lineage: Bacteria > Bacteroidota > Bacteroidia > Bacteroidales > Prolixibacteraceae > Aquipluma. The sequence continues at coordinate 11,046 of JBBIHV010000087.1, read as the reverse complement.
TTCGAATGCACGGCCAGCATACCAGAAAGCGCTGGAGATCAAACCTGAAGATGCGTATCCCCAGGGACAAATTAAAAAGATTGACGACTTGCTGGCCGAAATCCACCGTCAGGAAGAAGCACAACAGCAGTTGCAAGCCCAAAAACAAGACCAGGCTTTTAACCAGGCGTTGGCCAGTGGCGACAAGGCTTTTGCCGCCAAAGATTTTGAGACGGCCAAAACCAGCTACCAGGCCGCTTTGACGATAAAACCGGACGACAAAACCGCGAAAGAGAAACTGGGGCAGGCCGAGGCTCAAATTGCCCAGCTCACACGGATGACACTGGCTTACAACAAAGCAATCGACCAGGCAAACAAGCAGTTAACCGACAAAAAATATCAAGAAGCCAAAGATAAATATCAGGAAGCATTGCAATATTTGCCCGACTCTGAATATCCAAAAACACAGATCGCAAAAATTGACGCCGTGCTTGCGCAACAGCAAGCCGAAGCCCAAACCCGGAAAAATTTCGACCAGGCCGTTGCCGACGGCGAATCGCTGATGAAAACCAACAACCTGGCAAAAGCCAAAGACGCTTTTATGAAGGCATACAACCTGATCCCGTCGGAAAGCCTGCCGCCCAAACGGATGAAGGAAATTGACGATTTGCTGGATGCACAGGCCCGAAAAGAGGCAGCCCTGAAATCAACATTGGAAGCCTTCAAAGATGCCATCGGCCGCGCCGATAAATTCTTCGGGAATAAAGAATACACTTCGGCCAAACTGGTTTACAATGAAGCGCTGGTCATTAAACCCGACGAAAAATATCCGGCAGATCAACTGGCTTTGATCGAAAAACTCCTGAAGGAACAGAATGAACAACTGTACAAAACCGCCGTTGTCAAAGCCGATGAAGCATTCAACGCTGTCCGGTTCGACGATGCAGCCAATTCGTACAAGGAAGCCCTCACGTACAAAAAAGACGATCAGTACGCAACCCGCAGACTGAAAGAAATTGATCAGAAAAAGAGCAACCTCGAAGCCGAACAGATCAGGCAGAAAAAGATTGACGATCAGTACAATGCCATCGTCGCCGATGCCGGAAATGATTTCAGGAATAAAGATTACCAGAAATCGAAGGACAAATACCAGCAAGCGCTGATTTTGAAACCCGCCGAAACATTGCCGAAAGAAGAGATCGCCAAAATCGATGCAATACTGAACGACCTTCAGAAACAGGCAAATATCAACAATCAATACACGCAATTGGTAAAAGATGCGCAGGATGCCTTCAAAGCAAACAAATTAAAGGAAGCCCGCGATAATTACCAGAAAGCGCACGACCTGAAAGGAGACGAACCGCTTCCTCCAATCCGGATTGCCGAGATCGACAAAATGCTGGCCCAGTTGGACGAAACCGCCAAACTGGCTGCCATGGAAGAAGCCCAGCGTCAGGCCAAGGAAAAGGCCGATCGTTTGCAGTATGACAACGCAGTGGCCGCCGGAGATAAAGCGTTTGCCGAAAAACAATATCCGATTGCCCGTGCACAATATACAACCGCACTGACAGCCCTTCCAAACGAAAAATACCCTAAAGACCAGATTGCCAAAATTGACGACCTGATCGCCCAGGAACAAATGGATAAAATGGTTGCTTCAAAGAAGGCGCAGCAAGACTCGATGCAAAAAGCAAAGGAAAAATTGTTCAACCTGGCCATGGCATCAGCCAAAGATTTTGAACAGAATAAGCAATACGATCAGGCTATCCAGAAATACCAGGATGCCATCCAGATTATGCCGGATCAACGTCAGGCTATTCTGAAACTGATTTCGGACGACAACGACAAAATTCAAATGCTTGCAAAACAAGTTGCCGAATACCAACGCATTATCAAACAGGCCGATGATCTTTTCAGCCAGACGAAACTGAATGAAGCGCTGGCCGAATACCGCAACGCAACAACCGTTAAACCAGACGAAGACTATCCGAAGAAACAAATCAGCCTGATCCAATCGCAACTTACCGCGCTGGAACAGAAATATAATCAGGCAATTGCAGGTGCAGACAAGGCTTATGACGCTTCGGACTGGGCAAACGCAAAAAAAGGATATACGGAAGCACTGAGCTATAAACCCGACGAAAAATATCCGCTGGACAGGCTGAAAGACGTGAACCAGAAGATAGCCGACGCAGAGATGGCCGCTATCGAGAACAATGCCGAGAACAAAGCTTACCGTGAAGCCATCGAAAAAGCTGAAAAAGCGTTGAAAGACAACCAGCTTGTTACCGCGAAGATGCAGTTTCAGACAGCCCAAAACCTGAAACCCAGCGAAAAATTACCTCCCGAAAAAATCAAGGAAATCGACGCGTTGATCGATCAGCGGAACAAAGACCTGCTGAACCAAACGCAACGCGAAATTGATGAAAAATACCGTCAGGCTATTTCGGTTGCCGATAATTCATTCCGCGAAAAATCGTACAGCATTGCCAAACTTCAGTACAAACAGGCCCAGCTTATCAAACCCGACGAATCGTACCCGAAAAACCAGATGGATTTGATCGACAAACTGATGAATGAAGCCAAACCCGCAGAAACTTATTCATTTAAATTGCCTGATTTAAATAAACCCAAACAACCAGCAAAACCTGCAGCCAAAGTACCCGAAACCGAAGCCTCAACCGAAGCCAGGGCATTAAACTATCAAACAACGACCAATTACGACGAGGCGATAAAAAAAGCCGACGAATTGTATGGCGTGAAAGATTTTTCGGTGGCTCGTTTCTACTATTACAAGGCCAACGAAATCAGGCCTGACGAAAAATATCCGAAAGACCAGATCGAGAAAATTCGTCAACTGATTGATTCACAACTATCAGCCAGCGACATTTCAGGATATGACCAGGCCATAAAACAAGCGGATGACGCCTTTGCCGCGAAAAACTATTCCATTTCCAAATTCTTCTATTACAAAGCGTTGGACATTAAGTCGTGGGAAAAATATCCGAAGGACCGGATTAATGAAATAGCAGCGCTGACCAACTCACTTTTATCCGATCAGGAAGAAAAAGACTACCGCGACGTGATTGCCAAAGCCGACGAAGCTTACGCGAATAAAGACATTGCCATTGCCCGCTTCTATTACAACAAGGCGGCCTCGATTAAAAAGGACGAGGAATATCCGAAAATTAAGCTCAACGACATCAAAAAACTGATCGATCAGGATGCCCGCGACCAGCAAAACCAGGAATACCTGCAAATTATTGATGCCGGCGACCAAGCCATGAAATCGGAAAATTACAGCATTGCCCGATTCAATTACAACAAAGCATTGACAATGAAACCGTCAGAGAAATATCCGAAAGACCAGTTAAAACTGATTAAAGACGCCTTGGACAAAAAGTCGAATTAAGTCTTGAAATCTCTAGTGAGCGGTTGACTTCAAGTCAACCGCTCACTAATAACAACAGATTCTCTAACACTGAAAAATATTTCATTTTGGAACTAAAAATAAAAGACCAGCTCATCAGCCTGTTTGAATCGCACTTCAAGGAAGAAGTCACTTTTTTTGAACAATTACCGGCTTCGGGTTCGTACCGCGAATATGCCCGGATGAAAAGTTCCGGGCACCAGGTTATCGGCGCCTACAATCAGGATATCAAAGAAAATCAGGCCTTTCTGGAATTCTCGGCCCATTTCAGGAATAATGAAATACCGGTTCCACGCATTTTCGCGGTTGGCAACGACCTGAAAACCTATCTTCAGGAAGACCTGGGAAATACAACGCTCTTTGATTTCCTGACCCAAACCCGCGAAACGGAAGGTTTTTCAGCAAAAATAGTGGACGAATATAAAAAAGTACTGAGGCAATTGCCTCGTATCCAACTGGTTGCCGGAAAAGATATTGATTACAGCGTGTGCTATCCGCGCGAAGCGTTCGACAAGCAATCGATGATGTGGGACCTGAATTATTTCAAATATTATTTCCTGAAACTGGCCAAAATACCGTTCGACGAGCAGGCGCTGGAAGATGATTTTCAGGCCTTTAGCGATTACTTGTTGGCCGTTGACAACCACGCATTCCTGTACCGCGATTTTCAGTCGCGAAATGTGATGCTGAAAGACGGGCAGGTATATTTTATCGATTACCAGGGCGGGCGAAAAGGCGCGCTGCAATACGATCTGGCTTCGCTGCTTTACGACGCTAAAGCCAATATTCCGGAGGCAGAACGCGACGAATTGCTCGAATTTTACCTCAACGAGCTGAGCCAGTACAAACACACCGACCGCGAAAAATTCAAATCGCTGTTTGGCGGCTACGTCCTGATCCGGATCATGCAGGCCATGGGCGCATACGGATTCCGCGGCTTTTACGAAAAGAAGGAACATTTCCTGAAAAGCATTCCGTTTGCGCTTAAAAACCTGGAGGCCTTGCTGGCAAAAAACACCATTCAGGTGAAGTTGCCCGAATTGTTCAAGGTACTGAAAGCCGTTACCGAATCAACTTTCCTGAAAACGATCAGCCCGGTAAACGATCGGTTGACGGTGCGCATCAGCAGTTTCTCCTACAAAAAAGGGATTCCTTCCGATCCGTCGGGAAACGGCGGAGGTTTTGTTTTCGACTGCCGTGCCATTCACAACCCGGGCAAATACCTGGAATACAAGCACCTCACCGGAAAGGACATTCAGGTCCAGCAGTTTCTGGAAGAAAAATCGACCATGCCCGAATTTTTGAAGTCGGTTTTCGCACTGGTTACGCAGTCGGTCGAAGTTTATTCGTCGAGGGGCTTTAATCATTTGTGTGTGAGCTTTGGATGCACCGGTGGGCAGCACCGCTCGGTTTATGCCGCCGAAAAACTGGCCGACTATTTAAAAAACAATTTTCCGGTTACGGTTGTTCTTCAACACATCGAACAGGAAAACAAATAGAAAATGCCGAAAACACAGTGTAAAAACGACGATTACCGGGAAAAAGACGACGCCAAATTTGTTTGCAAACGCTGCGAACGAACAGCAAAAAAAGAAGATAAGCTCTGCAAACCAAAGAAAATTAAAGACCGGAAGAAAAGCGCTGATCAAATGTCTTTAATCATGTTTAAAAAACCTTCCAGTTAATAAGCACCGTCAACGACCCTGCGTTCGTAAACCCTGAAATAACGGTAGTTGTTGCCCGATTTACCTGCCCATAAATAACCCAGACTTATTCAATCGGCATTTGTCTGCAATGAGTTCAAAATTAACTGCCAAATATCTTCAATATCATTGATTTATATCATCGGGCAAAAAAAGATATAAGCGGCTATATTTCTTATACTTTGAAAGTACAAAAATTGGCATTGAATTGTACCTTTAAGGCCAGAAAACCCACGAATACATTTTTAACCAATTCATCAAAAAAAAATCGACCAACATGACCAAATTAGTATTACTGGTAGTGCTTTGCACGATTTTCGTCCGGGTAAATGCGCAGGAAACCGGAAAAAGCAATGAGCTGATTGCCAAAGGCGCCAAAGTTACCAAAGCCGGCGGCGGATACCTTTTTACGGAAGGACCGGCAGTAGCTCCCGATGGGCGCGTATTTTTTACCGATCAGCCCAACGACAAAATATTAATCTGGAGCGAAGACGGAAAAATTTCAACTTTCATGGAATCATGCGACCGGTCGAACGGAACCTATTTCAACCAGAAAGGCGAACTGGTTGCTTGCGCCGATTTGCACAACAAAATCATGGTTTTCGGCATGGATAAACAGCAGAAAACCCTTGTCGATAATTTTGAGGGCAAACACCTGAACGGCCCCAACGATTTATGGATCGCCCCAAATGGCGGGATTTTCCTTTCTGACCCGTATTATTTTCGCGATTACTGGGAAGCCGGGCACAAGGAAATTCAGGATGCACGCGGGGTTTATTACCTTTCGCCTGAAGGGAAACTGACGCGCGTGATTGGCGATTACAAACAACCCAACGGCCTGATCGGGACTCCGGATGGAAAAACGCTATACGTGAGCGACATCAACGACCATAAAATCTGGAAATACGATATTCAGGCCGATGGAACGTTAAGCAATAAAACGTTCTTTGCTCCGGAAGGATCTGATGGAATGACCATTGATAATGAGGGCAATGTTTATCTGACAAACAAAACAGTCTCTGTTTTCGACAAAAGCGGGAAGAAAATCGCAGCCATTGAAGTTCCTGAAATGCCATCGAACATTTGCTTTGGCGGTAAAAAGAGGAACATTCTGTTTATCACGGCCCGCACATCGGTTTACACCCTGAAAATGAAGGTAAAAGGAGTGTATTAAACCGCCATACAGAACGAATGGCATGGGTTGTAGCTAAAAAAGCGAAAAAGCAGGTTGAAACCCGCTTCTTCGCTTTTTATATTTGAATCCAATCCAAAACTGCTAATCCAGGTCAACCTTTTTGAATTTTGGGACTAAAAGGTGCATCATGCCCCAGGCGATCAGGTATGCCAGGGCACAGTAAGCAAATACAAATGTGTAGGCCGTTGTCATGTGTGCCTGAACGATAGGCGCCTGTATCGACTTCAGCAAATCGAAAGAGTGTGGGTCAACAGCCTGGATTTGTTTAACCACTTCATTTGGCAAATCGCCAAATTCAACATGATTCAAATTAATCACATCGCCATGTTTATTGACCAGCCGCATGGAGGTAATTTTTTCGACAAAATCGCCCAGATTAGCAACTTTTGCTTCGGCCCACGATTTGGCAATACCTGCATGCCGATAACCATCAAAAAGCCATCCGGCGCATTTATTGACTACAATTCCTCCAATACCACCAGCCATTCCTCCAATACCGGTAACACTGGCAACTGCCTTTTTTGGAAACATATCAGAAACAGTAGTAAAAATATTGGCCGACCAGGCCTGATGGGCTGCGGTGCCAATACCAATAATCAGGACTGGAAACCAAAAGCTATAAGTTCCAAGAAATTGAGCGCTTAACACAGCCAACGGAATAATAGCAATGGTTAACATGGCTTTCATGCGGCCTTCATAAGGTTCAAATCCTTTGTTAATAAAATACATGGGAAACCAGCCACCGCCAATACTTCCTATGGATGACAACATATAAAGTACTGCCAAAGGAAAAGCCACATCCATGCCAACCATGCCATATCGCGCCTTCAGATAGGCCGGTAACCAGAACAGAAAGAACCACCAGACCCCATCGGTCATAAACTTACCAAAGCTGAAAGCCCAGGTTTGCCGGTATTTTAAAAGTTTAAACCACGATGTTTTCTCTTTAATTTCTTTATCAGCAACAGGCTCGTCTTGATCTGAATCAGAGAGAATATATTCTTTCTCCCGTTCTCCAACACGGGCGCTCCTGCTTGGAATCTCATACAACCAAAACCAAAAAATCAGCCACAGAAAACCGATTCCACCAATAATTAAAAAGGCAGCCTGCCATCCCAAATGATTGGCAATCCAGGGAACGGTAAGCGGCGCCAGGATTGCGCCAACATTCGATCCTGAATTAAAAATTCCGGTAGCCAAAGCTCTTTCTTTCTTCGGAAACCATTCGGCAGTTGCTTTAATGGCAGCTGGGAAGTTACCCGATTCTCCAAAACCCAATACCCCGCGAGCAATCATAAAACCACCAGTACTTTTTGCCAGGGCATGAATCATTGCACCAATCGACCAAACAACCAGCGACCAGGCATACCCCAACTTCGTACCAAGCCAGTCAACCAGCCTTCCTGCAAAAATCATGGAAATGGCATAAACAAATTGGAAAATAGCTACGATGTTGGCATAATCAGAGTCGCTCCAATTGAATTGAACTTCAAGACGGTCCTTCAAAAGGCTGAGTACCTGCCGATCGAGGTAGTTTACCGTTGTTGCAAAGAATACCAGGGCACAGATCGTCCATCTGTATTTCCCAATTTTTTGATTAATCTGGTTCATTAATTTGAGTTTAGTAGATAGAAATTGAAGTTTAGGTTCTTAATTTTTGGATGATTGCCATTACCAGACCACAGGTTTCGGAAATGACCCGATAATTTCCTGATTCAATGACCGCTTTCGGAAACAATTGCGAACCCATGCCCACGCAATGAACGCCAGCCTTGATCCATCCGTTCAGGTTGGCTTCGTCCGGCGAAACCCCACCAGTTGGCATGATACTGGCCCAGGGCATCGGGCCTTTTACTCCTGAAACAAAATCAGGGCCTCCAACCGATGAACCGGGGAATATTTTCACCACTTCAGCGCCCAATTCATGCGCTTTGTTTATTTCGGTAACCGAGCCACAACCGGGGCTCCAGGCGATTTTCCGGCGGTTGCAAACACGGGCAGTTTCTTCGTCAATGATGGGTGAAACAATAAAATTGGCACCCAACTGAATGTACATTGCAGCAGTGGCGCTATCGATCACCGAACCAACTCCGAGAATCATTTCCGGACATTCAACAGCAGACCATTTGTTCAATTCGCCAAATACCTCGTGTGCAAAATCGCCCCGGTTGGTAAACTCGAAAACCCGCACGCCACCTTCGTAGCAAGCTTTCAACACCTGTTTGCATACTTCCAGATCCTTGTGATAAAAAACCGGGGCCATACCGGTTTCATTCATTTTTAAAGCTACTTCTATTCGTGTAAAACGTGCCATAATTAAGGCCCCTCTAACTCCCCCGAAGGGGGAGAACTGGCGGGATAACCAGTTTCTAGGTTTGAATTCTATATCGGAATATTGGTTATTGAATATTGGTTATTCATAATTGGAAATTAATCAAGTTAAAATAGCCAATATCCAAACTGCTTTTTTAACTCTCCCCCTTCGGGCTTCGGGGGAGTTGGAGGGGGCCATTATCTCGCTACCCGGCCGGAAGCATCTCCACCCATCAGTTTTTCAACTTCGTCAACGGTTACCTGGTTGTAGTCACCATAAATGGTATGTTTTAAACACGAAGCTGCAACTGCAAAGTTTAAGGCTTTCTGGTCGTCACTGGTGTAAGTCAGCAATCCATAAATCAAACCACCCATAAACGAATCGCCACCACCCACACGGTCAACAATATCGGTAATCTGGTATGTTGGAGCTTCAAACAAGGTTTTCCCATCCCAGAGGACACCCGACCAGGAATTGTGATTGGCATTGATTGAACCACGCAAGGTTGTAATTACCTTTTTGCAACGCGGAAATTTGGTCCTGATTTGTTTCGAAACAGATTCATAGGCAGCGGCTTCCACATGACCACCGGTTACATTAACGCCCTCAGGTTTAATGCCCAGAACCATTTCAGCATCTTCTTCATTGCCCAAAACCACATCGGTACCGGCAACCAGTTCAGGCATGACTTCTCCCGCCTTTTTGCCGTAATTCCAGAGGTTTTTACGGTAGTTCAAATCACACGAAACAGTGATCCCCTTTTCGTTTGCTTTCCGGATAGCTTCCAGGCAAACATCCGCGGCTCCCTGCGAAATGGCTGGTGTAATGCCTGTCCAGTGAAACCAGTTTACCCCTTCAAAAACCTGATCCCAGTCAATCATTCCCGGTTTAATTTCCGAGACGGCAGAATGGGCTCGATCATAAACCACTTTGCTACCACGGCTTACAGCTCCGGTTTCAAGAAAATAAATCCCGATTCGTTCACCGCCATAAATGATCTGGTCCACTCCCACTCCGTATTTTCTCAGATCCATCACGCACGACTGAGCGATATCGTTTTTTGGCAGACGGGTTACAAAATCGACCGGAATGCCAAAATTGGCAAGCGAAACGGCCACATTGGCTTCGCCACCGCCAAAGGTAGCTGTTAAACGATCGGTTTGAGTAAAACGCAAATGCCCCGGAGTGGCCAGGCGCAACATGATTTCACCGAATGTAACTACTTTCATTTGTATTATTTTTAAGCCCCCTCCAAACCTCCCCCCAAAGGGGAGGCTTAAAAAAAGCGAAGTTTTATCCATTTACTATTTAGCCAGAACCTCCGTTCGGAACGTTTTTTAGTCCCCTCCCTGTGGAGGGGATTCAGGGGAGGCTCACTTATGCAATCGATTGCAAATCTACTATTTTTACTGAATCTTCAAAGTTCTGTCCGTATCAAAAGGCGGGTGAAACGGCTAAAACTTAAAAATTAAAATAGTTTTTTGCGTTGTTGAAACTGATGTTCTCAACCATCTGTCCCAGCAATTCCATGTCGTTCGGAATTTCGCCATTTTCCACATCATTTCCCAGAATATTGCACAGGGTTCGCCTGAAATATTCATGGCGCGTATAAGACAGAAAACTTCTGGAATCGGTAAGCATCCCAACAAAACGGCTCAACAAGCCCAGGTTCGACAAGGCATTGATCTGTTTTGTCATTCCATCTTTCTGATCGAGAAACCACCAGCCCGAACCCCACTGCATTTTGCCCGGTACGCTTCCGTCCTGAAAATTTCCGATCATCGTCGCATACAATTCATTCTCAGACGGATTCAGGTTGTAAAGTACCGTTTTGCACAATTTATCTTCCAAATCCAAACGATTCAGTAATTTAGAAAGAGGCTCTGCAATTGGCTGGTCACCAATGGAATCGAATCCGGTATCAGGACCTATTTTTTTGAAAAGCCGGGTATTGTTGTTTCGCAACGCCCCAATATGAAATTGCTGCGTCCATCCGCGTGAATGGTCCATCACACCAAATTCGTACAACATGCACGATTTGAATTTCAGGATTTCTTCGGAAGCCAATTTATTTCCGGCCCGAACTTTGGTGAAAATAGCGCGGATTTCCTTGGCCGAATAATCTGCTGCAAAAGCGGTATCTAAACCATGATCAGACAACCGGCAGCCATTTTCATGGAAATACTGGTGGCGCTTATCCAGCGCTGCAATCAGATCAGTAAAAGTAATAATCTGAACACCAGCAACATCGGCAAGTTTATTTATGTATAGGTTAAAAAAATCGGGTTCGTCAACCATCATGGCTTTGTCGGGACGCCAGGCCGGTAAAACTGCTACTTCGAAACCCTCGGCTTTAATTTGCTGATGGTACTGAAGATTATCAACCGGATCGTCGGTGGTGCAAATGGTATGTACATTGGCCATC
>JBBIHV010000086.1:11576-16023 GCA_037446835.1 Sunxiuqinia sp. | reverse complement strand
GATGGAACGCCAGATTAGCTTCGCCATGCTCGACATGGCTTACCACCACCGCGAAGTTCCGGTTGATGGTGATTTGAAGACTTTTGAATCGAACGCGGTGGCTTCAACCGAAATGTTTGAGCCGGTAGTTGGAAGTATGCAAAGTACCGCTTTCTCGCACATTTTCTCGGGCGGGTACGATGCCGGATATTACAGTTACAAATGGGCTGAAGTGCTGGATGCTGACGCTTTTTCGGTGTTTCAGGAGAACGGAATTTTCGATCGTTCAACGGCCGATTCGTTCCGGAAAAATATTCTGGAAAAAGGTGGCAGCGAACATCCGATGAAATTATACAAGGCTTTTCGTGGCCAGGAACCAACCGTTACGGCTTTGCTGAAGCGGAACGGAATGGCGTAGGAAAAGGGAGATGGGTCACATTCGTTCAGGTCCATTGCCAATCCGGTCATCAATCCATTTTCCGGCTTCACAAAACTGTTGAAGTTCGCGCTCGATAAACGCTTTTACGTCAGCTTCATTTTCGCTGAAATAAAGCAAATGAACGTTTGGCCCGGCATCGATGGTAAAGCAAAGCGGAATTTTTGTTCTTTCACGGAATTGCCGGATGAGGTTAATGATTTCCAGACTATTGGGTTTCAATAAAATATACGAAGGGCTTGAAGTCATCATCATGGCATGTAAACTCAGCGCTTCGCATTCGACCACCTCGGCAAATTTCTCCTGGTTCCCGGTCAACAAGGCCAGATAAAGTGCATTCAGGTTTTCGTGTGCCTGCGCGATTCGCGATCGCTGATAAAAATGTTTTTCCATCAATTGATGGCCAACCGAGCTTGACACTTCTTTTCTCCCTGAATCAACAATCAGGATTGCATCGCGTAAACCTGAAAAAACCGGATGGACCCCACTCGCCAAAGGAAAGGCAAAATTGTCGCTACTCGATTCAAAAAGAGGGGTTTGCCCCCAAACAGAAAATTCCCGATAAATCGAACGGCATGCACTCCCGCTTCCGATCCTTGCCAGTTCAGATGCTGTCTGCAGAAAATTTGCTGTCCAGGTTTCTCTTCCGGAGAGATTAAAATCTAATTCAGTAAAACATAAGGCTAGCGCACCGAAAGAAGAGGCTGAAGAGGCAATCCCGGTTGAATGAGGAAAACTATTGTGGCTTTTAATCAGAAAATTGTGCTTATTGATCCACGACATCCGGGACGAAATATGATCCAGGTATTTTTCGACCCGATCGGCAAAATCGGCATTGGCAGCGCCCTCAAAGTAGAATTCAACTTTTTGCCCGACTTTCTTTATCAATTCGACCGAAGTTTCAGTATATGAATTTTTTAGCGTAAAACTCAGTGAAGGGTTCGTGGGTTTCTGAAAATCGCGTTTTCCCCAGTATTTCACCAGCGCGATGTTCGACGGACAGCGCCATTTGCTAAAATGCGTATGTTTTGCAGTTCCCGTCATGGTTTTTGTCGTTTTAAAATCAGGTCTTTCCATCTAAACACCGTGGTCAAACCTTTGTTTTCAACGTATTTTTTCACTCCTGAAAAAGGAAGTTCCGTTGAAACCAAAAAGAAATCGCCGCCCCAGGCGCCCAACGATTTCACTTCGCCGTCAAAATCCTGAAAATAAGCTTGCTTCACCGGTTCTTTTCCGACCAGGCGCCCAATCATTTGCTCGTGTTTCCGGATCAACCGATCAAATTCATGCCGGTCGCTGCAAACGGCAAATTCGTCGGACAAGGCCGACATTTCACCAATCAGTAGCTCCGAAACGGTTTTCTCTTTCAGGAACGAAGCAACCGCGTTGGCTGTTTTCATTTTTCGACCTGAATAAACCAAAAATAACTGATTATCAAACGAATAATTCAACGCAACCGGCTCAACCGGTTTATTCCTGACATAAAAAACCGGGCCGTCAGCAGCCGCGCAGGCGACATCAAATCCAGAACCTTTAAAAACAAGTTCGTTCAGTGCAAACGGATCAACTCCCGACCATTGGGCCAGCAAACTCACCAGCGTGCTGCTGCTACCGAAACCCCAGGCCGGATTGGCTTCCAGAATGGTTTGAATTCGGGTTCCTGCTTGTGGTAAAAATTCAGGATTTAATTTCCGAATTACCTGAAAAAGTTTGGTGAGCGTTTGAGCTTTGTCTGGATCGCTTGTTTCCAGCACGGAAAAATCCACTGAATCCAACCGGCATTCGAACCAAACTTTATCCCGATAAAATGCCTGCCAATTCAACGATTTGGAAGAATCATCTTCAGAAATTTCCATTTGCTGACCAACTTTTAACGGCAGCGCAATTGCTTTGGCGCCATGAAGCACCAAATATTCGCCGGTTAGAAGCAATTTGCCGTTGGCGTGATATGTAGAAGGGAAAGACAACATTTTTTGATTTAATTAGCCTTTAGGGCTTGTTCGTATTCTAGAGCAAGAGACCAAAATTTGAGTGAACGTTCCGGGTTTCATGGTATTGAGTTTTATTCCAGATTTTTTGTTTAACCGCTACGCGGTAATAAGTCAGACTAAACTTGTTTCTACAATACTTTAACCGCCACGCGGTAATTTTTAATATGTTGCTCGCTCGATTTAGCCCGAAGGCTTCCAGTATTGTAGAAAACAGAATCGATCCAAATGGATACCGAATAGCGTTTAAACTTCTATTAATCAAAGAATTCAAATAAATATTGTTCTTCAAATCCGATTTCATATTTTCGCAGAAATGCGAGGTATTCTTCTCTAAATGTTTTCTTTTGGTGGTGATTTTCCTGATCCTTGATGTAATTAAAAACGTCTTCGATTTGAGATTTTCCATACGAAAAGCCACCATACCCTTCCTGCCATTCGAATTTTCCATTGAAAAATCGTTGTTCGTTAATGAAAATACTTGAACTCCTTTTCAACTCTTTTACAGTTTCTGAAACGGAAATTTTAGGACTAAATCCTATAAACAAATGTACATGATCAGAAACTCCATTAATTATTATTGATTTATGCCCAAGATTTGTTGTGATTCCACTGAGATACTCGAAAATGCGCGGTCTGTATTGCTCTATTAATAAACGATCTCTGTGTTTTGGACTAAAAACCAACTGAATGTAGATTTGGGTAAACGTTCCAGGCTTCATGATTTTCAATTTTTATAGTCACATATCTTGTTTAACCGCTACGCGGTAATAAATTCGTTTGTCTTTTTTCTACTACAATACTTCAACCACTACGCGGTATTGATGGCGGTATTCATTGTAATTTCAGAGTAGCCCGTAGGGCTTTTAGTATTGTAGTAGAATCAATAAGAGAAAAACTTTACCGCGTAGCGGTTAAACATCAAACAATGACCAAACAATTATACCTTAGCGCCTAACAACAAATATTACAACACATTGAACCTTTTCCAATACTCCTCAACCGCCCAAAACGACACGGTTTTATCCTGAAAATACTGTTGAATTTTTTTCCGGTATTCCTGCGGAATTTGCAACTGATTCATAATATTGCTCAGGTGCATTTTCATGTGCCCTTGCTGAATTCCGACAGATACCAGCGCTTTTACAGCCCCGAAGTTCGAAGCCAGACCGGCAACTGCCAGATACATCATCAATTCGGGAGCCGAAGGATTGTCGAGCATTTTCATGGCCAGTTTTGCCAGCGGATGAACCGCGGTAACACCTCCAACCACTCCAACGGCCAATGCCAGCTCGATGCTGAACCTGAAATTTCCATCCTGAATTTGCACATCGGTCAGCCCGCGGTACTGCCCGTTTCGGGCGGCAAACGCGTGGCCGCAGGCTTCTATGGCCCTGAAATCGTTTCCGGTGGCCACGGCCAGCGCATCGATGCCGTTAAAAATACCCTTGTTGTGTGTCACCGCCCGCGAAACATCGGCTTGCGAAATGCGGACGGCTTGCTCAAACTTTTCGGCAAATATCCGGCATTCCTCCTCCGTTTTCCCTTCGATCAGATCGGCAACCGGGCATTCAACCCAGGCCCGAACCCGGCTTTCCGGCGTATAATTCGATAAAATGGCCATGATCAGTTCGCAGCTCCGTTCAGGCTCCTGGACTTTTTCACTGTTCCGGAAATAATCCTGAAGGCTCTTCCCGAATTGTTCCAGGCACGAGTTGATAAAGTTGGCGCCCATGGCGTCGCAGGTTTCAAAACCGGCATCCAGTTGGAAATAGCCGGGTAAAATTTGGGGCATGGATTTCAGCTCAATCCGGATGATTCCGCCGCCCCGCTGTTCCATTTTGATCGTCAGGAATACGCATTCGGCCAGTAACTTCGCCTTGATTTCAGGAAAAAGCGATTGCAATTTCTCCGGATTTCCTGTCCACCTGAAATGAACCTGTCCCTTTTTTCCGGTTCCCAAAACTACGGCATGAAATCCACCCCGTCGGGCCCAGAAACCGGCCGCATGGGCCAGGGCAGCCACCACCGAACTTTCTTCGGA
>JBBIHV010000086.1:7067-11476 GCA_037446835.1 Sunxiuqinia sp. | reverse complement strand
GGATTTTCCTTCAGGATTTGATTCACTGAACCGACCATTTGTCCGGCAGAATGGCCTACAAAAGCGAATGGCAAACCAGCCTCGGGTTTATGCTGATTGCCGCGCAACATTTCAAGTTTCGAAAAATTGGTGCCACCGTAGGCGCCAAATTCGATGGCTTCGATCGGAAGTGCAAGCAACTGTTTCATACTTTCTGGGCCGAACCCCTGCCCCACTTCCTTCACAATCAGTTTTATCCGAACCTGATCCAACAGTTGCTGAATAGTTTGCAAAGGCGATTGTTTCAAGCGGTTCCCTTCAGGCTGAAACCATTCCTGCAGCGGATTAATGTGGACGATCAGCCCATCGGCGCGCAGTTCGCCAACCAAATCGACCACCGCCTGAATATTTTTTGAGGCGAGCAACCCTTCCACCTGGGCAATACCCAGATTGGCCCAGAAAGGCCGATCATCACCAATTTCGTCGCGGAAATTAAAATCGTTCCAGTGGGTTTTGTCGAACAATATTTTGCGGCAAGAGCCAAGGCCCATTCCCAATCCAAATTCGCGGCAAACACGGGCAATGTTGCTGTTTATGGTGTGAGCCACCCCGGTTCCGCCCGTCATACTCGAAACCCAAATCGGATTCCTCATCGTTTTCCCCAGAAAAGTGAGGCTTAAATCCGGATTTTCGGGATGGGCCGACAGCATGGGTTCGTAATTAAACCGTCGATCCTGCTCAGCCAGCCTGGTTTGAGATTCGAGTGCCAGTGTGATGTGTTCGAGTTTGCGATCGGAAGCCATAGAAAATGATGAGTTATGAATCAATACTGTTTAATCTATCCGTCAGCTAAAGCAGACGGCAAAGGATATTCGTGCTTTTTACAGCAGTACCAATATTCAATGCTTTGCCTATTCTTTGCCGTTGGCTTCAGCCAACGGACGCCAAATTAGCCTAACAGAACAACATTAAATTAGGAATGCTTAAACTTCCGGCAAATTACAGTTTTTTCAGTTATGGTTGGTAATCTGAGTCAACTTTAGGTCTTCCGAACTTTAGGCACTCCGAACTTTTAATCTTTAAGAATATTTCTGGAAATTACCATCCGGAGAATTTCGGAAGTTCCTTCGCCTATCTGAAGCAGGCGCTGATCGCGGTAGAAACGTTCGATGGGCCACTCCCGGTTTTTGAACAGCCCGGCGCCACCCAGAATCTGCACCGCTTCGTCGGCTACTTCGCGGGCAATTTCGGCAGCATACAATTTGGCCATGGCGGCCTGTTGCGCAAAAGGTTGTTGGTTGTCTTTCAGCCAGCACGCGTTGTATAAAGTATTCCGGGCATTCTCGATTTTCAGTGCCATATCGGCCAGCTTAAAGGCGATGACCTGAAAATCGCTGAGCGGTTTTCCAAATTGTTTGCGGTGTTTGGCATACGCTTTTGCCATTTCGTAAGCACCCTGGGCCAGTCCGAGCCCAATGGCCGCAATCGACAAACGGCCTGAATCCAAGGTTTTCAGCATAATTTTAAAACCGTTACCACGTTGGCCCAATTGGTTTTCTAGTGGAACGCGGCAATCGTTGAAATACAGGATCCCGTTATCAGCCGCTCGCCAAACCAGTTTGCTTTTCATGGTTTCACGGATGAAACCCGGGCGTTCCTTTTCAATCAGGATGGCCGTAAATTCTTTTCTTCCACCGTTTTCGCCAGTAATGGCCAAAGTGGTCATTCCAGCTGAAATTTCCGAGGTCCCGTTGGTGATGTATTTTTTTGAGCCGTTCACCAGGAATTCGTTTCCGGTAATTTCGGCAGTGGTTTCCACGCCTTGCGCATCCGAGCCCGCGTTTTCCTCAGTCAGCCCGAAAGCCCATAGTTTTTCGCCTGTGCATAAGGCCGGAATAAATTTTTCCTTTTGTTTCCGGGTACCGAATTCCAGAATCGGACCAACTCCCAGCGAGTTGTGTGCAGCCAGAGTGGCCGCCATCGAACTGTCAATCCGGGCCATTTCTTCAATGGCAATTATGTAAGAAAGGTAATCGCTTCCACGACCGCCCAAATCTTCAGGAGCAATCATGCCCAAAATGCCGGTTTTCCCCATCTCACGGACCAGTTCAACCGGAAAGATTTCTTTTTCGTCATAATCATCAATCACAGGTTTAACAACGATTTCAGCAAAATGCCTCACCATTTCCCTGATCCGGTGATGTTTCTCTTGTAGTAATGCGTTCATATCTGGATTAAAAGCCCCCTAAATCCCCCGCAGGGGGACTTTGAGGATTACAAATTAATTTCAGTCTTACTCTTTTTGTCAATTTTTCAGAATCTGTAAATACCCCTTCAAATCTTTACAATTGATCTGCAAGTTTTTCCCCTCCCCCATTCGGGGGAGTCGGAGGGGGCTGTAGTTCAATTAGCAACTGCTTCTCAACCACGGTATTTCCTTCTTTTACATGAAGCTTTTTCACACGTGCCTCAACCGGTGAAAGGACATGAATTTCGGTTTTCATTGATTCGAGTGTCAACATTTTTTCGCCCGATTTTACGAGGTCGCCCGCCTGCACACGAATTTTCAATACCCTACCAAACAAATCGGCGCGAATAAGGTTCTCAAAAATCTTTTCACGACCCGAATTATTCCGGAATAGCAGGGCCTGTTCCGGGATCGAATTGCTCCGGATCAGGAATTCAAACCCGTCCTTACAAATCCGTGTTTCTCTCTCATTGTCAAGGCAATAAAACAGTTCATTTTCCCCGTTTATTACGAGTTCAACAAAAAATTTATCCTTCCGGATTGAAGAAACGGTGTAATCATTTTGTTCAACCTGAAATAAAAATCCGTTTGCAATCGGCTGCACCCGACAATTTATCGCGACTCCGTCAACCGAAACCTCGAACCGGGAATTAATCCGCCAGAACCCGATCCGGTTCCAAACTGAATTTCCGGATGGCTCTTGCTGATAAAAGTGAACGGTGAGATACGCAACAACCAGTTTATGCCGTTTGATTCGTGATTTTTTATCCTGAACCTGCCGGTTGATCGCATCCAGATTTTCATCGACAAATCGCGTGTAAATCTCATTCCGACTAACCGTCTCACTTTCAATAAGTCCAGATAAAAACGAAAGATTGGTATGCACGCCTGAAATGAATGTCAGGCCTAAAATTTCACCCATTTGACGAAGGGCCGCATCCCGATTTTCGGCAACCGTTACCAGTTTGGCCAGCAATGAATCGTACCTGGGCGAAACAATCGCGCCTTCTGTGACAAACGTTTCGAGCCGGAACTTCTCCCGTGCCGGAAACCGCCAAAGCGAAAGTTTTCCGGCAGAAGGCAAAAACTGATTTTCGGCATCTTCGGCACAAAGACGTACTTCAATGGCATGACCCGAAACCCGGATGTTTTCCTGCTTCAATTCCAGCGGATTTCCGGCAGCAACCGATAACTGCATCGAAACCAGATCGATACCGGTGACCATTTCGGTAACCGGATGCTCCACCTGAATGCGCGTGTTCATTTCCAGAAAATAAAAATGCCCGGATTCATCCAATAAAAATTCGATGGTTCCGGCGTTCCGGTAATTCATCGACCGGGCAATCTGAACGGCAGCAGTGGTCAGTTCCAAACGCAACTTCCCGTCAACCGAAGGCGACGGCGCTTCTTCTATTATTTTCTGAAAGTGTCTTTGCACCGAACATTCGCGCTCATAAAAATGCAGAACATTTCCATGATGATCAGCCAACAGTTGAACTTCAATGTGTCTTGCGCGTGGCAAATATTTTTCGACGAATAACTTATTGTTCCCAAAATAGCTGATGGCCTGCCTTTCCGCATTCTGCAAGGCTTCCGGCAACTCTTCAGGCGAATGGCAAATCATCATTCCCTTGCCGCCACCGCCCCCCGACGCTTTCACCATCACCGGAAATTCCATTTCCGGCGCATGGTTTAAAATTTCTTCAATTGTTCCCCGGAAGGACTGCAAAACCGGAATGCCGAGCGACCGGACAAATTCGAGCGCCCGATTCTTCTCGCCCATCAGCCGGATATTTTCCGGAGAAGGGCCGATAAAAATCAGACCGGCATCCTCAACTTTTTGCGCAAAACCAGCATTCTCGGCCAAAAATCCGTACCCCGGATGAATGGCTGCAGCGCCCGATTTCAGTGCGAGCTCAATCAGTTTTTCCTGATTGAGATAGGTTTCGGCAAGTGTATTTCCTGAAAGCAAAAAAGACTCGTCAGCCATCGAAACATGGAGCGAGTCGGCATCATCCGGGGCATAAACCGCCACCGAACGAATTCCGTTCTTCCGGGCTGCCCGAATAATCCGGACCGCAATTTCTCCCCGGTTAGCAATGAATAAAGCCTCCACCTGCCCCTCCAAAGGAGGGGAGAAAGAACCGGCACTCGTATGTTGTGAGAAATCCATCATTAGTTT
>JBBIHV010000086.1:0-6967 GCA_037446835.1 Sunxiuqinia sp. | reverse complement strand
CTTCTTCCACTCCGGTTTTCGTTTCTCCAGAAATGCCCGGATTCCTTCCTCTCCATCAACCGACAAAAGCGCTTCGGCCAGAATTCCGGCAGTCAGGGTAGTGTCTGAAACTTCGATCTTTCCTGAAATAACCTGATTGATAACCTGCTTGGCTCTTTTCACCGCCGACGGCGAAGCTGAATCGAACGAAGTCAGGAATGCAGTCAAGGCGGGTTCCATCTGTCCGTCGCCGCAGAACACATCGACCAGCCCGGCATTCAGGGCTTCTGGTGCCTGAAACATATTTCCGGTCAATATCCATTTCCGGAGGTTCTGTACCGACAGGCGTTTTGCTACAAATGGCAAAATCGTTGCCGGCAAAAGTCCCAGTTTCACTTCACTAAACATGAACCGTGTATTTTCTTCGGCCAGCACAAAATCGCAGACGGCCATCAGGCCAATCCCACCGCCAAACACATTTCCACGAACCGCGGCAATGGTAATCTGTGGAAGCTGAAAAAATTTCAACATCAAGTCGGCCAGATGTTTGTATTGCGCTGTTCCCTGCTCCAGAGTCATCTCTTCGGCACTGTAAAACCAGTTCAGGTCGGCACCTGCACAAAATGATCTTCCAATTCCGGATAGGACAACAAAATGGATTTCATCCCTTCCCGAAATTTCATCCAATGCCTGATCCAGTTCCGCAATCATTTCCGGAATCAGCGCGTTGTGCCTCTCCGGGCGATTCAGTTTTATCCGGGCAACTGGATCTTCAACTTGAATTTCAATATATCGATAAGAGCCTCCCCCTGCAGCCTCCACCTGCCCCTCCGAAGGAGGGGTGAAAGAAGCGGTATTCGTATGTTTTTTAAGTTTCATCTACAGTTTTCAATAATATCATTATTTGCGTTTTTTAAGCCCTCCACTTTGGGGAGGGTTTGGGTGGGGCTTCCTTCCTACATCCTAAACACCCCGTATCCCGGCTCTCCAAACGGACGATTGAGCGAAACGGAGATGGCCATTGCCAGCACTTTCCGGGTATCAACCGGATCGATGATGCCGTCGTCCCACAAGCGCGACGAGCTGAAATAGGCCGAACTCTCCTGCTCGAACTGGTTCAGCAGCGAATCGGACGAGCCGTTGCTCCCGATGCTCCGGAGAACTCCGGCAGCCTGTTCGCCGCCCATCACCGAAATGCGCGAATGCGGCCACATGAACAGGAAATGCGGGTCGAACGACCGGCCCGACATGGCATAATTTCCGGCGCCAAACGAGCCGCCAACAACCACTGTAAATTTGGGAACCGCAGCATTCGCTACGGCGTTTATCAGCTTGGCTCCATCGCGGGCTATGCCCTGATGTTCGTATTTCTTGCCGACAATAAAACCGGTAATGTTCTGCAAAAAGAGCAAAGGAATTTTCCGTTGCACACACAACTGAATGAAATGCGCGCCTTTCAGCGAACTTTCGGAAGTCAGGAAACTGTTGTTGGCGAGAATGCCAACCGGGAATCCCCAAATCCGCGCGAACCCGGTCACCAGTGTTTTCCCGTAATTCGCTTTAAATTCCTGAAACTCGCTTCCATCAACCAGCCTATCGATGATGGCATGTGCATTGATTGGTTTTTTCAGATCAGTTGGCAACAATCCATAGATTTCTTCAGCAGCATGAAGTGGCTCTTTCACCGGCCAAATGTCCAGTTTCTGCTTTTCCTGAACGGGCAATCCGGCAACTATTTCGCGACAGATTTTCAGGGCATGAACATCATCTTCTGCCAGGTGGTCGGCCACTCCGGAAATCGACGTATGAACTTCGGCGCCACCCAGATCTTCGGGAGTAACTTCTTCTCCTGTAGCCGCTTTTACCAGAGGCGGTCCGCCAATAAAAATGGTTCCCTGGTTACGCACCATGATGGTTTCGTCGCTCATGGCCGGAACGTAGGCGCCCCCGGCCGTGCACGATCCCATTACCACCGAAATCTGCGGAATTCCTTCGGCCGACATACGGGCCTGATTGTAAAAAACCCGGCCAAAATCGAAACGGTCGGGGAATACGTTGGCTTGTTCGGGCAAATATATTCCTCCGGAATCGACCAGATAAATGCAGATCAGTTTATTTTGACGGGCAATTTCCTGGGCCCGAACGTGTTTTTTAATGGTCTCGCGAATATAGGTTCCGCCTTTTACCGTGGCATCGTTGGCAATGATGAGGCACTCGCGGCCATTCACCACGCCGATCCCGGTGACAATTCCGGCCGAAGGAAACGCGTTATTGTATTGATTAAAAGCTGCAAAAGAGGATAATTCGAGAAACGGCGTCTGCTGATCGATCAGCAAATTAATGCGTTCGCGCGCCAGCAATTTTCCACGCGAGCGGTGTTTCTCAACCGCTGCTTCGGGGCCGTGAGAGGTTACTGCAGCCAGCTTTTCACGAAAGTTCATTAAAACGTCACGGTAGTTTCTGAAATTCTCCGGAAATTCAGGAGAGCTGGTTCGCAACTCATTTTGTTTAATTTTCGTCGTCATTTTATTAAACAGAACAGTTTAAGTCAGATAGACAAAGGAGTGAATGATTTAGTTCACCAAAACAAAGTATTTTATCTAATTTGCCTTTATCCCGATCATTGAACTTAGAAGTAAACTTCGCAATGGATCTGGTCGCGGTCGAACCCTTTTTCTTTCAGGATTTCGAGTGCGTCGAAAATCATGTCGCTGTTTCCGCAGAGATAAAATTGAGTTTCAGGAGCAAACGTGCAGTTTTTCAGGTATCCGGTCAGCCTCCCGTGATAAGTTCCTTTTGGGTCGCGGCTCGAACAAAGAATATAGCGGTCGTCGGCATATTCGTGCCGATCGTATGCTTCGCTGGTAAAGCGAACCCCGTGAATCAGCGTGTAATCAATTTCAGGATACGTGCGCACCATGCTGCGGAATGGCGCAATGCCGGTACCGCTGGCAATGAACACAAATTTGCCGGATTCGGCGTCCTTGGGTTCCATCCCGAATTTTCCGAACGGGCCGTGAATCTCAACCAGATCACCAACTTTCAACTTCCGGAGTTTAGGCGTGAAATAACCTTTCTCCACTTCTTTCACCAGCACTTCCAGATTTTCGTCATTCGCACCGCTGTAAATCGAATATTCGCGACTTTGGTAATCGCCGTGAATGCCCAACGAAAGGTGCTGTCCCGCTTTAAATGCAAAACGGGCTTTGGGTAATTTCAGCGAAAATGTTTCGTTGGTCAATTGCCTGACCTCTTCTATCTTATAAAAGCTTTCGTCAATCTTTATTTCAGGTTTCACAAAATTCGCTCGAAAAGTCATTAGCTGCTATTTTAAACGTTATCAATTTCTCGTGTAGCTCACCCCGGAACCCCCGGGTTTCGTTTCATCAGGACTTAAAAATTTGGACAGCAAAAATAATCAATTATTTTTAATTCAGACAAATAAGTCTTTTATTTTAAGACTTTAGTAAACAAACCGTTGTCAACATGTTTTGTTCAATTTGTTAACAAAAAATGGATGCAATTTTTGAAAAGCATGATAAAAACGACTGTGGATCAGTTCGGTTTCCGTAACTTTGGATGAAAGCGCAAACAACATTCCCATGATGATGTTGATGATACGGAAACGACACCTCGCAACTTTGAAAAAACAAACACATGAAAACGATCATCATTTTTGCCACCTCGCACGGATGCACGAAAAAAGCAGTTGCCGAACTTGCTCAAAAACTTTCCGGGGAAATTGAAACCGTAAATTTGAATGAAAACCCGTTGCCATCGGTTATCGGATTCGAGCGGGTAATCATTGGTGGTTCAATTCATGCCGGACAAATTCAAAAAAAGGTTCGCGCTTTTTGCAACTCGAATTTAGAAATACTCAAATCCAGGGAAATCGGCCTGTTTATCTGCTGCATGTACGAACCGGAAGTTGCACGCGAAGAAATCAGGAATGCGTTCCCCGAAGAATTGCACCAGATGGCCAAGACCGAAGCCATTTTCGGCGGCGAATTTAATTTCGACAAAATGAATTTCATGGAAAAGTTGCTGGTGAGGAAGGTGGCCCACGTAAACGAAAGTGTTTCGAAAATCGACCACGATTCGATTGAACGATTTGCCAACCGAATGGAAAAAACCTATCACCCGTTCATGTTTCTGGTTTGAAATTAGCTTCAGAATTTTAGGTAAAATTCCTTCGTCAACGCCCGGTATTCCGGCGTAAAGTCGTGGTGTTTTTCAAACTCAATCATCAGTTCTTCTTCCTGAAGAATACATTCCGAATAGCTCAATTCAACTAGAATACGGAACACCGGTTTCTTCGGATTTGGCGTTATGCGGCACAGGCGCGAAATGAAAAGCTTGTTTAAAGCAGCCAACCGATTCAATTCAGGCAGAGTCTCAACCGGCAAAACCAGTGCTATTTTCCCATTTTTAGCCAACAAACCAACTGCTCCTGAAATCAAAACATGCAAAGGCAAAGAATCCGAATGACGGGCCTGAGCACGAGTTTCAGCCGGAGCTTTCACGCCATTCGTAAAAAATGGCGGATTGCTCACAATCCAATCATATTTCCGGTTGGTTCGTCCGGCAAATTCCTGAAAACTGCATAATTTAAGCGTGATCCGGTCGCTCCATGATGATTGTTGAACATTCAGCATGGCCTCCTGAAAGGCTTCCGGATCAATTTCAACCGCATCAATATCCGCAAGCGAATTTTTCTGCGCCATCATCAGGGCAATCAGACCGGTTCCGGCACCTACATCCAAAATCCGATTTGCGCCGGAAACATTCGTCCAGGAGCCCAGCAAAACACCGTCAACGCCCACTTTCATGGCCGACCGCTCCTGTACAATGCGAAATTGTTTGAACTGAAAAGAATTGTTTCGGGGCATATTGTTTCTGATTTTATTGAGCGGGTGATTCCGAATTATCCACCTCTAAATTAACTAAATAATCAGCAATGTTTTCCAGATGGCATCCCGAAGTTGAGGATCAACGTTGGTTTGTTCAGCAAATTCGGGCCATTTTGCCACAACTTCTGAAACCTGGGTGACAATTGCCGGAGCCTTTTTTACATTCATCTGGCGGCCAACTTCCAGCAAGTCTTCGCGTGTAATTCCCTGCCGTTTGCCATTGATGCTTAGCGAATGCTGGCTCACCCATGCGCTACCGGGACGATAAGCATGGCAAACATCGTAAGCCGGAGCCAGTTTCCATTCGCCCGATTGATTCATCAAAAAAGCAAAATTTTTGGTATGATCGTCGCAATTTTGCGCCATCACATTAAAAACCATTCGTCGAAACATCTGCTCGGCCTCGGGATAAGTCAGGCGCAGCATTCGCATGGTCTGGAACAATTGTTCGTAGCTGTATGAATAAATGTTGTTAAAGTCGTAGTGCATCGTGGCGCAAAACGTTTGCACATGCAGCTTTTCATTGTTGGGCAAACGATCGAACCTCCGGGTCAGGAAGTGCGCCCGCCCGTTCTCTTCAAACAAGCGGCACTCCATCATTTCAATTCCGCAATCAACCGCCATCAGATAATAAGCCATCTCCACCCTTCCGTAGCCTGAAGTAGCGCCAAACTGGCTGTCATCAACCCCGTCGAATTTCAGGAGCCAGTGAGAAAACCCTTCCGGGGCATCAGTCTGGCCAGAGCGGACTTCGTTTGTTTCAGGATTATACGCGATTACCGCTTTCGCCCGAGCCCCGCCAGCCGAAGTCCCTATTTTCAGGATGTCGGAAAGCGCCTTTTGCTCGTCGTGCGAGAGATCGGTCTGGAAAAACTGTCTTCCGGAAAGAATTTGCTGAGCCACTTCAGCCAAACCGCCAATTTCGACTTTGGTTGCCTGATTGGCCGATTTTGGCACTACCGGCTCAAATTCCAAGGCACCCATTCCGCGCTTCCCGGTAAAACAAAGCATCTCAACCGGATTCATACTCCCAGCAGGGCGACCGATCCGGGCAAGCCAGGCGTTTATAAGCGCATTTCCGTAGCGGTCGGGCAAAACATCGGCCAACAAACCGGGCAATCCTTTAAACGTCGGGTTTCCGGCCAGCTCAGGGAAAGAAAATATTTTGCCACGGGCAGTCCCAAGAGACATTTTTAATGGCGCAACATCAAGCTCGTATTGATAAAAACCAGGATCGAATTCAAAATCGGCCATACCCGAATCCTGATTCCAATGAATGGCGCCAACGCGTTTATCCCAAATATTTATGTAGGCATTTTCGAGCATCACCAGTCGGGTAATGGATATGGTTTTGGTTCGTCAGTATTTCGTGCGCGCTTTCGTTTTTTCATCTCCTGCTTTGCAAGGTAAATCGGACTTACCTTCTCTTCAACCTGAAAAACTTTCAGAAACGACATCTGATTAAGTACCCTCAGAATCTGAATCAACGAAATTAGCGTACCGCCACGTCCGTTCTCGATTTGGCTCAAAGTGCTCCGGTTGATCCCGGCGGCATCGGCCACCAGTTGCTGGCTTTTGTTCTGCCGGAGACGGGCCTGCTGTACGAACTGCCCAATCTGTACCAGCAATGCATTATCACTTAATTCACTCCAATTATTGTTGATATTTTCCATCATTGTTGTGGTTTTAAATAGTTACTGATGGCTTTTCCATACAAATATAGTATTTATTTCGTAGGTTTAAAAGACTTTAATCAAATTTTAGCATTTTTGTTGTATTATTCCATCAATAAGTCAGTAATTAATACTTAATGATGGAATATTACAACAATATAATCACAATTATATTTTTTTTGAATTTAACTTCATGCGGCATTAAAAACACCTTCCACATCCAATTTTTTGGCCGAATGTTCCTAAACGATGCGAAATTGTTTAAATTTGGGAAAGGTGTTGTAGGGTATAGAGAATATGATTTAACCCAAATTACGCATTAGAAAACTTAAAGGGCAGGTTTCCCTGATTTGATTGGTTCCACAATCCTTCAAACCATTCCCTTCGTTTCATGTTCAAGCTCAA
>JBBIHV010000085.1:0-16037 GCA_037446835.1 Sunxiuqinia sp. | reverse complement strand
TTTCGTCGAATGACCAGTTTCTACCGGCAAGAACAAAATTTTCAGGATTGAAGGAAAATGGGGGAATGGAGTATTCAGGATAATTGGAATGAACTGAATGACAAAGGAATTTCATCACTAAAAAAGGATGGAATTCCTGAACAGTTATTCAGCTGTTCTATTTTGTGGTCTTCCGCTCGATCTCGCGCAGGTTGTCGAGTTTTTTCTTCTGAAGGAAACTTTTAATATCGCCAAGGTGCTCTTTCACCTGTTTGTTGCCGAATTCATAGACTTTTTCTGCCAGCCCGTCGAGGAAATCGCGGTCGTGCGAAACGAGAATGAGTGTCCCGTCGAAATCCTTCAGCGCACTTTTCAGGATGTCTTTGGTGCGCAGGTCGAGGTGGTTGGTGGGCTCATCGAGAATGAGCAGGTTTACCGGCTCGAGCAGCAGCTTGATCATAGCCAGGCGGGTGCGTTCGCCGCCTGAAAGCACTTTTACTTTTTTTGAAATGTTGTCGCCGCTGAACATGAACGCACCAAGAA
The DNA here is from genome assembly GCA_037446835.1 of Sunxiuqinia sp. Classification (GTDB taxonomy): domain Bacteria; phylum Bacteroidota; class Bacteroidia; order Bacteroidales; family Prolixibacteraceae; genus Aquipluma. Next base: position 15,515 of record JBBIHV010000085.1, on the reverse strand, counting down.
TGTCTTTAATCTTTGTGCGGATGTCGCCAACCGCCACATCGTCGATGGTCTGAAAAACCGTCAGTTCCTCGTCGAGCAGCGAAGCCTGGTTCTGTGCAAAATAACCAATCAGGGCGTTGTGCCCGAGCGACATTTTACCTTCGTGCTCAATTTCACCCATGATTGCCTTTACCAGCGTCGATTTTCCCTCGCCGTTTTTGCCCACAAAGGCAATTTTTTCGCCCCGTTCAATGGCCAGCGATACTTTTGAGAAAACCAGGTGATCGCCGTAACTTTTTGCCAGGTCCTCGACGATGACGGGGAAATTTCCGGAGCGGGGCGAGGGCGGAAATTTCAGGCGCAAAGCAGAAGTATCTTCTTCGTCAACTTCAACCATTTCAAGTTTTTCGAGCATTTTCACCCGCGACTGCACCTGCAATGTTTTTGAATAGGTCCCCTTGAAACGCTCGATAAACTCGGTCGTTTCAGCAATCATTTTTTGTTGCTCGTCGTAGGCTTTCTGCTGTTGTTCGCGGCGTTCGCGGCGCAGTTCCAGGTATTTCGAGTAATTGACTTTATAGTCGTAAATGCGGCCCATCGTAACTTCGATCGTCCGGGTGGTGATGTTGTCGATAAAAGCCCGGTCGTGCGAAATCACAATCACCGCTTTGGCGCTGCTTATCAGAAATTCTTCGAGCCATTGAATCGACTCGATGTCCATGTGGTTGGTCGGCTCATCGAGCAAAATGAGGTCGGGTTTCTGGAGCAGGATTTTGGCCAGTTCGATGCGCATCCGCCATCCGCCGCTAAATTCACTGGTTGGGCGGGTAAAATCTTCGCGCATGAACCCGAGGCCTAGCAGGATTTTCTCGACTTCAGCATCAAAGTTGATTTCCTCAATCGAATAATATTTTTCGCTCAATGCCGAAACGTGTTCAATCAGGCCGGAGTAGTATTCCGATTCGTAATCGGTGCGGGTAGCGAGTTCGTCGTTCAGGGCTGCAATCTCGCGTTCCATCTCAAATATACGGGCAAATGCCTGGGCGGCTTCGTCAAAAACGGTCCGGTTGTCATCGGTTAGCAAGTGCTGGGGCAAATAGGCAATCACAGCATCTTTCGGGGCAGAAATCCGTCCTTTGTTTGGAGTCCGTTCTCCGGCAATTACTTTTAAAAGAGTCGATTTGCCAGCGCCATTCTTTCCCATCAGGGCAATCCGGTCTTTTTCGTTAATCACAAAAGAGATGTCTGAAAAGAGTGCCGATCCGCCAAATTCTACCGTAAGTCCGTCAACCGAAATCATGCTATCCTGTTTTTTTAGAAGGCTCAAAGATAGAGGATTTACTGAATCGAGGCTGTTGTTTCGGAAATTCAACCAAACAAAAGCACCTTGAAAATTAAAAAACTTCAGCTATATTAGTGCTGAACTTGAAAAAGCAACAGATTGGAATGGAAGATATGTTTCTCAATACCGGGAAGGACGAAGTTCGTGAACAGGTAATACAGGCTGCACGGCAAATTTTTGCCCGGTATGGCTATAAGAAAACAGCGCTGGACGATATCGCAAAAGAATCGAGAAAAGGGAAAAGCACGATTTATTATTACTTCAAAAGTAAAGACGACATTTTTAAAGCCGTGATCGATGCGGAGGCTGAAATCAGGAGAAAAACCATTGAAGATCAGATCAGGGAAATCGACGATCCAAAACAAAAGCTGAAAACTTACATTTACGTGCGGATGCGCACGCTGAAAATGGTGGTAAATTATTACGAAGCCATTAAAAACGATTTGCTTGACCAACTGTATTTTGTAGATAATTTACGCACCGAACATTTTGAAGCTGAGATTGATCTGATCAAAAATATGTTTCTGGAAGGGATCGAAAAAGGGGAATATACGATACAAAACCCGGAATTGACCGCCAAAACCATTGTCACCGCATTGCACGGCTTTGAAGTTCCATTTATCACGAAAAACCTTTCGGATGAAGAATTGCAAAAAGCGGTTGACGAAATGCTGAACATCCTGTTTTTTGGCATCGTGGCAAAAAATAACCGGATCATCAACTGATCCGGTTATTTCGATTAACAGCTAAATGTTCTCTTTGAACGGTTAAAGAGGTTCTTCAGATTTAGAACAATTGATAATCCGATCAAAAAACCTGCTACAAAATCAACCCCATTATTTTCAGGTAAAAATCTCTCCACCAACATGGCCAGGACAAAAAAAATGATCCCAAGTGGCAACGCCCCTAATTTCCTGTATTTCACGGCAAACGATTTATTTTTTAATTTTAAACAGCTCTTTTTCGTCCACTTTTTTTACCAGCGAACTGTCGTTCAATAGTTTATTAATGGCATTAAAAGGGGCGACAACAATTTCATCACCAACCTTTAATCCATCGGTAATTTCAATATTTTCGCTATCCTGAATGCCGGTTTTGACGGGCTGTTTTTTTACTTTCCCATCTTTGTAAACAAACACGACTTCCACTTTTTTATCAGCCTCTGTTTTTGGCCCTTCTTTGGTTACAATGGCATTTTCATCTTCGGTTTTTGCCTCTTCGGGCTTGGCTTCTGTTTTGGCATTTTCGTTAAGCAAACGTGTCGTTACGGCCTGGATCGGAACTGAAATAACATTTTTGCGGGTTTCGGTCCGGATGTCAACGGTTGCCGACATTCCCGGGCGGAACGGATATTGGTTGCCATCGGGGCTAATTAAATCTTTATACGAACTTTCGAGCAGAAGTATTTTTACGCTGAAGTTGGTTACCTGGTCGGCCGAGGCCCCTGCCACATTCGCAGAATTGGCAATTTCGGTGACGGTCCCTTTGAATTTACGGCCCAAATAAGCATCCACCTCAACCAGTGCGGTGTCGTTCAGGTTTACCCTTACAATATCATTCTCGTTCACGTCAACTTTTACTTCCATCAGGTGAAGGTTGGCAATATCCATCAACTCGGTACCTGCATACATATTGGTTCCAACAACGCGCTCCCCTTTTTCAACATTCCGGCGTGCGATTGTTCCGTCCATCGGGGCATAAATCTTCGTTTTTACCAACTGTTCCTGGGCCTCGGCAACCGAAGCCTGTTCAGATTTAACAGCAAACTTGCCCGCTGTTACTTCCGATTGGGCTACTTTATAGGAAGATTGGGCCGATTCAAAATCTGAAACCGGAATAGCCTCTTGTTTATACAGTGAGCTTGAACGCTTAAAAGCCATTTCGCTCTCAACAAGCCGTGCCTCTGCCTGTGCGAGCCTTGCCTGCGCTGAACTTAAACTAGCCAACGACCTGTTGTACGACTGAATGTAAATATCGGGTTTGATGACCACCAGCAGCTGGCCTTTTTTTACCTCATCTCCTTCTTTCACATTCATTTCGATGATTTCGCCTGAAACATCGGGAGAGATTTTTACTTCGGTTTCGGGCTGAACTTTGCCGTTGGCAGTTATTTGCTCGGTTATGGTGCGGCTTTCAACAACAGTAGTCGCAATATTAATCTGATTTTCTTCACCAAACCAACCTAATTTTTTACCAGCCACAAGTACAATGATGACGATAAATACCAAGGCAATACCGTATGGTAAGAGTTTGTTAGATTTTTTCTTCTTCATCTTTTTCAATTTTGAAGTATTGGTATTGGATAGCTTTTTAAAATTACAGCAGTTCTTTCAAAAACATTCACACCAATCTGGTGTTACACTTATCCATGAACAATTGTTCCGGTTATAACGAATTCAAAAAAAATTGATGAACAGCATAAAATTAAATATTGAACAACCTTCGGCTGGTTTGGCCATTCAGGATATGCCATTCGATACTTTTCTGGAAAATTTAAAAGACAGAATGAAAAATGTATTCCACGTACGTGCCGACATTAATCAACTGGCGGTAAAGCGTGGAATGCCACCGTTCGTAATGCGTGAAATAATGAGCCTTAACCCACTTGCAGTAGGGATTCCAAAACGTTTCGGTGGCCGTGGCGCACGCATGGAAGAAAACATTGCCCTGCTGGCTGCTGCTGCTTACGAGTCGCTGGCCCTGTCGCTCACCTTCGGGATCAACTCGGCGCTTTTCCTGCAGCCGGTTGGCAAGTATGCTCAGGAAGAAGCCAAAGCGCCAGTGTTCGAACGGTTTCTCAACCAACAAAACATGGGTGGATTAATGATTACTGAACCTGGATTTGGGAGCGATGCCCTCAATATGCAAACATCCTTTTCACAACACGGCGAATTTTATAAACTTCAGGGAACCAAACATTGGGCCGGACTGACCGGATGGGCCGAATTCTGGCTGCTTACCGCACGTGAACGAAGTCATTCAGGCGAATTGAAACGCGACATCGATTTCTTCATCTGCGACGTGAACAGCCCGGGGCAACAAATCGTAGTGGAAGAGTTTTACGAAAACCTTGGTCTGTTCCAGATTCCTTATGGCCGGAACCGGCTTGATGTGGAGATTCCCAGGATCCAGAAACTGGTCCCTGAAACGACCGGCGTAAAAATGATGCTCGATTTGCTTCACCGCAGCCGGATGCAATTTCCGGGAATGGCCATGGGCCTGGTCCAGCGCCTGCTCGACGAGTCGATTGCTCACACCAACGAACGCCAAATCGGCGGCAAGTCACTGTTCTCCTACGACCAGGCACAACATCGGCTGGCCAAACTTCAGGCCTCCTACACAATATGCTCGGCCATGTGTGCCAACAGCAGCCAAAAAGCTGGCATCGAAAACGACTTGTCGTCTATCGGCTTTGAGGCCAATTCAGTAAAAAGCGTGGTGACCGACCTGATGCAGGACGCGGCACAGTCGGCAACTCAATTGGTCGGTGCACAAGCATACAAACTAGACCATATCGCCGGAAGAAGTATTACAGACAGCCGCCCGTTCCAGATTTTTGAAGGCTCGAACGACATTTTATATGCCCAAATTTCAGAAAATCTTGTAAAAATGATGAAGAAAGCCAAAGAAGGCAACTTGTTCCAGTTTCTGAAAAACTTTGACCTGACCGCCAAATCGGCTTCTTTCCTGAAGGAATTGACTGATTTTAATCTGGACATGAACCTTTCACAACGAAAAATGGTTGAGCTGGGGAAAGTGCTTGGCCGGATCGTATCGCACGAAATGGTCATCAACCTGGGCGAAAAAGGCTTCCGGAGCGATTTGATTTCCAATGGTTTGAACATGCTGAAACAGGAAATTACTTCGCTGATCGGCAGTTTTAACCACCAGGACCAGGCGGTTGTTATCGAAGGTTATCAGGAAGAAAGTAACTGGATGAAATTCATTCCGGCTTTTGGAAGGTAAAAAAAACCGGTCATTTTTGTATTTTCGCGTCATGCAATTTTATTCATACGTTATATACGCTCCCGAATGTGGTGAATTTTTTTACGGGTATTTCGAAGACCTTGATAAAGTTCAGGAAATGCACAATTCCAACCAGATCCCGTTTACCAGGGGAAAAGGCCCATGGACATTGATTTTCTCGGAACCATGGGAAACCCGGTTGAGGGCCATCAGGCAAGCCGGGTTTTACCGGACAGTTAAAGGCCAGCGCTTTCTGAAAAAGGTCCTCAATTTTTAATACCCATGCCTGAAACCAAAAGGTAGCAGAATTTTTACCTGAAAGAAATGAACACCCGCCCGATTCATCAACAGGTGGTTGTTGATAAATAATTGATTGACCTTCATGGATTTGATAAATCTGTGATTGATCTTTCGTAAATTTGTAATTCAATTAAACATGCAACAACCATGAAAAGAATTATTTTAATCGCGTTTACACTTGCTTTACTCACCAGCGGATGTAAGATTTTTAAATCGTCAAAAAAGGCAGAAGCTGCTTCCCCGAAAACAGAAGCCACCTCCGAAACAAAAGTTTTTTCAGTACCTGCCCCCAAACCCACTGTTCGCGAAAACCCGACTTCGGATAACATGTACGAACCAGCCGATAAAGCTGAACCCACCGGGAAACCAGTTTCCGTTCGCAGCGAAAAATTCACCATGGCCGACGAAGACCAGGCCGCCTACGGAAGTAAAAATTTCTTCATAATCGTTGGCAGTTTCAAGAGCAATGCGAATGCCGGGAAGTTCAAATCTGAACTGGTTCAGCAAGGTTTTAAACCGATTATCCTGCATAGCGAAACCGGGTTTTTCAGGGTTTGTGTCGATTCGTTTACCGACGAAGCTGCCGCCAGGAGCCGGGTCCAGAAAATCAGGGCCCAATACCCGAAATATTCCGACAGTTGGTTGCTGATCAAAAAATAGGCCCACTTAATTTTTACAATAGAAAAACCCGGACTTCAGGTTAACTGAGCGTCCGGGTTTTTCATTCTTAAGGAAATGCCCTTATTTTAAAGCAGGCACCAACCGCAGCCTTTCAGCAGCCTGTTCAAGTGTTTCATTATTTTTGGCGATGCACACCCTGATCATTTTCATTTTATTCTTTTCGTGCAAAAATGCCGAAACAGGGATTACCCCAACGCCATATTCCGTGGCCAGCCGGTAGGTAAAGTCGTGGTCCAGCTCATCCGATATGTTCGAATAATCCAGGATTTCAAAATAACTTCCCTGCGAAGGGATTATTTTAAACCGGCTGTCGTTCAGCAAACGGTTGAAATAGTTGCGTTTGCCCTGGTACATTTCTGAAATGTCTTTCCACGAATCTTCAGTTAGCAAAAATTCAGAAAGCGCATACTGCAACGGAGTGTTGGCATTATAAATCTGGAACTGCTGAATCCGCCGGAATTCGTTCATCAGTTTTTCAGGAGCCAGCATGTAAGCCAGGCCCCAGCCATTAATGTTAAAAACCGGGCCAAACGACGAAACAATAAAACTACGATCGGCCAGCTTATCAAATTTTGATACACTTTGGTGCGTATTGTTGTCGAAAACAATCGATTCAAAAACCTCGTCACTTAAAATCACAATGTTCGTTCCGTTTGTCAGCCGCTGAAGCTGGATCAGATCCGACTCGGAAATTACCGATCCAGTAGGGTTGTGAGGCGAATTTATTATGATCATCCTGGTTTTGGAGCTGATCATTTTACGGACTTCTTCCCAGTCGATGTAAAAATTCGGCTGTTTCAGCGGGACATAAACCGGACGGCCACCATTGAGCGAAATGGCCGGTGCATAAGATTCATAAGCCGGTTCAAAAAGAATTACCTCATCTTCGTCCTTGACCGTTGTACTGATAGCCGTCATGATGGCTTGAATAGGCCCGGCTGTAATTGTTATTTCGGTTTCAGGATTGTAGTAACGGTTGTACATTCGTTTTACCCGCGCCGAAATAATTTCGCGCAGTTCGGGAATGCCTTCGTGCGGGGCAAAATTATTATACCCTGAACGGATGTATTTTGCAGCCAGGTCGGCCAATTTTTCGGGACAAGGAAAATCGGTTTTCCCAACAGAAAGATCAATGGCATTGGTTTCGGCAACCAGCCTGTTCACACTTGAAAAGATACTTCCTTTATTGTTTTGTAATTTCGTCAGGGCCATTTGAAAATTGTTAGTTTGCAAAGTTAAGAAAATTAGCCTATGCAATTGATTGCCGGGCTGGCATAAAGTGTTAATTTATCCCTGAATTTAACGGAATACTTCTTTTAACACTTCGATCGACCTGATTTCGCCCAGATAATCGAAATGGATACGGTAAAACTCCAACAGCATGTCTAGAACCAAAGTCCGTTCAGAATGGGTGTAATCCAGCTTTTCAAGCGTGCCGGCATCTACATCGAAAAGCCTGGAAAACAGCTTAGTAACCTGCTTGTCGGCGAAATGTCGGTGTACCGGTTCGTACGTTACAAATTGTGCTTTCTGAAGGTCGAAAAAAAAGCCGGTCAGTGCATTGTCGTTGCCTGGCGAAATACCCATGTACCGGGCTAATTTGAACAGGAACCAGATGTGAAAATTATTTATTCCTGAACCCGCCAAATCCAGAAAAGTTAACGAATGGTAAATGAAATCAAATAATTCCTGATTGTGTTCCTCTTCGCGGATGCACTTGTTCAGGATTTCGGCCAGGAAAATCGCTTGCGAACTTTTGCGCACATCAAACGGAATGGTCGTGTAAGGACTGGCAATCCGGGCACTTTTTAACCAGTGGATTTCTTTCGTGGGGCGGAAATAAATTTCGAGGTCGAGCAAGTAAAGTGGCTGAAAAACAGATGCCTTTACCGTCGAGTTTTTGCTCCGCGCACCTTTTACTAGGTACGACTGCCGTCCGTAGACTTCAGTATAGATGCTGGTTATAAGGCTGGTTTCTGAATATTTAACAGCATGTAAAAAAATTCCGCGCGTTTTTTCAAGCACAGCGAACCTGAATTAATGAATAAACAAAAGCTTTGTAATCTTGGTTTGGGTGCCCAGTTGATCGGTCAGAAAAACAAGGTAAACGCCGGTTTTGCAGCGGTTCCCGTTTTGGTTTTTGCCATCCCATATTGCTTGTCCGCCCAGCGAAGTAGTTTTATAAACCAGGTCTCCGGAAATGTCGGTAATTTTCACATCGGTATTTTCAACCAGCCCCCTCACCACAATCGGGCCGGAATACGTTTCGCGCACCGGATTGGGGGAAACGTAAACATCGCTGAATGCGTTGTTCCCGCTTACGGCTGCGCCCATGTATGAAATCAGGCCCGACGTGGTCCCGATAAACACTTCCCCTGATTTCTGGTTAATGGCGATGTCGGTAATTTCGTCGCTGGGGAGCGGGCTGTTTTCGGCAGTAAAATGCTGAATCTCGGTTTGGCCATCATCTGAGATTAAAAATACGCCTGAAGACTTGGTCCCGAACCATTTTCGGTTTGCCCCGTCAACGGCAATTGAGGTGATCACTTCTTTTTCGAGCAACGGATGGAACAGGTTGTCGTGCAGGTTCAGCCCTGGCCGTGAAGCATACAGCACATTTTGTGTCCAGATTTGTTCCGGATTACTGTAAACGGCAACCCCGCCCGAAGTCCCAACCCAGATATCGCCGTTCAGGTCTTCCACCATCGAATAAACATCGGGCATTGGCGTAAGAAATTCACCATCAGAGTTCACAAACCTGGCGGTTATGTTTATCGCTTTTGTCTGGTCGTTGGTGTTGTTTACGACGTAAAGTCCGTATCCATTGGCCCGGGGCACAATTATCCATTTATCGTCGTTTTTGGTCACTATAATTTTCCCGATCGAATATTTATTGGCCACTTCTGGCGTGTCGAAGGCTTTCCAGGTACCATCGGTCTGGAAAACTGACAAAATTTTTGAAACTTCGGAATTTGACACCCACAGGTTCCCTTTCGAATCGAAAGCCATTCCGCCAACGCGGACATAAGCTGAATCGGGCTGGCTGATTAACGCCGTTTGCAACGTGCTGTTAAAATTATCGTACCGTTTTACAAATTTTCCGGCATTAAATTCCAACACTCCACCGCCCCACGAACCCGCAAACACATGATCCGGGTTTTTTGGATCGGCGGTAACGCAAACAATATCCCGAAAGTTGTTTGTAACCGGGAAAACCTTCCGGTCGAAAACCGACCATTTTCCGGCACGGTAAAGTTGAAATTTGGGCTGTGACCATAGGTTGCCCCAGGCATTGTCCCTTCCCCCGGAAGTGACCCAAAGGTCGGTCCCGTTCATCGAGAGCGAGAAAATTGTGTTGTCAACCGGCCCTTCAGGAACAATTTTTTCGGTCTGAGTCCCAACTTTCACCAACCCATTTACCGGATCGGCAATCCAAAGAACGTTCTGATCGTCAAGTACAGCACAGGAAGTTTGGATTGGGTTCACTTCGTTTCCTCCTGAAAAAGAATATTTATGGACATAGTTTACCTGTTCGAACTGGTTGTTGTAAACAAAAACCTCTCCCCTGCTCGAAAAGACAATGTAATTGCCATTTGTGGTTATTTCTGAAACATATTTAATTTCAGGAAGGAAACGGCTCCAGCCATTGCCTGTCAAGAGGTACAATTCGTCCTGGTCATATTTGTCGGGCGTGTAATTGGCAATAATCTGGCCGTTGAAGAATCTAATTTTGCTGAATTTCTGGCTTGCATGTGGAATAGAACTTTGCCATGCCCAGTTGGAGTAATTCTGAAGGTTCGGGTCTGAAACACTGGCTTTATAAATACCGGTTGCCGTGGCGGCATACAAAAAATTTCCATCGCTGGTCAGGTCAAAAACACTGAGGTATGAACCATCCTGACCTATAAAATAGGTATCCTTAATTTCCTGCCGTTCAAGATTTACGACCACAATCCCGAAGCCGCACGACAAATAGGCCAGGTTTCCGGAGAAAAAAATGCTGTTAATTGTTTTATCACCAGAGAGTTGCTTCCTTTTGATGTCGGCAAGGTTAACGATTTTATTTCCTGAAAGCAAATCGATGTTCGCATTCTGGTAGGCAATAAGCAGCACATTGTTTACCTTGCTGTATGCAATCCGCTGTATGCCGTTATCCGAAAGCCCGTTGATGCCCGAAATTTTCCTGACACTGTTGTCGGTTTTGTCATATACAAACAAGCCGCCATCGGTGGCACAATAGATTTTATCGCCTGTATCCACAACGCTGTTTGCATGGGCATACGACTGATAATCGGTCCATTCGCCGACGGCAGGTTGTGAAACAAGCCGCAACCCGATGGAACAAAGCAGGATGGTAAACAACAAGTATTTATGTTTCATCACTCATTTTTTAAGCCGAGTAAATACGCTGCCAGTTTTTTGACAGCCCTTCCCCGGTGACTGATTTTGTTTTTTTCGTCCATCGGCATCTGGGCAAAACTTAGGGGAAATTCATCAGGTTTAAAAATCGGGTCGTAGCCAAAACCGGTAGTCCCTCGCTTTTCTTCGAGAATGTGGCCGTTCACAACACCTTCAAACTGAATTTCATGCCCGTCGATGACCAATGAAATTACGGTTCTAAAACGTGCTTTCCGGTTTTTTATTTTAACCATCTTCGCCAAAACGAGGTTCATGTTATTTTCGGGGCTTTTATCTTCCCCGGCATAGCGCGCCGAATACACACCAGGTTCGCCGTTCAGCGCTTCAATTTCGAGCCCGGTGTCGTCAGCAAAACAATTCAGGCCATATTTGTTGAAGATGTAAAACGATTTTTCGGAGGCATTTCCTTCCAGGGTTTCCTGGTTTTCAGGAATATCGTCGGAACAATTGATGTCGCCCAAACTCAGCAACTCGATTGAGTTGCCGATCAGGTGTTTTATTTCCTGGAGCTTATGCGGGTTGTTGGTGGCAAATACAAGTTTCATAACGCTTAAAACAGTCCGTGAATCTGCGCGTCGATCCGGTCAATTACGCCGCTCAAATCTTCAGGGTTGTTCTGGAAATCAATCCGATCGACGTCGATAATCAGAAGTTTTCCTGATTTGTAGCGGTTTACCCAGGCTTCGTAGCGTTCGTTCAACTGTTTCAGGTAGTCGATTCGGATGGAGCTTTCGTATTCGCGGCCTCGTTTTTGGATCTGGTTTACCAACGTTGGTACCGAAGCTCTCAGATAGATCAGCAAATCAGGAGCCTGTACCAGGCGGTTCATCATCTGGAAAAGGGTTGAATAGGTATGGAAATCGCGTGACGACATCAGGCCCATGGCATGGAGGTTCGGTGCAAAAATCTCGGCATCCTCGTAAATGGTGCGGTCCTGAATAACAGTCTTGGTGGAACTCCGGATGTTTACAACCTGGCTGAACCGGCTGTTCAGGAAGTAAATCTGAAGGTTGAACGACCAGCGTTGCATGTCTTCATAAAAATCGTTCAGGTAAGGGTTTTCGTCAACATCCTCGTAATGAGGTGACCACTTATAATGTTTGGCGAGTAATTCTGTCAGCGTTGTTTTTCCCGCACCGATGTTTCCAGCTAAAGCAATATGCATTTGATTTGATTTTTAAAATTCGAACTAAATTACAAAATATTACGAGGTTTAGCAGGTTGGGCGTTTAAAAAAGGCGCAACTGCCGGAAGCATTTTTTGGGTTGCCCAGATTATTAAAGTTTTTTGTTCAGGGCAATCAACGGGTCGAGGTACTGGCGGTCGTTCGACAAACGTGGAATTTTATTCTGGCCGCCCACCTTCCCGCGAATTTTCATCCATTCGAGGAACAACCCTTTTTTGGCAACGACCACGTGCGGCATTTCGAGGCTCAGGTTTTTATGCCGTTTGGCTTCGTAATCGGAATTGATGGTTTTCAGGGCGCCGTCAAAAAGCAACATGAAATGATCCAGATCGTCGGGTTCTTTTTCGAATTCGATGACCCATTCGTGTGCGCCTTTCTGGTTGTTTTTCATGTAGATCGGCCCACCGGTGTATTCAGAAATGAAGGCATTGGTCCGTTCGCAGGCAATGTGAAAAGCTTTTTCGGCATTGTCGATGATTACTTCTTCACCAAAAGCGTTGATGAAGTGCTTGGTACGCCCGGTTATCACGAATTTGAACGGATATTTCGAGGTAAACCTTACCGTGTCGCCAATGAGGTAACGCCAAAGCCCGCCGTTGGTGGTAATAACCATGGCATAATTTTTACCGGGTTCAACGTCTTCAAGCGGAAGGGCATTCAGTTTATCGGAGCGAAATTCGTCCATCGGGATAAATTCGTAATAAATGCCATAGTCGAGCATGAGCAACAGGTCCTTTTTGTCGGGTTCGTCCTGAATGCCAAAAAACCCTTCGGAAGCGTTGTAAGTTTCCATGTAGTGCATGTTGGCACTTGGAATGAGCTTTTCGTATTGTTCGCGGTAAGGCTCGAATTTCACCCCGCCGTGGGTAAAAACTTCGAGGTTTGGCCACACTTCCAGGATGTTGCTTTTACCGGTCACTTCCAGGACCCTTTTCAGCAAAACCAGGTACCACGACGGGACTCCGGCAAATGAGGTCACGTTTTCACCCAGCGAATACTCAATAATTTTCTCAATTTTCTCTTCAAATTCTTCGATGAGAGAGATTTCGGTGGAAGGCGTGCGGTAAAAATCAGTCCAAAACGGTATGTTTTCGATGATAATGGCCGAAAGGTCGCCATAGTAGCAGTTGTTGTTGTAATTGTGGACCTTGTGGCTGCCACCCAAAGTGAGCGCTTTTCCGGAAAGGAAGGCCGAATCGGGATAATTTTTCAGGTAAAGGGCCAGCACATCTCGCCCTCCGCGGATGTGGATATCTTCAAGCGAATCTTTGCTTACCGGTATGAACTTGCTTTTATCGTTGGTCGTTCCGGAGGACTTGGCAAACCACCTGGTTTCGCCCGGCCACAGCAGGTTTTTTTCGCCAAGCATCATGCGTTCAACCGTCGGCTTAATATCATCATAGCCCTGAATAGGAACTTGTTCACGAAATTCCTTTTCGGATCGGATATTTTTAAAATTGTGCGATAGGCCGAACTCGGTATTCGAGGCCGTCTCCAGAAGCTCAAAAAGAACTTCGTGCTGAACCTCGTGGGGGTGTTTTTTAAACAGGTCGATCTGGTAATTTCGCTTAAAATTGACCCATTTAATAATTGAGTTGATAACAGGCATGGATATTGGTTTTCAGACGGACCAAATTTATTAAAAATTCTGGCTTCTGGCCCGCATTTCCAAAATAGGCAGCATTTCGGTTTTGTGTTTCATATAACGCACTGAATCGCTTTCCTGAAGTGAATTTTTCTTATTTTTACTTCAGTTTTAACCTGCCACACTCAGATTTTTATGAACTACATTGACCTTTTTCTTGGAATCCTCCTGATTATTGCTGCCATTCAAGGTTTTAGGAAGGGTTTTGTTGTCGAAATGGCCTCGCTGGCCGCCTTGGTCCTCGGAATCTGGGGCGGGATAAAATTTTCGGACTGGACTGCCAATTTCATTACCAGCACAACCGGTTTCCATTCCAAATACCTGAACGTCATCGCGTTTATTGTAACTTTTCTGGTCATTGTGGTGGTTATCCAAATTCTTGGGAAAATACTTGAAAATGCGGTCAATGCGGTTGCCATGGGCTTTCTGAACCGGCTGGCCGGAATCATTTTCGGAGTTCTAAAAACTGCGGTTATCCTGAGCATCCTACTCCTGCTTTTTGATGCTGTTGACGAAAATATGCACATCCTGCCCGCCAAACAAAAAACAGAATCGAAGATTTACACGCCGATGAAACAACTTGTCCCTACCTTGTTCCCTTTCATAAAACTCTGGAAGCCAGAAGACTGGAAGAAAATGGAAGAAAACAATTCAGGGCAAGCGCCTGACCCGAAATCGACCTAGCGAATCAGGCCAATCGTTGGGCCATCCGATCAAAGCAACAGTCAGTTAATTTGTAACCTGATAATTCCGCGCCAAAGCATTGATTTTATATCTTTGGGCGGTTTTTTGCGTTGCCTGTGAATTTGTGAACAGCTAAATCCTGAATCGTTCACCGGCCCGAAAATCCACGTTCAGAAAAAATAAGGAATTTTAATCCGAATACTGTACCCATGAATTTTGTTGACGAATTACAATGGAGAGGCATGATCCACGACATCATGCCCGGAACCAAGGAGCAACTGGATAAAGAAATGACATCGGCCTATGTGGGCATCGACCCAACGGCTGATTCACTGCACATTGGCCACCTGGTTGGTGTGATGATGCTGAAGCATTTTCAGTTGGCCGGGCACAAACCCATTGCTTTGGTTGGCGGAGCAACCGGAATGATTGGCGACCCGTCGGGCAAATCGCAGGAACGCAACCTGCTCGACGAAGAAACTTTGAGCTACAACCAGGAATGCCTGAAAAAGCAGTTGGCCAAATTTCTGGACTTTGAATCGGACGCGCCAAATGCTGCCGAAATGGTGAACAACTACGACTGGATGAAAGAATTCACCTTCCTGGATTTTATACGCGACATCGGAAAGCACATCACCGTAAATTACATGATGTCGAAAGATTCGGTAAAAAAACGGCTCGATTCCGACAGCGGATCAGGCATGTCGTTCACCGAATTTACTTACCAGCTTGTTCAGGGAACCGACTTTTTGCACCTGTACCAGACCAAAAATACCAAATTACAGATGGGCGGTTCCGACCAGTGGGGAAATATTACCACCGGAACGGAATTGATCAGGCGGAAAACCGGCGGCGAAGCTTTCGCACTGACCTGTCCGCTGATCAAAAAGGCCGACGGGACCAAATTTGGGAAAACCGAATCAGGAAATGTCTGGCTCGATCCGAAGCTGACTTCACCCTATAAATTTTACCAGTTCTGGCTCAATACCTCGGACGAAGATGCCGAAAAATACATCAAAATATTTACCCTGCTAACCCGCGACGAAGTTTCGGAACTGACCGCCAAACACACCGAAGCCCAGCATTTGCGGTTGTTGCAAAAACGGTTGGCCGAAGAAGTTACCGTTATGGTCCATTCGCGCGAAGATTACGATTTGGCCGTTGAAGCCTCTCAAATCCTTTTCGGGCAGGGAACTGCCGGGCTGCTCAAAAAGCTTGATGAAAATACGTTCCTTTCGGTTTTCGAGGGCGTCCCCCAATTTAAAATTTCAGGAACAGAACTGGAATCGGGTGTAAAAGTTGTTGACCTGCTG
>JBBIHV010000084.1:10840-16256 GCA_037446835.1 Sunxiuqinia sp. | reverse complement strand
TTCAAATAAATAAGCATGAAGCAGTTTTTCAAATTTACCCTGGCTTCCATCGTTGGTGTGATGATTGCCGGACTTTTGCTCATTTTTGTTACCATCGGAATAATTTCAGCCATGATGTCGGCATCGGATCAGCCGGTACAGATCGGAAGCAATACCGTGCTGATGTTAAAGTTCGATCATCAGATTGTTGACCGCGCAAAGAAGAACCCGCTTGAAGGGCTTGACTTTGGCCTGTTCCAGGGAGAAAAAACAGTTGGGTTGAACGATCTGCTCGACTGTATCCGGAAAGCGAAAACCGATCCGAATATCCGCGGAATTTACCTGAACCCAACCGATATTCAGGCAGGGATGGCCACCGTTGAAGAAATCCGTGCTGCCCTGAAAGATTTTAAAACTTCAGGAAAATTTATCTATGCCTACGGCGATGTTTTCTCGCAAAAAGCCTACTACCTGGTTACCGTGGCCGATTCGCTGGTACTGAACCCTCAGGGGTCGGTCGATTTCAGGGGCTTGGGAGGCGAACGCACATTCTTTAAAAAAGGTTTGGAAAAGCTGGGCGTCGAAGTGCAGATTATCCGGCACGGAAAATTTAAATCGGCTGTCGAACCTTTTCTGCTCGATAAAATGAGCCCTGAAAACCGGCTTCAGACTGAAACTTACCTGAAAAGCATCTGGAACGAAATGCTGACCGACATTTCAGCTTCGAGAAACATGAGTTTCGACGAACTGAACGACATTGCCGATATGGTGGCCACTTTCAGAAAGGCCGATTTTGCAAAGCAAAAAAAACTGGTTGACCGCCTGAAATACAAGGACCAGGTAATTGACGACCTGAAAAAACTGACCAGTACCAGCGAACGCGACGATGTAAAGGCCGTTGATATTTTCAAATACATTAAAGTTCCTGAAAAGCGTGAGCAGAAAGGCATAGCGCGCCAGAAAATTGCCGTCATCTATGCTTCGGGCGATATCGATGGCGGTGTGTCGGACGATGGCATCAAGTCGGAAGAATTCTCGAGGACCATCCGTGAGGCACGGCGAGATTCATCCATCAAGGCCATTGTGTTGCGGATCAATTCGCCGGGGGGAAGCGCTTTTGGTTCGGAAGTGATTTGGCGCGAGGTAAAACTGGCAGCCGCAACCAAACCGGTTATCGCTTCGATGGGCGATGTGGCCGCTTCTGGTGGCTATTACATCGCCTGCGCCGCCAATACAATTATGGCCGACCGGACTACAATTACCGGCTCAATCGGTATTTTCGGGATGGTCCCGAACGTGCAAAAGCTGATGACCGACAAGCTCGGAATCACCACCGATGTGGTGACAACCAACGAACATTCGGATATGATTTCGGTAACCCGGCCAATGAGCACTTTCGAGCGTGAACTGATGCAGCAAACCATCGAACAAGGCTATGATACGTTCATTTCGCGCGTGGCCGACGGACGAAAAATGCAAAAAACAGCGGTTGACGAGATCGGGCAGGGGCGTGTGTGGGCCGCGCCAAATGCCAAAGAAATTAAGCTGATCGATACTTTCGGCGGATTAACCGATGCCATTGCCCTGGCCAAAAAAATGGCCAAACTGGATAATTACCGGATTGTAAACCTGCCAAAACTGAAAGATCCACTTGACGAATTGCTGAAAGAACTGTCGGGTTCGGCCAAAGCCAGCTTTATGAAAGACGAGCTGGGCGAAAGCTATAAATATTACCAACAGTTGCACAACCTGGTTTCGGAACGCGGAATTCTGGCCAGGATGCCTGAAGATATTGACATTCATTAATAAAAATCAGGAAAAAGTCATTAGTCATTCGGAAAGCGCAAAGCACCACGTTTTCAAATGACTAATGACTTTTTCCTATTAGCCTTTTTATGAAGAAGATTCTTTTGTCTGTACTTACTATTCTGGGGTTCCTGCATTTAAGTGCACAGCAACCAGTTCACTGTGAAATCAAAACTTCGCTTGGAATTATCGGGGTTGAATTGTTCCCGGATAAAGCGCCGCAAACCGTAGCCAATTTTCTGAAATACGTGGATCATAACTTATACGACGGAACTACATTCTACCGGGTTTGCACGCCCGAAAACGAAAAGGACCGTGCCGTCAGGATTGAAGTCATTCAGGGTGGCGACGTCCCTGAAGCGAAACAGTTTGCCCCGGTTCCGCTTGAAACAACCCGGCAAACGGGAATCAGGCATGGCGACGGGACCTTGTCGATGGCCCGCGACACCCCGAATTCGGCCACTTCCAGCTTTTTTATCTGCATAAACAACCAGCCTGAACTCGATTTTGCCGGCAAACGGAACCCCGATGGACAGGGGTTTGCCGCTTTTGGCAAAGTTACCCGCGGGATGAAGGTTGTCCGAAAAATTCAGGACCAGGAAAACAAGGGCCAGTACCTGGTTCATCCGGTAAAAATTTATTCTGTCAGGAGGAAATAATCAATCAAAAACAGAACTAAATTGCAGGCTGTTTTGTTGAACGGTCAATTGTGAAAATGAATCAAAAAATGTTCGCAGTATGGAAAAATTATTTTTGTTAAAAGCTGATTTTCTGGATTTGACCCGCGGCGACGGGAAACGTTATTTTTGCCCCGATTGTGCATTGATCGAAGGGCTGTTGTCGTATTATCCACGGCTGACCAGCGAGTTGGAAGTCAAGTATGTAAACTTTGCCCGCCCGCGACAGGTATTGGTCGATTTGATTGGCGAAGAAAATCAGAGTTGCCCGGTTCTGGTGTTGGAAAATGGGTTATTCCTGAACGATACCAACGAAATTATCAGGCACCTGAACCTGTACCACCGGGTTGGTTTTCAGCATTAGCAGGTTTTTTTGTTCCGGCCAAACAGGTTCAAAATAAAACAAGTACAGGTTTTTACCCCTGACGAAACAAAAAGATGGATACATCTGTTCAGTATTAGCTGGATGATGCATCCATTTTTTATGTTCCCGGTGGTCGTTTAACCGGGAAAATCGTTAACCATTCAAAATTTTGCACCCATGGCAGAATCTAACAAGAAATTGACCCGCATCCTTTCGATCGATGGTGGCGGTATCCGTGGCATTATTCCGGGCCAGATACTGGTTATCCTGGAAGAAAAACTGAAAGCGAAAACCGGAAACGACAACGCCCGCATTGCCGATTATTTTGATCTGATTGCCGGAACCAGTACCGGCGGTATTCTGTCCTGCGCCTACCTGGCCCCTGACAAAGAAACTTCCGGGAATGAGCTTCGCCCCAAATTTAATGCAACACAGGTTGTCGATCTGTACCTGAAAAATGGCGGTGCTATTTTTAGTGAACAGTTTGGGCACAAACTCCGGACGATGGGTGGCGTTTTGGACGAGAAATATTCGGAAGTGGAACTCGAAAAGTCGCTCAACGAATATTTTGGCGATACGAAACTCAGTGAATTATTAAAGCCCTGCCTCATCACTTCTTACGACATCAAACGGCGCCAGGGCCATTTTTTTACGCAGCACGATGCCATTAAACGAAAAGGTTGGGATTATCTGGTGAAGGATGTTGCCCGTGCAACCTCAGCGGCACCCACTTATTTCGAATGTTCGGATATCAAATCAGTTTCAGAAGTAAGCTACCCGCTGATTGACGGGGGCGTTTTTGTGAATAACCCAGCCCTTTGTGCTTTTGCTGAAGTGTATAACGAATACAAAACGGCTCCGGAAAAGATGGCGATCCTTTCGCTCGGGACCGGCTACTCGAAAAAGGAATACGATTACGATAAAGCCAAAGACTGGGGCATGATCCAGTGGGTAAAACCCCTGATCGACATCATGATGTCGGGAGTTGCCGAGGTGGTCGATTATCAGCTCCGGCAAATATTTCAAGCAGTGGGGGCCCAGGGACAGTATGTTCGTATCAACACCGAATTGCCGATTGATGTGAGCCCCGACATGGACGATGCTTCGCCCAAAAACCTGGCTGCCCTGAAAGAACTGGGAACCTACACCGCACAGAATTTCGATGCCCAACTGGATGCCTTTGTGGAATTGATTGTGTAAAAGCGCTAATGTACTTTTCAGAAATATTCATGTTTTGAACTAAAATTGTATGATAACAGAAATTGATCGCCAAACCGCATTGGTTTTAATCGACCTTCAGAAGGGTATCGTAAAAATTGAAACCGTGCCACCTGTTCCGGAAATACTGGCAAATGCGGCCAGACTGGTTGACGCTTTTCACAGGCATGGATTGCCTGTGGTGGTGGTAAATGTGAACCCCATGGGTGCCAAATGGACAAAAGCCCGTGTTGAATTTCCGACCGGGGCAAGAAGTGCAGTTGGTTTTACCGATATTGTACCTGAGATAATCACCCATCCCGATGATGTTTTTATTACCAAACACACCTGGAATGCTTTTTTTGAAACCAACTTACAGTCTGAATTGCAAAAGCGGCAGGTCACCGGAATCGTGCTGGCCGGAGTTGCGACAAGTATTGGAGTTGAAGGTACGGCCAGAGCTGCCATCGAACTGGGCTACAACATCAGTTTCGCTACCGATGCCATGACTGACCGGAACCCGGAAGCTCACCAACACAGCATCAAAAACATTTTTCCACGAATTGGTGAGTTGGGTTCAACCGATGAAATAATTGGCAAATTATCGTCCGGCAAGTAGTTTTTGCACCTTCTAATTATTCATTCCCAATGACCTTTTCCTTTTTCTGGATATTTTAGATAAACTTCTCTCGTTTCTGCAAATTAAACAGTCCGTAGAGTACAAACAGCAGGGAACCTACGGCCAGGAAAATCCGGTTTTTCATGGTGATTTCCTTCCAGATCATTTCGTTCAGGCGATCGGGGATGCTGAATGGGTTCAGGAAAATATTCCACATGGTTTGGTTGAGAATTCCGGATAAGATTAGCAGCACCACTCCAATAATAACCATCACCACTGCCGTTCCGTTCCCGTTTTTTATGATGGTCGAGAACAAAAATGCCAGTGAACCCAGAAAATAAATGGGAAACATCACATTCCAGGTGATCTCGAAAACATTAACCGGGGCCAGCAGGAAATTGCTCATCGTGGTAATACCAATCATCATCACGAAAACCAGGGCAAAAACCAGGACCAGCCGCACCAGCCAAACCTTGTAGCGGTAATCGGGAATACCAAACAGGATTTCGAGAATCCCTGCATCCAGATCGTTTTGAATGCCAAATGTCATCGGGTAAAAAATGAGCAGGATGCCCGGCATGATCTGAAGCCCGTAGATAAAACCGTCGTTCATTTGGCTGCCATTGTAAATGCTGTTAATGGCAATGAAAAAGTAGAAGGCAATTGCGGCAACCACAAACCAAACAAAACGATTGCCAAAAATGACCTTCATGTTGTATTTTATCATCCGGTGCACCAGCGTGGTGAAGTTGAACAGTTCCTTTGAGGTTATGG
>JBBIHV010000084.1:0-10740 GCA_037446835.1 Sunxiuqinia sp. | reverse complement strand
CCTGAGTACCTGAGTACCAAAGAATTTTTTTTACGTTTAGGTACTCAGGTACTTTTTTTATTTCAAATCTTTAATCAGGCACAAATAGGCGTCTTCCAGGATCGGATTGGCCGGGACAGCATCTTCTGCCGGTTTTTTCCGTGACAGGAAACGTACCCTGATCTGGTCGCCCTGTCGCATGTGGTGGGTAACCAGTTGTTTGTTCTCCATCTTGTCAAAATCGGCAACTGGCAAGTCGAACTGCCAAACCATATCTTTTGCCAGGTGCACCATGTTTGAGGGTGTCCCGATGTATTTAACCCGTCCGCGGTTGATCACGGCCACCTGGTTGCACGAGCTCGAAATGTCTTCGATGATGTGGGTCGAGAAAATCACGATGCGTTCGCGGCTCAGTTCAACCAGCAGGTTGCGGAACCGGATGCGTTCGCGCGGGTCGAGCCCGGCTGTTGGTTCGTCAACTACCAATATTTTAGGCAGATGCAACAGGATTTGTGCAATCCCGATGCGCTGTTTCATCCCTCCGGAATAGGAACCAATTTTGTCGGCCCGTTTTTCCCACATGTGCACGGCTTTCAGTACATATTCGATGCGGTCTTTGCGTTCGTCCTTGTCGGTCAACCCTTTCAGGATAGCCTGGTAATCGAGAAAATCTTCGGCTGGCATGTTCTCGTAGGTACCAAATTCCTGGGGCAGGTATCCGATAAGCCCTTGTAATTCTTCGCGCTTTTCCTGCGTGTCGATGCCGTTGATCCAGATTTTTCCGTAGCTCTGTTCCAGGATCCCGCAGATGATGCGCATCATGGTCGATTTGCCAGCTCCATTCGGGCCCAGCAGGCCAAACATTCCGGTACCAATTTCAAGCGAAATGCCGTTGAGCGCCTTAAATGGCTGATGTTGTTTGCCAATAACCGGTATCTGTTTAACCAAACGCAAGGTTCCGCGCCGAAGTGTCCCGAACCGTCCGGTAATGCGGTCGATGTTAATTTTTTCCTGATACAGTTTTTTGGCAGTTACTGAAATAACCAGGGCCAGGTACCAAAGCACCCCAAAAGTAATGGTCAGCCCGACAACTTCAGTTTTTTCCCATACCAGGAATAATTCAATGGCCGGAAAGATCCAGAACAGGAATATCTGAACAAGTTTGAAAATTTTCAGCGGACGTGTTTTTCCTGATTTTTCGGCCCTGAATTTCAGGTAAAATCCGAATGGTTTCCACATGCTCAAGGCGAGTTGTGCCATCCCAACGGAAAGGATCAGCGACCAGAACGCAGCATGGAGATAGATGAAACTGAAATAAGCAATGAAAAGAAGGAATGGGAGTTGCCAGATCAGGTAATCGAATTCGAGGATCGAATGGAACTGTTTTTCGAGCCCGGCGCGATGGCGGATTTTCAGGCCCGATTCCCATTCGAGGTTGAACTTGCTTTCGCGGTCGTAAATCTTCACCAGGTTCTGGATACGGATACCGATTGTGTCGTTTTTGCCAATCAGCTTGGTCTGGGCTTTCCGCAGGCTGTTCAGTACAAACCAGGTTGAACCGGGGACCAGGATGACAACCAACACGAGGTCGAGCATTTTCCACAATCCGGAATCGACCTTAAAATAGATCAGGAGGAATGAACCGGCCATCAGGATAAACTGAGTGAGTTTTATCTTCAGGCTTTGCGATTTGAACCAGTCAAGCGCATTTTCGAGCCCGGAATAGAATGTTGGGATAAAAATCAGGGTCAGGATAGTGCTGACGGTTAATCCGCCAATCACCACAATGGCAAACGGTGCGCCGATTGCGCTCACATATTCGGCATCGCCCATGGCCAGCGGGAGCATCCCGACGATGGTTGTTATGGAGGTAATCAGGATTGGGCGGACGCGCGACAATCCGGCTGTCATCAGTGCACGCGAGCGCCTGAACCCCCGTTTCCGGAGGATGTTGGTGTAGTCGATCAGGATAATCCCGTTGTTGACCACCACCCCGAGCAGGATCAGGAAGCCGGTAAGTGTGTTGGCGTTGAGCAGGCTGTTGTTGGTAATGATGAGCGCCAGGAGCGAGCCGATGGCTGCCAGCGGAATGGAGAACAACAACACGAAAGGGGTGACCACCGATTCAAAAACTGAAGCCATGATCATGAAAATCAAGATAATGGAAGCTCCGATCATGTAGTAAAATTCGGAATAATCGGTTTCCTCGTGAACCACTTCGGCGGCCACACCTGTCGGGAAATTGTAATTGGCAACCAGTTCGTCAACCTGGTAACGGTAGGCTTCAAGCAGATCTTTCGAGTCGCTTGCCGCGCTCACAAACTGATAGTTCACCTCAACCAACTTTTCCTGATTGACCCGGTTTATTCCTGAAATGCCTTGTGCATAAACGATGTTGGTAAAATCCTGTAAATTGTGGATGCCACCTTGCGAATCGGTTATGGGAAGGAGTTTCAGTTCGTCCATGGTGCGGTCGGTCTGTTTCATTTCTTTTTCTTTTTCCTTCAGATCGTCACCCGTAATAATGATGTCGTATTGGTCAACTCCCTGTTTAAACTGAATATTGGTGGTTATTTCTTTCGAGAATGAATTTAGTTCGGTGATTACATTGCTGAGCGTGATGTTGTATTCGGTCATCAGCAGCGGGTTGAAATACAGGTGCACTTCGGGACGGTTGTCCGAAATACTCAGGTTCACTGTTTGAATGGATTCGAGCTGCCCCATGTAATATTTCAGGTCTTCGGCAACAGCCTGAAGTTTTTTAAAGTCTTGTCCCTTCAGAACAATTTTTTCTTCGTTGGTCCCAATCCCCATCATTTTCTGGAAATTTCCCATCATGTTTTGGGTGCCGCCCTGGAAGCTGCGCGAGCCTTGCGTTTGTTCAAACGAGATGGACGTAGCTTTAATCCCGCTGACACGTTTGGTGATGTCGCTTTTTATTTCAGCAAAATTTCGGTTGGCAATTTTTTCGTACTTGTCCTTCAGCTTGATGGTTATGCTGGCTTGTTCTTCCTGAATTTTACTGATCACATCCTGTTTTTCGGGCAGGTCTTCCAGCTTTTTCTCAATTTGCTGAACCGTGTTGTCGGTCGTTTCGAGCGACGAGCCCGAAGGCATGGTCACGTAAAGCTGAATTTGCGTGTTCTCAACCTCTTTCAGTGAATTGACACTGATGGCCAGGCTGATGAAAACAGCCAGGAAAAACAACGTGATCCCGCCAATGATGGTGGCAGCGGGGAAACGCATGCTCGTTTTCAGGAAGACCAGATAAACCTGGACCATCCGCATGTTGGTGGTTACCTTTTCGTAGAAAATGTTCTTCGAGACCTGCCGTTTCAGCAAGGCGTACGAGGCCATTGGCACCAAAAGCAAGGCAACTGCCAGCGAAACCAGAAGGGTGGAAATGATGGAAATCCCTACGTTGGAGCCCAGCATTTCGATCATGAAATTTTTAGAGAAAACGAAAGGCAAAAAAACAACGATGGTGGAGAGTGTGGCTGCCAGGATTGAGCGCCATACCTCGGTGGTCCCCTGCACAACCGCCTGCAACGGGGCATACCCTTTGCCCGAAAGCCTGTAAATATTCTCGAGAACGACCACGCTGTTGTCGAGCAGCATACCGATCGCGAGCGCCATCCCAACCAGGGTCAGGCTGTTGATGGAGATGCCAAAAGCGTAAAAAAGGTTGAACGAGGTAAAGATTGAAATCGGGATGGCCAGGGCGATAAACGAAACGATCCGGAGGTTTTTCAGGAAAATCCAAAGCACAAAGATGGCCATGATGGCTCCAATCAGCGCGAGCTCCATAATCTGATCGATGTTTTTCTCCATCTGGTCGGCCGAGTCGCTTATTTCAACAATCTGAATGTCTTTGGCAGCCATTTTTTCGTTCAGTGCTGCCACAATTTTCCGGGTTGCTTTCGACAGGTCGATCAGGTTGGCCTGCGAATCGTTGACCAGCATGATGGTTACCGCATCTTTTCCGTTCACCCGGCTGTACGAGGTTTGGTCTTTCACGCCAAAGCGGACCTCGGCCACATCTTTCAGCAGGATAGGCCCGGGGGCAACCACCAGGTTTTCGATGTCTTCAACGTTGGTGTATTCGGCCGTAACATGAACAAAATATTGGGTGGCCTTGTCTTTCACGTTGCCCACGTAGGTACGCGAGCTGTTGTTTTGCGAAAGTACCGAACGGATTTTGGCGGCAGAAATGTGGTAAGCCTCGCAGGCTTTGCTATTCAGAATGATTTCAATTGATTTTTGTTTGCCGCCATACACGGTCACTGCCGCAATCCCGTCGATGTTTTGCAAATCGGGCGTAATGTCCTGGTCAACTAGGGTACGAACCCGGTCAATACCACCTTCGCCACGCGCCTGAAGTTCCATGAACTGTGAATTCATTTGGTTCAGGTCAACTTTTGCCACATTTACCCTGATATTTGCAGGCATAGATGACTGCATTTCGTTCATCTTTTCCTGAAGTTTCAGGTAGGCATATTTGAATTTGACGTTTTTCTGGTAGTACACTACGATTGAACCCTGTTTCGAATTGATATTCGATTCGATCGATTCGATGCCTTCCAGCGTACCGATGGCTCCTTCAAGAGGAATAACCACCTGGGTTTCCATGTTTTCAGGTGCCATTTCGGTGGCTGAACTGGCCTGAACATACAGAAACGGGAGTTCGGCATTGGGCAATAATTCGACCGGCAGTTGCTTGTACGAAACGTACCCCAGAACCGAAAGCCCCAGGAACAACATGCTGATCAATACTTTACGCTGTATGATGAATTTCATCTGGTCTAAATTTGGCCCCCTCTAAATCTCCCCCACAAAGGGGAAACTTAAAGCGGTATATTTTCACAACATTCTCTTTTCAAATAGCTAACCTTTTTGGGCCCACTCCTCGGGAGGGGGCTGAGGGGAGGCTTTCTTTATCCCATCCAGCACATCGAACACGCAGGGGATCACAACCAGCGACATGATGGTTGAGGTGACCAATCCGCCAATTACGGCCAATGCCATGGGGGCCCGAAGCGACTGGCTTTCGCCAAACCCGAAGGTAAGCGGGAGCATGGCCAAAATGGTCGTCAGTTTGGTCATCAAAATCGGCCGGATACGTTGCTGCCCGGCCTGTTTGATGGCTTCAATCCGTGGAACCCCTTCTTTTTGGATTTGCAGGATACGGTCAACAAGTATGATCGAGTTGTTTACCGCGATACCAACCAGCATAATAATCCCGATGACAGCCATCACATTCAGGGTTTGCCCCAGGATGAAAAATATCAGGATTGAACCAACAATGGCAAAGGGGATTGTGGTCAGGATGGTGAACGGATGCAGCAGCGATTCAAATTCAGCCGCCAGTACCATAAACACCAGGATAATCGACAACATTAAAGCCCAGCTCAGTGCATCCATCGATTCTTTCCGTTTGGCTTCTTCGCCGGTCATCTTAATTTTATAGTCGGTAGGAAGAGTGATGCCTGCAATGGCTGTGTTTACTTTAGCCACCATTTTATCCAACGCGATACTTTTATCCATGTAGGCCGTAATTTTACCGACGCGGATTTGGTTTTGCCTGAAAATTTCCTTGGGCGACTGGCCAATCCGGATGGTTGCAATTTCGCTTACCCGAACATCCTGAGTCCCGTTTTTGATGACCATGTCTGAGACATCTGACAGGCTTTTGTCGGGATAGCGCAAGGTAATATCCTGCATTTCTCCGCCTTTTTCAATGGTGCCCGCAACTTTTCCGGTTAATTGTTCCTGAATCTGGCTAACAACATTGGCCACGCTCAGGTTGAAAATTCCGGCACGCAGGCGGTCAACCACAATTTCCACTTCGGGCGCGCCGCCTTCCATGTTGGCTTCAACGTTGTACAGTTCGGGTATCCCCTGAACGGCAGTTTTAACCTGTTTCGAAAGATCTTCGATCACAGCCAGTTCGGGCCCCTGGATTTGAACAACCAATGGCGCTTCGTCGGTGCCCATCAATCCGCCCAGGGCTGTCTGGTCTTCCACATATTTTAATTCAACATCGGGTATCTGGCCCAAAGTTTTCGAAATGCCCTGGATGGCCGTGGTGGAACTCATTTTTGAATCCTTCTTTAAAGTGACTTTGATGTCAGCGGTATTTTCGCCCTGGAAAAGTGCATCCTGGGTATTGAGCAAACTGGTTGATGGCCCAACCTCGCTGTACAGGCTTTCCAGGTTGTCGCCCAAAATATCCCTGATATTTCCTTCCAGGTTTCCGATGGCCGAACTGGTGCGGGCCAGCCTGGTACCTTCAGGCATTTTCACGTCAAGGGTAAATTGTTTGCCTTCCGATTTGGGCATAAATTCGGTACCGATGTGTGGGATCAGGAATACCGAGAGGCCGAGCAAAAATATGGCCCCCAGGATTACGAGCCACCGGTGTTCGAGTATTCTTCCCAGGAAACGTCCGTAGCCTTTAATTTGTACCGAATGCGATATGGCCGCTTTTGTAGTGTTTTTGAAGAAATAATTGTACAGCATCGGGATGAGCAAGATGGCTGCCAGCAGCGACGAAAACAGCGAGAAGGTGATGGTCCATGCCTGGTCGCGGAACAGTTCGGCCGAAGCGCCGTGCAAATAAACAATCGGCAAAAATACAACTACCGTGGTTATGGTTGACGAAGTAATTGCGCCGCTAACCTGCGTCGTTCCCTGAATGGCCGCATCTTTTACCGACATGCCCGTTTCGCGCAGCCGGAAGATATTTTCCATGACCACAATGGCATTGTCAACCAACATGCCCGCGCCAAGGGCCAGCCCGCCAAGTGTCATGATGTTCAGGCTGAGGCCATTGAAATACATCAGGTTAAAGGTTGCAATAATCGAAATTGGCATGGAAATGCTCACGATCATGGTGGTTCCGATGCGCCTCAGGAAAACGAATATGACCATAATTGCCAGGACCATCCCGAGCAACGAAGTGTCTTCCACTTCCTTAATGGCATTGCTGATGAAAATTCCCTGGTTTGAAACGACCGTCATTTTATAACCGGGAAGGGCTTTGCTCATGTCGGCCATCGTTTTGGTGATCTGCTCAACGGCTTTCACCGTGTTGAAACTTGTTTCTTTGTATATCGACAATCCCAGGCAGCGCACGCCATTCAACCGCACAATGTTTACCGGTTCTTTGTTGGTGAAACTAACTTTGGCCACATCGCGCAAATAAATCGGGGCTTTTTCGGCCAGCGGATCGGTGGTATTGGTTGCTTTGTAACCCACAATGGTATTTTCGAAGTCGCTCAGGTCGGTCATCAGGCTGACCCCCTTGACAACATATTTCAGCCCCATTTCGGTTATGCTTCCTCCTGAAATGCTTTGGTTGAAGCTTTGGATGCGTGTGTTCAGGTCGTCCATGGTCAGCCCGAAGGCATCGAGCAAATACTGGTTGGTTTGAACGAGCACTTCGTTATCTTCGGCGCCCGAAACTTCGACATCGGCCACGCCTTCGAGCCTGATCAGTTCGTTGCGGATGTAGTTTTCGGCTACTTTTCGCAACTCGTTCATGTCGGTAATGTTATCGTTCGTAAGGGCAACAACCATAACCGGCGCCGTATTTGGGTCGTGCTGGGTAATGTTTAACTGGTCGAGGGTTTGGTTTTGGGCAAACGTGCTGGCAGCTTTCTGGAGATCCAGAAAAGCTTCGTCCATATCTTTGTTCCAGGCGTATTCAACGGTAATTTGGGCAGCTCCCACTTTCGAAATCGACGAAACCTGCAACACGTCGGATTGCCTGATGGCCAATGCTTCAAGGTTTTCGACATATTGTTTTTCGATTTCTTCCGGAGGACGTTCGCCCGCTTTAAGTTCGATGAACAAACGGGGGTTATTAATTTCCGGGAACAGGTCGATGCCAAGCTTGTCGAAGGAAATGTATCCCAGCAGGACAACGGCGAGTACCATCATCAGGATAGTAACCGGATAGTTGACAGCAAATTGTGTTAGCTTCTTCATTGATACTATTTTTTTGTTTCGGGTTACGTGCTACGTGCTGCGTGTTATCCCGAAACCCGGAACCCGCAACCCGCAACAATTACTGCTTACTTCACGATCTTTACTTTCGAGCGGTTCTTCAGGGTTTCAAACCCTTTGATAACCAGCCGGTCGTTCAGTTTCAATCCTGAAGTGACTTCCACATTGTCCAGGTTTTCAAATCCGATGGTGATGCGTTTTTCGTCGGCAGTTCCGTTGTCAACAACAAATACCGATTTTCCACGCTGGTTGGAAATAATGATATTTTTGGGGATTACGATCACGCTGTCGCGGCGTGCCAGGACGATGTCGGCTTTGGCAAACATGCCGGGGCGCAGTTTCAGCGCCGGGTTTTCAACTTGCACAATGCCGATAAAAGTCCGGGTCTCGGTGCTGATTGCAGGCGAGAGTTCCTTGATTTTTCCGGTCAGGGTATCGTTTGGCAGGGTGTAGTTCATAATGCGCACGGGCAGGTCGATCTTAACTTCGTTGATGTATTTTTCGGGAAGGTTAACTTCACAGGTCATGGTGCTGTAATCCATCAGGCTGAAGGCTTCAACGCCCGACGCAACCTGTGTGCCATTGGTAACGGCAGGCAGGTTGGTGATGGTACCCTTGAACGGAGCTGTTATTTTCATCTTGGCCATAAGCAGGTCGGCCTTTTCAAAATCGTATTTGGCATTGGTATAGCTAACTTCCGAGTTTCGGTAGTCGAGTTGGGTCACCCCTCCTTTTTCGAAGAGCGACTGCTGTTTTTTCATGTTCTGCTCCGTGATTTCCAGGTTTAACTTTTTGCTGTCGTACCCAATACTGTTTACATATTCGGCATCTTCCAGTTTAATAACCACTTGTCCGCTTTCAACCAGGTCGCCCAGCGCGAATGGCCGTTGGGTTTTGGGGTTGATTTGCAACTTGTAACTACCGGCCATCTCGGTCTTGATGGTTGCGGTTTTGGTTGCACTTAGCGTTCCGGTAGTGTTAATAATTTTTTCGATCGAACCGGGCTTGATGTCGGTCACCGAAACCGGAACAGCCAGTTCGGTTGTTGTGTTGGTTGGGGCAGTGGAACAGGCAGTGGCCGCCCCGATCAGGGCTACCAGGGTGATAAATTGGCGAAATGGTTTCATATTATGGTGAGTTTTAATTTTTCTGCTTTTTGATTAAATTTTCAGGCACAACGGGTTCGTTTTTTTCGAAATCGTAAAGCGACTGGATTTTCATGTTCAGCAATTCAATTTTGTAGTCGATAAGCGATTGTGCATAAGCCATTTTTTCATTCGAAAGCTGGGTCTGGTAAAGGTTCAGGTCCATGCTGGTCAGGTCGCCGTTGGTGTAACGTTCGAGGTTGATTTCATAGGTCAGCTGTGCATTTTTCTCGTTCTGGTCGGCAATGTCAATTTGGTTGACCAGGTTTTGTAAATTGCGGTAAACGCTCCGGATGTCAACCGTGATTTGTGTTTTTTCCTGGTCGAGGCTCAGTTTCGATGTTTGTATCACGGCCTCCTGTGCCTTGATGCGCGCTTTCTTTTCGCCCCAGTCCCACAATGGAACATTGAACGATACCGAAAATTTCGGGTTATTGGTCGGGGTTTGATATACATCTTTCAGTTTTTCGTTGTCACCAATGATCCCAATCGAAAAACTCAGGTCGCCCCTGAATTCGTTGAGCGCTTTGGTTTGGATAAGTGCGAACTGTGAATTTACGATGTCAATTTCGCGCTGACGGAGTTCCATTCTCGATTTTTCGCCATAATCAATGGCTTTGTTTAAATCAACCGTAACAGGGTTAAAATTCACATTGGTCATCACCGTCAGTTCGGTCATGATGTCCATCCCGATGTATTGTTTAAACAAGTCTTTCGCATTTTCGAGGCTCACCCGTGCGTTCGCCACATTCGATTTTGAAGTGGCAAAGTTCAGTTCTGCCTGATACAATTCTTCTTTGGCAGCAATCCCGGCAGTTACTTTATTTTGGGTAATCTCGTAGCTTTTCTGCGTGTTTTTAAATTCGTCCTCCGAAATATTCAGCTTCATCTGGGCCAGGTAAACGTTGTAGAAGAGCTGTGTCACTTGTTTTTCGAGGTTCAGTTTTTGCATGGCATAGCTCAGTTGTGCATTTTCAAGGGCTAACTGAAGTTGCTTCAGGTTCATCTTGGTCCGGTTGTAGGTAAACAAGGGCTGTGCCACGCTCAGGTACAGGTTATTGCTGAAGGATTTGCTTGATTGGTTGTTTTGGAATTCGCTGATGTTGTTTTGCCAGCCAAACCGGTTGATTAAACTTATCGTTCCGTCGGTTGGCAGGATGGGTTGCGACACGGTGAACGTTCCAAACGACTGGGTGGTGGTATTCGTGTTCCATATCGAATAGAAATTGTCGAACGCCCTGCTCTTGCTGTAACTGATGGGGGTAAGGCTGAGCGAAAAGCTCGACTTCAGCGCCGCATTTTGGGCTTTGAGCGTTTGCTGTGCCTGTTCCAGGTTTAACAGTGATCTTATTATGTCGGGACTGTTGTTGCTCGCAATCTCCATCGAACTTTCGAGTGTCAGGATTTGCTGGGCCATTGCCGGAAACACAAGCAAAAATACGCTGAACAGCAGCAGCCCCCTTCGGATCAAATTTTTCATAAGCATAATCGGTATTGTTTAAGAGCCTACCTTGCCCCTCCACAGGATGAGGGAGCGGGTTGGCGTTTGTTAATTTTCACTTCTATTTTTAAGCCTCCTGAAGGGTTGATCAAAAAAAACGGATCCCTA
>JBBIHV010000083.1:10294-16421 GCA_037446835.1 Sunxiuqinia sp. | reverse complement strand
ATGCAGCTTTTCGCTGAAATACACCGAAAAGGAAATACGCTGATTGTGGTGACCCATGAAGAATCGATTGCCAAACATGCGCACCGTATCATTCGCCTGAAAGATGGTGAAATTGAAGCCGATTATGTGAATCCGGACCCGGTGTATTAAAAGCCCACTGTTTTTTTGTATTTGATGGCTAGTGAATATAAATCTTCACAAACTGAAAACTATGAAAATCTATACCCGAACGGGTGATGACGGAAGTACTGGGTTGGTTGGCGGAACACGGGTCAAAAAATACGACCTCCGGCTCGAAGCTTATGGAACAATCGACGAGCTAAACTCCTACATCGGGCTGATCCGCAGCTTGCAGACCGATGAAAATGCCGACCGGATCCTGGAGAAAATTCAGAATAAACTGTTTGTAATTGGAGCCAATCTGGCCACCGAAGAATCGATTGCTTCCGTTAATAAACAACTGCCTTGCAGTAAAGAAGATATCGCCTTGCTCGAACGCTCAATGGACCAGATGACTGCCGAATTACCCGAACTCCGGAATTTTATTTTACCGGGTGGTTGCCAGGCTTCCTCCGTGTGTCATGTTGCCCGAACGGTTTGTCGCCGGGCCGAACGTCGGATTGTTGAGCTGGCTGAGAAAACCGAAGTCGAACAGAACCTGATTAAGTTTGTTAACCGCCTGTCCGACTATCTGTTTGTACTTTCACGAAAGGTTACAAAAGACCAGAATGCCCCGGAAATACTGTGGTCTCCAGACTTGGGTTAATTAATTTCAGGATTGTTTGCAGAGTCTGATTTTTTGTTATATTCGCAAAAGTTTAAAAAATAGTATTAAAAACCACCTAATTTCAAAAAGATATGTACTGGACACTTGAATTAGCCTCTAAATTAGAGGATGCCCCATGGCCAGCAAGCAAGGATGAATTGATTGATTTTGCTATAAGAAGTGGGGCACCACTTGAAGTTATTGAAAATTTGCAGGAGATTGAGGACGAAGGAGAAATTTACGAAAGTATTGAAGACATCTGGCCCGACTATCCGAGCAAAGATGATTTCTTTTTCAATGAAGATGAATATTAATTTTCGATAGAAAATAAAGAAGCAAGGCTGCAAACCTTGCTTCTTTATTTTTGCTGAACATTGAGTTCCAGCTTTTACTTCCCGATCCGGTACAAAAACTTATCTGTTCTGAAAATAATGTTGTCGCGAACAATGGCCGGAGTAGCCTTTACCATGCCATCCAGTTGGTTTTCAGCGACAAGCTGATAACTCAGGCCAGGTTTAATCACATACGTTTTGCCTTTAATTCCGAACAGATAAATGTTTCCGGAGGCATACAAAACCGAAGCGTTGAACTGATCTTTCAGCTTTTCTTTCCAGACAACAGCACCGGTTTTGGCATTCAGGCAGGTCAACATTCCCCGTTCATGAACCATATAAATCAGGCTGTCAACAATTACCGGTGTCGTAATTTGCGGTACATCCACATCAACTTCCCAGGGAACATGCGTTTTGGTCACATCGCCGGTTCCGGTTGGATCGACAGCCAAAAGCCGGGCATAAAAATTTCCGTTTTTCGGCAGCATCCAGCCTGAATTGACATAAACCATCCCATTGTAACTCAAAGGCATACTGATTGTTGAATCGTCGCCGTAAAAAACCTGCCAGATTTCTTTCCCGGTTTCGGGTTCGTAGGCGATGGCAAGCTGCGAACCGTTGCTGATCAGTTGGTCTTTTCCGTTGACATTCACCACAATGGGCGTGCAATATGCTTTCCGTGAAACCGGTTCAATGTTGTCGTAAAATTCGTGCGGACGGTTGGTTTTCCAGACTGTTTTTCCGGTGTGTTTGTCGAGTGCAACCAAATACTGAACATCGGTTCCTTCGATGTGCAGGATCAGCAAATTTTTATACAGGAATGGCGACGAGGCCGCCCCTTGCATGTGATCGCAATTCAGGTCGGTACGGGTCCACACAATTTGAAAAGTATGAGTGTTGACGCAAGCCGTTCCATAGGTGCCAAAATGTACATAAACAAAACTATCTTCTATACAGGGCGTTGGCGTGGCATAACTGTTGGTCGGGTGAATGTGCTGAACCGAATCGGGCTTGAAAAGCATCACCTCTTTCAGGATTTTTCCGGAGTTAAAATCGGTGCACACGGCAAACATCTCCTTACCGTTTTGGGTGGCCGAACTGGTCCAAACCTGGTCGCCAAAAACGACCGGCGACGACCACGCATAGCCCCTGATTTCGGTTTTCCACTTGATGTTGCTGGTTTCGCTCCAACTTACCGGGACGTTTGTACTGAGCGAATGCCCGTCGAGATTGGTCCCGCGCAGATGTGTCCAGTTTTCCGGGCTCTGCGCGTAGGATAGGGACGCGGAAATTAAGGCAAAAAACAGAATGGAGAAAAGGTTTCGGTTCATTGGTCTTGGTGTTTTTGGAGTTGTGAAGATGCGAATTTTTGATAATTATCTGAAGCTTACTTTCCAAATTATGTAGTTCTTTTCATTTTTGAGAGGACAAAGTTGTCGAAAAATCTCAGATCACCATGGTGTGCCAGTATAAAACCTAAATGAAATGAACATGTTACATCACAACATCCAGGAGGATGAACATCATTCGGCAACTTGGAGTTCCATAACACCATTAAAAAGCAAATTATTACAGTATGAAAAGATGAGATGAAAAAACTTATTTCATTGACAATTGTTATGCAGAAGCTACACTATTAATACTAAAAGATCTTATTATGAAAAAATCTTTATTAACCTTAATTCTGCTGTTAAGTATTTCTACAATTTTTGTTTCGTGTACAAAAAAACAAGTTGAGCAACTTACCACGCAGACGATGACAGCTAGTATTGGAACTTCTAGCTTTACTGCTAAAGAAGTCAACGGCCAAAGTGCAACAAACACAAACGCAGGCTGGACGGGGAAAACAGAAGTTTCGATTACCGGAAGTGATGGAACCCGTGATGTTACCGTGGCAATAATGGATTGGAATGAAAGTAATCCGACCCTGGATTATACGTTCAATAGTCCAACCCCCACTGTAATTGGTGGATATAATTCCGGTTCCGGAGCTGATGATGTTGCCGTATCCGGAACCCTTCACCTGACTACCAGCATTGGAGGTGTGTATATCGAAGGAACTTTTGATTTTACAACACAATCAGGCGTGCATGTAAGCAGCGGGCATTTTTATGCTAAAATAAAGTGATAAGCGCTGGTAAAAAATTGTATGGAAAATGCCGCTAAGTTGTAGAAATAAATAAATGTCGCATTTCAAATTCATGGGTTACTTGAGTCACTTCAAGCTCGCAGTGCTCGCTTTGCCCCTCTCTACTCGTAGAGAGGGTGGACGTCCGACTTCGGAGTGAGCTCAGTCGAACGCTTGCGGACGTGGGGTGAGTCAAGAATAAAATACGACAAAAAATTGTTTTCAGTACTTAAATACCAATCCTGAATTTTAGGTCGCCCATAAATTCAGGATTGGATCTGAAAGAAACTCAAACGATGAACTTCAGTCAGCGTATGAGCGAAGATCACTATCGTATATTTTCCAGCACATCGACCAGCAGTATCCAAAATTTTTCGGCAGTTTCGATGCTGATGCGTTCGTCGGGCGAATGGGCCCCGCGAATGGTCGGGCCGAAAGAAACCATATCGAGCTCCGGGTATTTTTCGAGGAACAATCCGCATTCCAAGCCGGCATGAATGGATTTGACGACCGGATCGTTTCCAAACAATTTTTTGTACGAACGGGCTGTTATTTTGGCCACTTCAGAGTCAGGATTAGGCGTCCATCCCGGATACCCTTCGGAATGTTCGATTGATGCACCGGCCAAAAACATGACCGATGCCACCATTTCGGCTGCCATGTGTTTGCGGCTGTCGATTTCGCTCCGCTGGCTGGTGGTCAGCACAATTTCATTATTTCCTGAAAATTTAACCGAAGCCAGGTTGGTCGAAGTTTCAACCATGCCCATCATCCGGCTGCTCATTTCCAACACCCCGTGCGGACAGGCAGCAACCAATTTCAGCAACCTCGTTTTGGTATCCGAACCGATTATAAATTCAGGCAAACCGACTGACTGGTGATGTGTCATCAGTTTAGGTTCTGACCGTTCGAATTCAAATTCCATTTCCGAAGTAAAAACATTCCACTCAACGACCAAGTTTTCCTTTTGGGACTGCGGCACCACGACCACTGCAGAAGCCTCGCGGGCAATGGCATTCCGAAGGTTCCCGCCATTAAAATCGGCAATTCGCAGATCAAATTGCCGGTCGGCATCCAACAAAAAACGGTTAAGTATTTTAATGGCATTTCCACGGTTTTTATTGATGTCGTCGCCCGAATGGCCGCCTGACAAACCCTTAACTTCCAATTTAAGGGCGAATGAACCAACTGGTAAACCTTCCGGAGTAAAATTCAGGATACCAATGGTATCAATCCCTCCGGCGCAACCAATAAACAATTCGCCTTCATCTTCCGAATCGAGGTTGAGCAAAGTTTGTCCGCTCAGAAAACCAGGTTTCAGGGCAAATGCTCCGGAAAGACCGGTTTCTTCGTCAACGGTGAATAAACATTCGAGTGGGCCGTGCGACAAATCTGTGGCAGTTAAAACAGCCATTTGAGCCGCCATTCCAATGCCGTCGTCCGAACCCAGCGTGGTGCCTTCTGCCCTCACCCATCCGCCGTCAATGAAAGGTTTAATCGAATCTGTCACAAAATTGTGCTCCGTTTCGCTGTTTTTCTCGCAAACCATATCGACGTGCGACTGCAAAATGACCACCCGATCGTTTTCCCTTCCAGAAGTGGCTGGTTTCAGGATCAACACATTACCGATTTCATCCTGACGGGCTTCCAGCTTATTCCGTTCAGCAAAGTCAAGCAAAAAACGCGTGATTTTTTCTTCTTTTTTCGAGGGGCGCGGCACCTGGCAAATGTCTTCAAAATAGTTCCACAAAGGTTGTGGCGATAAATGGGTCAATCGTTTCATACTTTCTGTTTTGAATGGTTAAAACTATCGAAAATTTCCGGATCGGGGTAATTTGCCTGAAAATATCGTGTAATAGAATATCAATTCAGAGGCGCGATGAATCGCGTCTCTACGGGTCCTCTGGTTCATTATATTTGTCTCTTTCCCACCGGGATGGATTGTTAATAATGTATTCCTGAATGTTTTTCCATGATTCTTCGTCGCGGATAATGTGATCGTAAAACCGGGTTTGCCACCCAAAACCGGCATGAATTGAATGACATTGAAACGTCGTGCGCCCTTTGTACCACCGAATAACACGCGATAAATTATCGGTTAACATGGGATTGTTCTCACCCGTAATTCCACCAATTCGATGATCATCCGTAGAGACGCGATTCATCGCGTCTGATGGATTCATCGCGTCTGATGGATTCATCGCGTCTGATGGATTCATCGTATTATTTATATCAGAGACGCGATGAATCGCGTCTCTACCAACAGAACCACCATTTTTATCAATCACCAATATCCCGTGCACATGATTGGGCATCACCACAAACGCATCCAATTTGATGAACGGAAAATGTTCGGGAATTTCCAACCAATTTTGGTGTGCAATCTGGCCCATTTCCGATAATTGCATTTCCTGTTTCGGCGCGTTCGCAGGTAGAGACGCGATTAATCGCGTCTCTACAAAACCCGGCAATGTCTCTACATTCGGCGCCGATTCCACAATTTCACCAAAATAATGTTCGCGGCCAGCGGTGCAGATGGTCACAAAATAGGCCGCGTCGTTCCGGTAATCCCACCATTCGGCGCGGGCCGATGGTATTCGATAAATGTCCTGAAATTTGTCGGACATGGGTTGTGGTTTTATTGGTTATTAACGTTTTTTGTAGAGACGCGATTTATCGCGTCTCATGATTGATAATTGCGTTACGATTTTTTAAACGCGATTCATCGCGTCTCATGATTGATAATTGCGTTACGATTTTTTAAACGCGATTTATCGCGTCTCATGATTGATAATTGCGTTACGATTTTTTAAACGCGATTCATCGCGTCTCATATCATTGTTTGATTGTTCGCGAGACGCGATGAATCGCATCGGTATATTATTCTTTTGTTCGCGAGAC
>JBBIHV010000083.1:8407-10194 GCA_037446835.1 Sunxiuqinia sp. | reverse complement strand
CGCGATGAATCGCATCGGTATATTATTCTTTTGTTCGCGAGACGCGATGAATCGCGTCTCTACCATCCAAATTTACAAAAAACGTTACGGTTCCAAACCGTCGTATTCCTCCCGATCCATCGCGAAATCCGGGTCAACTATTTTCACCTCGTCCCACGTTAATTGGTATAACCGGTAAACCAACAGGTCGATTTCGGATTCGAGGGCGGTGGTGTCGGCTGAAGGATTTTGTTGTTTAAGATATAATATTTCTTGGACGCAATTAGTGATCTCAATAAAACATTGAAATTCACTTGGAATTAAGATTTCCTTTATGTCGTTTGGATTTAATTTTGGAAAAATATCCTTACTGAAATTCGATAAAGTATAGGAGGCATACCAACTTGTCAATCTTGAATTTACAATTCCTAGAAAATAGCTGAGTTTTTCTAAATGATTTTCATAAGGTTTAAATGGAGATATGCTATGACCATAATAATAGGTATCATTAGATATAGATGCTTGTATCTTTTTCCCTTCTCCAGGTATTTCTCGAAATAATATCCTTTCGCCTTCAAAAAATCGCTGATCTCTGGGTGCGGCAAGCCAACTACCATAGCTCAACCATTTATTATTCCAATTGATTAGATACCTGTTTAAATCCCTTCCATCCAACCATTTTCCACAGGTTTCATCTTTTTTATAATCAAAATGGAAGGCACGACTTTTAATTGTTTCATCAGATTGCCCCCGGTAGCTATCATATGGTGTAATTCCTTGAATCACTTCTCCAAAATTTGAAAGCTTGTCTGATTTTTCTTTCATTTTTTCAATTATCAATCGCTTCTCAACCGACAATCTTAAATCAATCTGAAGAGTTGTTTGATTTAAATAATTTGCTTTTTTTGTTTTAATTAATTCATCCTTGTGGAAAATTACTAAATCTTCATTTGGTTTTGATTTTTGGACTTGAAATGAACACGTATTCACAATTGCCTCTTCGAAAATATT
The DNA here is from genome assembly GCA_037446835.1 of Sunxiuqinia sp. Taxonomy (GTDB): domain Bacteria; phylum Bacteroidota; class Bacteroidia; order Bacteroidales; family Prolixibacteraceae; genus Aquipluma. Next base: position 9,204 of record JBBIHV010000083.1, on the reverse strand, counting down.
TTCACCGTGAGCGAAAATTCTTTTCAAATCATAATCTTGAGTTACAATCTTTCTAATGGGGTAACAATTATCTAAAGAAAGCCAGAGTATAGGAACGATAAATTCCAATAGTCCATTGGTTTTTAAGATATTGAGTCCATGTTCTATAAAGTAAACATAGCTATCAAATTTGTATTTATAAGATAGAAATTGATCTCGTATATAGCCCTTTTCTTGTTCATTGAAAGTTGCTCCATATGGCGGATTGCCAATCACCACGTCGAAACCCATAAAATCGCCCTCGTCGTTCAACACTTCAGGAAATTCGAAACGCCATTCAAAGGCATTTTCATAAATCCGGTTGTTGGTAATTTCTTCGAGTTCGGTTTCCAGTTTCCGGAGTTCTATGGTCAGCAGTTCCGTTTTTTTATTGAAAACTTTCTTTTCGGTTTTGTCCAGTTCAAACAAACCTTGCTGGTTGCTGTGCAGGTATAGTTCGCCTTTCAGCTTGTTGAGCTTCAGCAGACGTTTGTCGTTGGCCGCTATTTCGCTTTCAAAGTCGTTTTTAATCTGGGTGATCAGTTTTTCCATCGCCCGTTTTTCGTCTTTGCTCCGGGCATTCCGGTAAGTCATCACGGCCAGTTGGTAACTGTCAATTGTCCATTTGCTTTTCCGCAATGCCTTTTTAATGTCGGCATCCAGCGCATACCGGCTAATCAGCGAATTGCCGCATTTAATGTTGATGTCGATATTGGGCAGGGTTTCCAATCGTTTTGTAGAGACGCGATTCATCGCGTCTGAATGATTTGAGACGCGAT
>JBBIHV010000083.1:0-8307 GCA_037446835.1 Sunxiuqinia sp. | reverse complement strand
TCCAATCGTTTTGTAGAGACGCGATTCATCGCGTCTGAATGATTTGAGACGCGATGAATCGCGTCTGGATGAATCGCGTCTGGATGATTTGAGACGCGATGAATCGCGTCTGTACCACCAATATCGCGCCCATCATCCTCATTTTTGTAATAAGCGTTTTTCAGCAATTCAATCCACAGGCGCAAACGGCAAATTTTTACCGAATTGGGATTGATGTCGACCCCAAACAGGCAATTTTCGATGATGGTCTGTTTTTCGTGAAACATGGTTTCCTGCACCCGCTGGCTTTCGCGGTTTCCGGGGCGGTATTCAAACAATTCGTCGTCGAAGTTGGTAATAATCAGCTCGTCGCTGGCAATTTCGATGGTGTAATTGGTCAAAGGTTTTCCTTCGCGGTCGGTTAAAATCCGGAGTTCCGATTTAATGGCAATCAGTTCGTTCAATGCCGACACCAGAAAGTGTCCCGAACCCACCGCCGGATCGCAAATATGCAGCGAATTGACGATGGCGTTGGCTTCCAGCCTCACCGTTTCGCGCCCTTTGCTGCCCGATTTAATTTCTTCAAACAGGTCTTCTTTCAGTTCGTCGAAGTCGTTGCAGGCCCAGCCCCAGGCCTCGTTAAACTTCAGCAATACTGCGCGGCGTATGGTTTCGCGGCACATGTACATGGTAATAAATCCGGGCGTAAAAAACGAACCGTCTTTGTAACCATTAATTTTTTCAAAGATCAATCCGAGCACCGAAGCGTTGATCAGGGTTTTGTTTTCCTCCTGAATTTCTTCCGACCCTTCGCTGGCAAAATCGTAGGCATCCAGAAAGGCGAACAGGTAGTGCAAGGCGTTCATTTCGCCTTTCACCCGCTTTCCTGAATTGTCTTTCAAAACGGTATTTCCCAAAACATTCAGGGTATATTCATTTTCCAGGTTACTTATCCTGATGGTTTTGTGCTCCAGTTCGTTGGGTTCGAAAAGTGAACTGTTCAGGTACGGGATCCGGGCAAACCGTTTTGCGGCCTGCTCATTCCGGTCGGCTTCAGGAACGGCCAGGACCTGAAAAAAGAGTTTGTTCAGGGCATCGTAATCGGGTATCTGCGCGGCATTCAGAAATTGATACAATTTATCTCCGGAATGATACTGAACCAACTGGCCTTCGAGCAGTTTCAGGAAAAGGATGCGGTTGATCCACGAAATAACCAGTTCGAGAGCCACAGTATAAAGCTGTTCGTCTTTGGTGGCGCCATAATCGAAGCGTTTCACGTTCGAAAGGCAATCTTCGTATTGCAAAATGGTGATCACATTTTCGATCAGCGAACCGGCTTCACGCTTCCCTTCGGCTTTGCGCCCAATCAGCTTTTTGCTTCCGTCCCGGGTTTCTTCCAGACCGATAATGTGCAGCAATTCGTTGTAAAATCCGCGGTCGAGGCTGTTGCTGTCGTTGCTGAACGGAAGTTTAAGCAAATGCTCGGGCGTGAATACTTTGAAATATGGAATCAGCTTCGAGTCATTGTCTTTCCGGTTGTCTTTCAACGGTTTCTCAATCTCGCGAAGGTTGAAATAGGTAAAGCCAATTTCGCCTTTTATTTTTTCGACCAGTGGCGCGGCAATTTCCTTGTAAAAGAAATCGGTATTGGTTCCACTCAGCCGTTTTTCTTCGAAATCGGTAAATTGCTTGATCAGCGCTTTGTTTTGGGCAAAGGCTTTTTCAAAAACCGAAGCATCGAAAATAAACCATTCGTAAATATTTGTGGCGATCAGTTGCTTTATTTCCAGATTATTCTGACCGATCCGTTCTCGGAGGTAGTACAAAATCAGTTCGTGAAAAGCTTTGGAATTGATGTTCTCTTTCGAGATCATCTCCTGTTTGTTCGATGGCTTTTTGGCTTCGATAATCACACCAGCCGAACTTTTCGAATCTTTGCCGTTGTAAATTGTCAGGTCTTCGCGCTCTTTGGTATTGATGAAAAACCGGTTGAGGTAATACGTGTTTTTCAGGAAATCGCTAACCAGGTTCTTGTGAAACTCTTCCGACTCACTTTCTTTAATTCCACCCATCAATAGAATTAAATTAGCCTTGAAACTTTCGATTTGTGTGCGGTTGGGTTTTACCTTTAAATAAGCCTTATTCAGCGCTTTACGTGGAGTCAGGATGAGGTCTGGGTTCATTCAGAAATGGGTTTGATGAAATTCTTCCGAATTTAACAACATCCTTTAAATTAATTGGTAAAAACCTTAAAAATTAATTTCAGATGCTGATTCACCTGAAATTTATAACTCTCGGTCAATACAAGAAAGGCACCATACCTGAAACTGTTCCTGTATTGGTACTTTTCTCCGATCAATTTCTGAAGTCGGGCCCGGGTTTTTACTTGTCAACAACCTCTCTTCCAAACGGGGTCAGCGCCAATGAAACGAGCTTGAAGTGTTGTTTGGCCCAGGGGATTCCGACAATAGTTATACCCAGCAACAAACCGAAGATCAGATGGGTCAGGGCAATCCAGATCCCACCAATGAGCAGCCAAATCAGGTTCATGATTGTAGAAAGGCATCCCGGAGCCGACGGCCTTAAAACAATGGTTTTTCCGAATGGCCACAAGGCAAGCATAGCCAGTTTAAAAGCCTGAATTCCAAATGGAATGCCAACAATGGTCAGGCAAAGCAAAAAACCAGACACCATGTATTCCAGAAAAACAATAAAACCTCCAAAAACAAGCCAGATTAAATTTCCAAGTGTGCTCATATCTTTTTTTATTTCGATTTTCGATTCTAAAAATACAACAATCGGCACAACATCTTAACTGATTCGCTCAAGAATAGGGCATTGAAAGCATTTTACCGGCGAATGGAATTTCTATCTTTGCAGCCTTCCCGAATTGCAGTCATCACCAAGCACTTCAGGAAGCAAAATCAAAAGAAAGGTGAATGAGAAAAATGTTTTCAAATGAGGCGTTTGCGGTCATGCACATCCGCAATTTCAGGCTGTTTCTGGCTTACCGCTTTTTTTTGACCGCTGCCGTCCTGATGCAGGCCGTAATCGTCGGATGGCAGCTTTACGACCTGACAAAAGACCCGCTTTCACTTGGAATGATTGGGCTTACCGAAGTTGTCCCGCAAATCGGCATCGCTTTGTTTGCCGGCCATTTTATTGATATTTGGGACCGAAAGCGGATCATTTTCCGAACCAGTTTTTTGTTGCTGCTTGGTTCTGCTATTTTACTGGGTTCAAGTGTTCATTTCGAAACTGTACATTTTTTGAAGGGAACCGCACCAATTTTTATCACCATATTTCTGGTTGGACTTGTCCGCGGAATTCTGATGCCCGCGCACAACGCTTTGCTGGGGCAACTTGTCCCGCGCGAATTGCTCACTGGCGCAGCAACCTGGGGCAGCACCGTTTGGCAGGTTGCAGCGGTCGCCGGGCCAGCGCTGGGCGGTTTAATGTACGGCTTTTTCGGAATCGTTCCGGCCTATTCGCTCGCGTTCAGTTTTTTCCTGATTTGTGTACTGGTGGTGTTTTTCATCCAAAGTCCGGGCAAAGTCGTCCATGACGCGAACCGTGACGAACGGATTTTTGCCAGCATTGGCGAAGGGATCCGGTACGTTTTTAAAAATCAGGTCCTTCTGGGAGCTTTTTCGCTCGATATGTTTGCCGTTTTTTTTGGCGGTGCTGTGGCCATGCTGCCGGTTTTTGCTTCCGATATTCTGAAAGTTGGTCCTGAAGGGTTGGGCATTTTGCGTTCCTGTCCGGCAATTGGGGCAATAATCATGTCGGTTTTCCTGACTTTTTACCCACCGGTCAGGCATTCCGGAAAATTAATGCTTTTCAATATCTTCGCTTTCGGAATCTGCATGATTGTTTTTGCACTGTCAACTAATTTTTACTTGTCTGCCGCCTGCCTTTTGCTAAGCGGTTCGTTCGATTTTGTGAGTGTGGTGGTTCGTAGCAGCATTCTTCAGTTGTTCACCTCCAACGAAATGAAAGGACGTGTTTCAGCGGTCAACAGCATTTTTGTAGGTTCATCGAACGAACTGGGCGCTTTTGAATCAGGAGCGGCAGCCAGTCTGATGGGGTTGGTCCCGTCGGTTATTTTTGGTGGAGTGATGACCCTTATTGTAGTTTCGGTGGCCTCTGTTTCTGCCCCAAAACTCAGAAAATTGTCCCTGAAAGAATGTTCTGAATAGAAAAAAGGGAAAGATCACCAGTCATTTTCTTTCATGACTGTTTCCTCTTTTCCAATGACACTTTCCACTTTATTTATACGGATCGGCCACAAATGGGCGGACATCGGTGAGCAACATCCCGGCAGTGCGGGCGGCCTGCATACCCATTTCCCCATCTTCAAAAACCTGGCAGAACGGTGGCTCAACATTCAGTAATTCGGCACATTTCAGGAACGTTTCAGGTTCGGGTTTGTGCCGTTCAACGTCGTCGGCAGTAACAATCACATCAACGAGCTTATCTATTCCCAGTTCTTTCATCTGGAGCATGGCGCTTGTTCGGCTTGCGCCAGTCCCCACGGCCATCGGGATTTTTCCGAACGCTTTATTCATCAGGCTGATCACGGCATCGTGCGGTTTAATTCGACTGATATTTTTTCTGAACTCCAGTTGTTTCAGGCGGACAATTTCTTTGGGATCAATGTCCAGGTTTTGCTCCCTTTTTATGCGTTCAGCAAAACTGATGGTTGGCATTCCGGTCATTTCAATCACGATGCGCTCGTCAAAAGTGCAGTTTAGTTTTTCGCATACGGCATGCCAGCTTGCTATGTGCACTGGAATTGAATCAGACAAAGTCCCGTCGAGGTCGAAAATCAACGCTTTGGCTTGGGGATGTATCTCAAGTTTCATGAAGTTTTCATTTTAAAGCAACAAAAATAGTAAACTTTCAACCCCGTCGTCATTTTTTGATTTTCAGGTACTACCACCGATGCAGCAAATTTAACCACATGCCAGAAAAGGTTTTAAACTTATTGCGAAATTTGATCTCCATGTTTGTCAATACAAATAAAAATTCTCATTTTTGTATGCCTACCAGTTCCCACCAGTAGGCATCAGTTTATTGCCACTTTACTAACTTAAATTAATTGTTATGAGGTATTTACTATTCATCGTTTTTGCCACAACGGCAATCCTGTCGTCAGGCAAAAACAAGTATAAAGATGTTCCGTATGAGGATAAACTTCCACACGACTGGGAAAATCCGGCTGTTTGCGAAATAAACCGCGAAGCTCCGCGGGCCTATTTCATTCCATTTGCAACTGCCGAACAGGCCTTGCAAAACGACATCTGGAAGTCGCCGTACATCCAGTCGCTGAACGGGACCTGGCAGTTTCATATCTCGCACACGCCTTCTGTGCGCCCGTTCTGGTTTTTTAAAGACGATTACGACACCAGCGACTGGACCACTATAAAAGTTCCGGGTAACTGGGAGCTTCAGGGCTTTGATGTGCCAATCTATACCAACGTCAGGTATCCGTTCGAAGCAAACCCTCCGTTCATCCAAAAGTTTTATAATCCGGTTGGTTCGTACAAACGTACCTTCACTATTCCTGAAAACTGGAAAGGACAGGACATTATCCTTCATTTTGGAGCGGTAACCTCGGCCATGTACGTTTGGGTGAACGAACAAAAAGTGGGGTACAGCGAAGACAGCAAAACTCCGGCTGAATTCAACATTACCAAATACCTTAAAAAAGGCGAAAACTCTTTGGCCGTTGAAGTTTACCGCTGGTGCGACGGAAGTTACCTTGAAGATCAGGATTTCTGGCGCATGAGCGGGATTACCCGCGATGTATTCCTGATGGCCCGAAACCCGCAGCACATCAGCGATTTTAAGGTGTTGTCGCCGCTGGTGAACAATTATCAGGACGGGGAATTCAACCTGGCTGCAGAAATTGTAAACTCTGCCAAAAACAGTCCTTCCGTAACTTTGGATGCTGTGCTGATGGATGGCAAAACCAAGGTCGCCGAAATGAGCCAGAAAGCTCAAACTACGGCACAGCCGGTAAGGATTAATCTGGAAGCTAAGGTTCCTCTGGCCAAACCTTGGAGCGCCGAAAACCCAAATTTATACCAGTTGCTCATTACCCTGAAAGACGAATCAGGAAAAATTATTGAAGTGCTGCATCAGGAAGTTGGGTTCCGAACGGTTGAAATTAAAAATTCCCAGTTGTTGGTGAATGGATGCGCCATTTATGTTAAAGGTGTGGATATGCACGAACACAACCAGATAACCGGGCACTACCAGGACGAAGAAACCATGTTGAAAGATATTTTCCTGATGAAATCGCACAACATCAACGCGGTACGCTGCTCGCATTACCCGGAACCCGAACGCTGGTACGAACTCTGCAACGAATACGGTATTTTCCTGGTTGACGAGGCCAACATCGAATCGCACGGCATGGGCTATGGCCCGAAATCGCTGGCAAAGGACCCTACCTGGAAAGATGCCCACCTGTTCCGTACCAAAAATATGTTTGAGCGCGACAAAAACCAACCCTCGGTCATCATCTGGTCGCTCGGGAACGAAGCCGGGAACGGGGTGAATTTCGAAGCCACTTATGCCTACCTGAAATCGGTTGACCAAAGTCGCCCTGTTCAGTTCGAGCAGGCGTACGGTGGCGACAATACCGACATCATGTGCCCGATGTATGCCCGTATCAAAAACATGGAAGACTACGCCAAAGGCAACCCAACCAAACCCTACATTCAGTGCGAATACGCGCACTCCATGGGAAACAGCACCGGAAACCTTCAGGATTACTGGGATGTGATCGAAAAATACCCGGTTTTGCAGGGTGGTTTCATCTGGGACTGGGTTGAGCAGGGTATCCTGACCAAAGATGCGCAGGGCCGTAAATTCTGGGCGTATGGCGGCGACCTGGGAAGCGACACGCTTCCTACCGATGGTAATTTCTGCTGCAACGGGCTTGTCAACCCCGATCGGACCCCGAAACCTGCGTTGTACGAGGTTGGCAAGGTTTACCAGAACATCGGCTTCAAAGCGGTTGACCTGAATTCGGGCGAAATCGAAATCGTGAATAAATATTGCTTTACCAATCTGTCGGAATTCGATTTCAACTGGGAAGTCGTGGCTGACGGCCGGGTACTGAAATCAGGAAAAATAACCGACCTTGCCCTGGCTCCAAAAGCTACCAAAAACCTGAAACTGGACGTGACAGTTGAGGCCAAACCGGCCACCGAATATTTCCTGAACGTTTCGGCCACACTCAAAAACAAGGAAGGCATCCTGCCTGCCGGAACCAAACTGGCTTACGAGCAGTTCTTGTTGCCGTTCAGTAAAAAAGCTACGCCTGTTTCTGAAAATAGTTTGCCTGCCGTGACTTCGAAAGAAGACGGAAATATGATTGTGGTTGAAGGCAAAGGATTTAAAATTGGCTTCAGCAAAACGGAAGCTACGATGAAAAGTTACCAGTTGGATGGCAAAGAAATGCTGCTGGCCGGACCGGTGCCAAATTTCTGGCGTGCGCCAATCGACAACGATTTCGGAAATGGCCTCGACAAAAGGAGCCGCGTTTGGAGAAAAGCAGGCGAACAAAAAACCGTTAAATCGGCCACGGTCAAACAAGTTGGAAAGGACGCAGTGGTGACCTTCAATTTCGACCTGAACGACGATAAAAATCAACCCATTGCCAATTATACTTCAAGTTATACCATACTAGGAAATGGAGAAGTGGACGTAACCAGTGATTTTAAAGAAACCAAAGAATCGCTTCCTGAAATTATCCGTTTTGGCGTCAATCTGGTGATGCCCCGCGAATTCGATCAGATCAGCTGGCTGGGCCGTGGCCCACACGAATCGTATCAGGACCGTTACACAAGCGCCCTGGTTGGTTTGTATTCGGGCGCGGTTGCCGATCAGTATTTTCCTTATGTACGCCCGCAGGAAAACGGCAACAAAATTGACGTCAGGTGGATGAGCATTACCAACAAAGATGGCGTAGGTTTTGAATTTATCGGGATGCCCCTGCTTTCGGTGAGTGCGCACCACAACATCATGGAAGATTTCGAATCGCCCGACCGTACCGACAGTGGTGCCAAACTGGGCCTGAAGATGGTGCGCCGCCACATCGACGATGTGGTTCCGCGCAACCTCACTTCGGTGAACATCGACTACAAACAACAGGGCGTTGGAGGCGACGACAGTTGGGGCGCCTGGACACACGACCAGTACCGTTTGCGCGAAAAAGCCTACAACTATTCCTTCCGGATTTGCCCTTTACGATCGGGCGATAAACCGGTTGAAAAGGCAAAGGTTAGCTATCAGTAAGAAGTCGGAAGACCGAAG
>JBBIHV010000082.1:6063-16533 GCA_037446835.1 Sunxiuqinia sp. | reverse complement strand
CAAAGGAAATTTGCTCATCTGATGATGTCTGCGATATCCTTTGCCGTCACATTTATGTGACGGACATGAATTTGAATTTTAATCCTAAAACCTGATATCCAGTCCGGCCATGAAATTGATTCCGGCTTGCGGGAAATAGCCATCCATGGCCCATCGCTTGCCTTCGTACAGGTAGGAATAAACCCACGCATTGTTCTCGTATTGAACGTTGAACAGGTTATTTACCATCAGGTGCAGGTTCAGCTCTTTTGCAAATTTTTGATGCACGCGGTAGGCGAAATTCAGGTTATTAACCGTGTAGCCATTCAGTTTTCGGTTGTTGCTCTCCGAGTTGTCGGTATATTGTTTGCCAATCGAAATTGTTTGCAGGCTGATATTCAACCCTTCCAAAGCCATCCAGCTTATCTGACTGTTGCCGATCAGGTTGGGCGAGAAAGCCAGGTCGGTGGTTCCCAGTTTCGTTGCCACCTGTCCGCCGTTGTCCCAGTCGTCAACATACTCCGTAAAGTTTTTGATTTTATTTTGGCTTAAAGTCAGGTTGACATCCCATTTCAGCTTCTCGGTCAGCTTCATCCCGGCCATCAACTCCAGTCCGGCGCGGAAGCTGTTGTCCACGTTGGTCATAATGGGCGCGCCCACATCGTTGATTTGGCCAGTCAGGATTAACTGGTTCTGGTACAGCATGTAATACGCATTCACCCCAAGAGCCAGCCGGTGATCGTTGAATTTGTAGCCCAGTTCAAAATCGTTCAGCGTTTCGTATTGAGGTTGTTTACCTGCCGGATCAGCATCCACGTAATTGTCGCGGTTGGGTTCGCGGTTGGCCCTTGCCCAGTTGACATACAGGTTTTGCTTATCGTTCAACCGATAATATAATCCAACTTTTGGGTTGAAGAACTCGAAATTGTGGGTTTGTGCCAAGTTGCGCAAATTACCATTTTTATCGTACTTGTCGTCGGTCCCATTTATCGTATAATTTATATTGCGGTACTGCAAATCGAGGAACAGGTTCAGGTTTTCGGCCAGTTCGTAGTTGTATTTGGCATACAGGTTCAGGTCTTTTTTCAGCCCTTTTCCACGGTACCATTCGTGGTTAATTTCTGAAGTTCCGGCATTCCGCGCCCAGATTACCTGGCCAAAATGGTTCCCATCGTAAATATTGTATCCTCCGCCGAAAGTAAATTCGTTGGTTACCTGCTTGCGATTAACCGAAAATGTGATTCCATAGAAACCATTATCCAGCCATTTTCGCCTGATCAGGTCAGAATTGGTAAGGATTTCACTGCCAACTGTAATTGGATTGATCAGGTAATCAGCCAGTTTCTGATCTTCCTTGTATTCTTCGTAATACCCTTTTCCTCCTGTGTAGAACAGGCTTGCATTCAGGCTTAAAAACGGATCGAATTTATGCGAAAACAACAACTGGTAATGGTCTTGCTGGTAATGATCGACCTGGTTTGGATAGGTGTACAGATTGTAGGTCCGGCTGTTTGAGGCAATCATTTCGTCAACCTGTTTCTGCGTGTAAAGGCCGTGATCGGCATAGCGCTGCATTCCGGCCAGATCATTGTTCAGGCGAACCGATGGCACGCCATTCCAGGCCTGGTACGTTTCTTCAAGTCCTGAAAAGATGTTCGCTTTCAGGATTGTGTTTTCAGTAAAATATCCTCCGGAAACAAAAAATGATTTCAGGTCGGAAGACGCCCGGTCGATAAAACCATCGGAACTGACTTTCGACAGGCGGGCGTCGAAGGTGAATTTGCCTTTCAGGAGGCCCGAGCCGGCACCAACCGTATTTTTCAAGGTTCCGAACGAACCGGCAGAGGAGCTGTATTCGGCGAATGGTTCCTTGTTGATGGTTGTTGTCTGCAAATTGATGGTAGCGCCAAATGCAGCAGCTCCGTTGGTTGAAGTTCCAACTCCACGCTGTACCTGAATGTTGTCGGTCGAGCTGGCCAGGTCGGGAATATCGACCCACCAGGTTCCGTGCGATTCGGCATCGTTCATCGGAATGCCGTTAACGGTCACATTGATGCGGTTCAGGTCGGTTCCGCGAATCCGGAAATTCGTGTATCCCACGCCGGTCCCGGCATCTGAAGTGGCTACAAAAGAAGGGGTTAATTCGAGCAAATACGGAATGTCTTGCCCCAGGTTGTTGTTGCTGATGGCCGATTTATCGACCGTTGTAAATGCAACCGGTGTTTTTTCCTGAACCCTAGTTGCCGAAACCAGTACTTCCTCGGCCATAATATTTCCCGGCTTCAGGATGACATCCAGCGTTTGGTCGCCGTTCAGTTTCACATCACGGGTTTCCTTTTCGTAGCCCATGTAAGAGATGGACAACTGGTAATTTCCGGCCTTCAGGTTTTTAAACTGGTACGCGCCGTTCAGGTCGGTTGTGGTTACGGAAAAACTGTTTGAAATCAACAGGTTGGCGCCAATCAGCCGCTCGCCGCTTTCGTTTTTCACGGTCCCATTCAGTGTAAATTGGGCAAATCCCAAGATCACTGCACATTGCAGGAGCAATGTCAAAAAAATTCGTTTCATTTTTGTCTTTTAAATGGTTAATAAATAACCAATGAGGCAAGTATTTCCCTTTCGCCATCCCTTCGCCGGCATTACCCGTATCAGGTTCGGTGGGTGTGATCTCAGCCTGTAATTACCCCGGTTTTCACCAGGAAGGCACCCCATTGCGTAAATTGATGGGGCAAATGTAGATTTTTAGAGCTTCCGATCAAAATTTTCTTTCCTGAAAAGTGTTTTTATACATTTCCCGGGAGTGACTTAAACCTCTTTTTCTCCTGAAAAACAAGACGAATCCCGGTTTCGGAAAAAATGTCACCCCAATCATTTCCACTCAGAAAAAATGACATCTAAAAATGACTATATGTCACTCATATTCAGGTTTATATGTTTTGGCATCCGATTTGAAAAAGACCTCACGAAAACGATTAAAATTAAACGAATATGAACTAAAAAATGGAGGATTAAACTATGTTACCAGTATTTAGAAGCAGAAACCTGCCGGATTTATTCGATGAATTTTTTAATGGAAATTTACTTCCGAATTACATCGAAGAAGGAGCCTGGAAATCGACTCCGGCTGTAAATATTTTTGAAAACAACGAAAAGTTCGAAATTGAAATTGCAGCTCCCGGCCTCGAAAAAGACGATTTCAAAATTGACCTGAAGAACGATCATTTGCTGGTGTATTCTGAAAAGAAAGACAAAAAGGAAGAAAAAGAAAAAGGGAAAGTTGTTCGTTCTGAATTCAGGTATGCCTCGTTCCAGCGGTCGTTTGCGCTTCCGCATGAAGTGGATGCTTCAGCAATCAAAGCCAATTATAAAAATGGCGTGCTGACCGTCGAACTTCCGAAAAAAGCTGAATACAAAGAAAATTGGTCGCGTCAGATCGACATTCAGTAAGCTTTTGGATGGCTTTTGTAAATTAACTCATCCGATGATGCCAAGTCATCGGATGAGTTTTTTATTGGTGGCCTTTACAGTACATTTTTCGAAAAACTCAGGGGAAGTAAGCTTTCTACACCGTTCAAAATCATGATCGAATCCTGTCCATCTAAAATAATCCGGATGGGGCTTTCAAACCGGACTTCGGCTTCGGCCAATGCCTGCCGGCACGAACCGCAGGGTTTAACAGGTTCATTTACCAGAATACCGTTTTTTTCAGCCGAAATGGCTATGGCCTTCACTTCCGAATCCGGATAATTGGCATTGGCATAAAACAGGGCCACACGCTCGGCACACAAGCCTGAAGGATAGGCCGAATTTTCCTGATTATTTCCGGTAGAAATTTGACCATTTCCGAGTAAAACCGCAGCCCCAACATAAAATCCGGAATAGGGGGCGTATGCTTTTTGAGAAATTCTCCGTGCTTCCAACAGGAGCATCCGGTCATTTTCAGGTAATTCGTCAATGGTTAGGAATTCATATACCAAAATTCTAATTTCAGTCGTTTTCATTCTAAACAGTTTTTGTCAAATGTACGTTAATACTTGTTATTTGTCAATGGCCGTTGATTTCAACATTTTCTTATTTTTGTGATCTACACCAATTGATTGTTATGATAAAATATGTTTTAGCCGCTTTCTCAATACTGATATTTACCACCGGATTTGCCCAGAGACAATATACCCGCGAAGAATACATCCAGAAATACTATCCCTTAGCAATTTCTGAAATGGAACGAAGTGGAATTCCGGCGAGTATTATTTTAGCACAGGGCTGTTGGGAATCGCAGAATGGCAACAGTGAGTTGGCCATCGACGGAAACAATCATTTTGGCATTAAATGCAAACGCGAATGGACCGGGAAACGCATTTATCACGACGACGATGCCCGTCAGGAATGTTTCCGGAAATATGCACGGGCAGAGGAATCGTACCAGGATCACAGCAATTTCCTGATGAACAGCACCCGGTATAGTTTTCTGTTTAAGCTCGATCCGAAAGACTATGCAAGCTGGGCTCGCGGCTTAAAACAGGCAGGTTATGCTACCGATCCGATTTATGCTGAACGCCTGATCAAAATAATCGAAGATTATAAATTGTACGAATACGACGAGTATGGCGACAACCGCCAGATGGCCTCACTGAAACAGGAAAGTCAAAAGCCAGCGGCTGCTGCCAATCTTAGAAAATTGAATGTTTCGCACAAAATTGAACTCCGGAATGGTTTGCGCAGCATTGTTGCCGGGCCGGGCGATACCTACCAAAGCCTGACCCGGTACTTAAAGCTGAAAGATTGGGAACTCTATACCTATAACGATTTTGCCAAAGGCCGGCAGCCCCGCGAAAATGAAATTCTTTACATCGAGCCGAAATACAAAAAAGCTGACCGAAGGCACAAACAATATGTTGCGGGCAACGATGATACCATGCGCTACATCGCCCAGCGCTTTGCCCTGAAACTAAAACCGTTGCTCAGGCGAAACCGGATGAAATTTGGTGACGAACCTGCTAAAGGCCAGATTATTTACCTCAGGCACAAACGGCCCCGGAGAGGGTGAGTTCAAGTCAAAAGTAAAAAGTCAAAAGTGGAGGTGAAATTTCCCGACTTTTGCCTTTTTACTTTTGCCTTTTGCCTTGGTTTCAGGTTCTGTTCCATCGGCTGAAAAGTAACCGCAACAGCACCCGGTCGGCAAACAGGATAAAATTCAGGATAAAACCAACTAAAAGAACCTGAAGGACATTCCGTGAAATGAAATCAAAAATGTGCAGTACAATCTCCCTGTTAATGAAATAGTAAAATCCTGAAACAAAGATGGTTAGTACCAGAATTATGCCAATAATATTTAGATAATCAATTAAATCAGATTTCCATTGTTCGCGGTGTTCAACGGCTGCGGTTATCTTTTGGGCAAAATCATCCGAAAGAATAAAATCAGGTTTGGCCCTGAATGATTTTTCTATAATGCGATCCAATTCTTCATTTCTCATGACTAATCTCCTTCACGGTTTTTAAACTGTTCTCGTCAATTACAAACTTCAGTTTCTCTTTTATCAGCGCTTTGGCCCTGAATAAATAGCTTTTAATGGTTCCTTCCGGCATTCCGGTTATCTGTTCAATTTCCTGATACGAAAATTCTTCCAGGTGATACAAGGTCAGGACGGTCCGGTAATGAACGGGCAAAAGCTCAATTTGTTCGCGCAGGTACCGGTGCAAATCTTCCTGCTCATATTCAGCCTGTTTAAAATCAGTCAGGTTGCGCAGTGCCGACGAATCGTCGGGATTCACTTCATCGCCTTTCTTGTATTTTCGCAGGTAATTGATGCTGGTGTTGTAGGCAATGGTGGCAATCCAGGTCGATAATTTACATTCGTTACGGTACTTTCCCAAATTCTGATAAACCTTTAAAAACACCTCCTGACAAATATCTTCCAGTTCGTCCTGACGCTGAATCAGCCGCCCGGTAATGTGAACGACCAGTTTTTGGTACTTGTTTACCAAAAAAGTAAAGGCATTCCGATTCCCGTTTAAAATCTGGTTGATTAATTCAGTATCATTCATACAGCAGATTTGACAACGAACGACAAATAAATGTTGCATAAAGGTTCGATAAATTTTTCAAAAAAAACCGACCTTCCTGCAACATTTTCCGACACGCGCCTGTCACATCTTACAAACACTTAAAACTGAAAATTATGGGAATGAATGATGTATTAATGACCTCAGTGGTCTTTTATGCGATTTTTCAGATACTGAAAAATTTTACCGATTTTTTATTAAAACGGAAGATCATCAAAGCCGGACATTTTGATAATGCCGGAATCCTGGATCAGCAGGTTGCATCGGCGCGTGCCGAAAATCAGGAGGCAAATAAATATCCTTCGCTGAAATGGGGACTGGTGGCTTTCTTCGCCGGAATAGGTTTCATTATAATCAATCAGATGAGTCCAAGTCTGAATAACGAAGATAACTATCGCAATTTCATGCACAACAGTGTATTGCCATTTGGCATTGAACTGGTGGCTATTTCACTTGGCTTTATCGTTTATTTCCTGATAGTTACTTTTATGAAGAGAAAGTGAACCGGTCAAACCTGAAAAATTTAAAGGCAAAAATGAAGGAGTTTTCTTTCCATTTTTGCCTTTTTACTTTTGCCTTGATCTACATCTTCACCCGCCATTCGCCCATTTCCTGAAAGCCTCGCAATAATTCGTCAATCTTCATCCGCTTTTTCCCTGAAAGCTGAATGTCGGTAATCGACAACCAACCGTCGGGGCAGGCAATCTTCAGGTATTTTTTGCCATCGGTTTGAAGTGTGCCAGGACCAGCCGGCAAGCTGTTGTTGTCGCGGGTGGCGGCAAATATTTTGGCAGTTATGATTTCTGTTTTTGCAGGGTGAATGAACTCAGTCCATGCGGCCGGGTAGGGCGATAATCCGCGAATGAGGTTGCGCACCGATTCTGTGTCTTTGGTCCAGTCGATGCGGCAATCTTCCTTAAAAATTTTAGGCGCTTGTTTTATGCTTGGCTGTGGTCCGGTCAGCTTTTCCTGATCGATGGGCTGTGCCTTTCCTTCGGCCAGCACATCCACTGTTTTCAGAACCAGCTTGGCCCCGATGTCCATCATCCGGTCGTGCAGGTCGCCAACCGTATCGTATTCAGTAATGTCAACCTTTTCCTGAAATATAATTTGTCCGGTGTCGATTTCATGCGAAAGTAAAAAAGTTGTTACCCCGGTCTCGGTTTCACCGTTGATGATGGCCCAGTTGAGTGGGGCAGCGCCGCGGTATTGGGGCAGGATTGAGGCATGAAGATTAAAAGTGCCCATTGGCGGCATGTTCCAAACCACTTCGGGCAGCATCCGGAAAGCAACCACAATCTGAAGATCGGCTTTCAGGCTTTCCAGTTCGGCCAGAAATTCAGGATTTTTCAGTTTTTCAGGCTGCAGAACTTTTAGATTGTGCTCCACAGCGTATTTTTTTACGGCCGGTTCGCTCAGTTGACGGCCACGTCCGGCGGGCTTATCAGGAGCCGTTATTACACCAATTACCTGATATCCATTCCCGACAAGAGCTTTTAGGCTTGCGACCGCAAAGTCGGGTGTGCCCATGAATACGATGCGTGTTTCTTTTGGAAGCATTGTTTTTTTAACAAAGATAAGTCATCCGAACGAAGCCCGAAAACGGTTCCGGTAAAAAGCTGGGGCAAGAAAAGCAATTGGACGGGCAAATTTGAAACTTTCCTATTCATCCATCAATCCCATCGACTTGAAGACATCTTCGGTAATGCCACGACGGCTTTCCTTGAATTTTTCGGTATTGTCGGTCCCCGATTCCACATTGCAGACATAAACCCAGACATTCCCATTTTCTTCGAGGTACCCGATCAGCCAGCCCAGGTTTTTACCATCCTGAATAGTCATCCCGGTTTTTCCACGGAAGATCCATTTGTCGGTCTCTTTCAGGATGATCAGTTTTTTAACCAGATCGATGTTTGCCTGCGAAAAAGGCAATTTATTGGTGTAGAAATGCAACAGGAAATTCATTTGTTCCCAGGGCGTTATGCGCGAATTTCCCCACAACCAGAACTTGTCAATCGTTTCCTTTGAAATATCCATGTGCCCGTAATCTGCATCTTCAACATATTCCTTCATCCGGTCGGGGCCAATTCTCCGGGCAACTTCCTGAAAATAAGGAACTACCGAATAGGTGATGGCCGATGCAAGAGTGTGGTCCCTGTTCCACTCGTCAACCGATCGGACGACCCCATCCCACGGAATGACCATATCTTCGCCGGTAATGACGCCGGTTTCAAGGCCGATGAGCGAATTCAGGATTTTAAAGGTCGAAGCCGGTAAAAAACCCTGTTCGCATCGTGCCGAATTGTATATCTGGTAAACGTCGTTTTTCATATCGTACAGCAGGAAACAGCCCTGGACGCCGTATTCCTCGAAGAATGGCTGAAAATTGGGCGGCGTATATTTGGCCGGATGAATGGTGCAGGAACCAAGTGCAGAGAAAATGATCAAAATAATCCCGGTTTTAAGAAATTTTGCCCGCATAATGGTGTTTAAGTTGAATTTTTCGAATTGATCAAAAATATAGTTTTTATCGGTTCAAAGAAAATTTTAGGTACATGAATCCAAAGGGCCATCATTCAAAAAAAAAGTTCGACTGTTTTTATCATTCCAGTATTTGTTCTGGCTATTCCTGAAATCGGATTGCCTGTAAATTCTGTTCTTTTTTCAAAACTGGCACCAAAAAAGGGGCAACTGTTTGCTGCCCCCTTCTTTCGGTTTCAGAATTTAAAAGAATTTATGCTTTTCCGGTTGCGGTTTCGAGCCGCTTCAAAATACTGAAGATGAATGTTGCCGATAAGATGCACATGACCACCAAAATGGTGAAGAATTGCCACAGTTCGATCCTGTCCCAGAGAAAACCGATCAAACCGGCGGCCAGGTTTCCAAAGGCGGTAGCCCCCAGCCAGCCGCCCTGTGCCAGGCCTTTGTATTTCGGAGGCGCAACTTTCGATACAAACGAAATACCAATCGGGCTAAGGAACAACTCGGCGACAGTTAAAACCAGGTAGGTGCTGATTAGCCAAAATGGCGAGACCAGGTTTTCCGATCCGGCTTCATTCAAATGTCCGGGCGAAGTTAATCCCATAGAAGCGGCAATCAATAAGCCAAAACCAATGGCGGTAAAAATCATTCCAAAGCCGATCTTTTTTGGCGCCGATGGTTCTTTGCCCTTATTCCGAAGCCAGGTAAAAAAACCAATGATCACCGGCGTGAGGAATACAATAAAAATTGGGTTGAACTGCTGAAATTTTTGTGGGGTAATGGTGTAATCGCCAGTGAATGAGATAATTGTGTAATAAGCAAGCGCTAAACCGGCAACCAGCACGCCAGCTCCGGTTAATTTCATGCTCCGTTCTTTTCCGGTGAAAATCAGAATGGAACCAATGATTGCAAACAGTACCGGCAACAACTGGCTCAAATCGAAAAGCACATAGGTGCTTGGCGCCACATGCCCCAATTGGGTGTAGTCGCGTGCAAAGATAGTCATGGTGTAACCGTTTTGATGGAAGGCCATCCAGAAGAACATAACCACGAAGAAAACAAGTCCCAGTGCAACCAGCCGCTCGCGTGTTTGCTGAGGGTTCAGGATCAACATTTTAGCTTTCAGGTCGGCCGATTTCGATTTTTCTTTTTCGGTAATATCAGCATGTTTGTAGTATTTCTTGAAACCAATAAAAATCAGGAATGAAAGAACCATGCTGGCCGCTGCAACGGCGAAACCGGCATTGTACGAGCTTGCCAGCGTATCGATGTAGGTTTTTGAAAAAATAGTCAAATCGGTAAAGTTGCTGCCCATCTGCGTTTTTGCAAGTTCGGTCAGTTTGCTTACGTCTTCCAGTTTGCCATCCAGAAATTGATGGGCCAGGTGTGGAATGGCCGAATCATAAGTCAGTCCTTTGCCTTTCAGCACCCAGTTGCCAATGGCTTCGGCTGCCGATGGCGCAAAAAAGGCCCCGATGTTGATTCCCATGTAAAAAATATTGAAAGCATTGTCGCGGTTGGCGCTGTACTTCGGATCGTCGTACATGTTGCCGACCAATGCTTGCAGGTTTCCTTTAAAAAATCCGGTGCCCAGCGAAATAATGGCCAGAGCCGAGTAAACCACCGCAATACCCAACCCGGGCATGGCTAAAAGTGTGTATCCCATAAACATGATCACCAATCCGAGGGTGATGGTTTTGCCGTACCCCAGTATATTGTCGGCCACGTAACCGCCGAGTAAAGGCAGAAAATAAATTCCAAACAAAAACCCGCCATAAATTTTGCCGGCCTCAAAAGTCGAAAAACCAAATTTGGCCTGAAGGTATAGCACAAAAATGGCCAACATGGTGTAATAACCAAAGCGTTCGCCCATGTTGGCAAAAAATGCCACCAAAAGCCCTTTGGGATGTCCTTTCAGCATAATCAGTTGTTTTAAGATTGTTA
>JBBIHV010000082.1:4481-5963 GCA_037446835.1 Sunxiuqinia sp. | reverse complement strand
CTTGAACCCATTTCATCACTTGATTTGATGGAAAGAGCCTCCGGGCAGGTTGCCGAATGGGTGATCCATCACACTGAAATTGAGAATGATATATACATTTTTGCTGGTCCGGGAAACAATGGCGGCGATGCGCTGGCCGTTGCCCGACTGCTGGCCTGGTGCAATTACCGCTGCACGGTGTATCTGGCCGATTTTGGCCGCGAATTAAAGCCCGACCTGGCTTTTAACCTGAAACGGCTGGAAGACCAGAATAAAGTTGTCCTGAAAAAGATCGGTTCGGAAAATTCTATTCCTGAAATCCCGGCAAATACCGTTATTCTTGACGGTTTGTTCGGGTCGGGGCTCAACAAACCACTTTCAGGACTGGCAAAATCAATCGTCGAAAAAATAAACCGTTCCGGAGCAACAATCATTTCGATTGATGTGCCTGCCGGACTTTTTTGTGAAGATAATTCGGACAACGATTTTTCGGCCATCATCAGGGCGAACCATACGTTAACTTTTCAGTTTCCAAAGCTGTGTTTTCTTTTTCCTGAGAATGACATTTTTGTTGGCGAATGGGCGGTTTTGCCCATCGGATTACATCCCGAAGCCATCTTTCAGACCGAAACCAAATATTTTTACCTGGCCAAAACATTCGTTTCTGGAACATTAAAAAAGCGCGCAAAATTCTCGCACAAAGGAACTTACGGTCATGCGCTCCTGATTGCAGGAAGTTACGGGAAAATGGGTGCCGCCGTGCTTTCGTCGAAAGCATGTTTGCGCGCTGGGGTTGGTTTGCTCACCAGTCACATTCCGCGTTTGGGATACCAGATTATTCAAAATTCGGTAGCCGAAGCCATGACTTCAATCGACGGTTCAGATGCCGTTTTTTCGCAACTCCCTGAACTGGAACAGTTTTCAGCAATAGGCATCGGCCCGGGGCTCGACAAAAAGCCGGAAACCAGACAGGCCTTCCTGAACCTGCTTCAGGAAAAACCCCGCAAGTTGGTCATCGATGCTGACGCCCTGAATATTCTTTCAGAAAACCCCGGTTGGTTTTCCATGTTGCCTGAAAATACGATTCTTACCCCTCACCCCAAAGAATTTGAACGGCTGGCCGGACCATCTGTCAATTCGTACGGGCGCCTCCAAAAACAAATTCAGTTTTCAATGGAACACAAGGTTATTGTGGTTTTTAAGGGTGCAAATACCTGCATCACGGTTCCTGACGGAAGTGTTTTCTTTAACAGCACCGGAAATCCGGGGATGGCCACAGCCGGGAGCGGCGATGTGCTTACCGGGATCATTCTGGGTTTGCTCGCTCAGGAATATTCACCGGAGGAAGCCGCTTTAATCGGCGTTTACCTTCACGGGCTGGCTGGCGACCGTGCTGCGTCAAAATTCGGGCTGCATTCGCTCATTGCCGGTGATATTATTGAACAGCTTGGGTCTGCCTTTCTTCAGCTTGAATAATATTTTGGCTATTTTTGGGTTCTTTAA
>JBBIHV010000082.1:0-4381 GCA_037446835.1 Sunxiuqinia sp. | reverse complement strand
CAAATAGAAGAAACATGAAAACATCAGTAATTTTTACAGCCCTCATTTTCCTGGCCGTTTCGTTGCTGGCATCAGCCAAGGATGACAAGAAAAAGGAAGTTGTGGCCAATACCGGCCCGGTTGAAGGAGTTGTATATTCGCTTCCGCAAACCGGCATCCGCATCCATGTAAAAGCAACGCGCGGACATTTTGTTTGTGGCCCGTTCAACATGTTTGCAAAAAAATTGCTTGGAATCGACAATGCCCCTTCGGCAAACAGCGACCAATGGGCCATCGACGATATGCGCCTCGAAACCTTCAGCGAACCCGATCCCGATCAGGTACACAAAGCACTGGGGCAATCGGCACAACTGGTTAGCCTGACCGAATCAGGGGTCTTGGCCGGAATAAATTCCGTAGTGAAAACGCAGCCTCCCGAAATTGTAACGCAGACCTTCCTGACAAACAAATCGGCTAACGAAGTGAATTTCACCGATTTATCGGTTCGTAGTTTTTATTCGCCAGCCGATTCGACCAAAAGCTTTAAAATGGTTTCGAAAAGCATCGAACAAAAAGCGGCCGAAGCGGCCGAAACCATTTTCACCCTACGGAATTCACGCTTTTCGCTGCTTACGAATGCCGACGACGAACCACTCCCCGATGGAAAATCGTTCGAAGTAATGGCTGAGGAACTTGGTAAAATGGAAAAAAATTACCTGGCTTTGTTTGTTGGCAAATCATCCAAACAATCCTTCGAATTCAGTTTTGATTATATTCCCGGAAATAAATCGGTAAAAGGCGATGTGGTTTTCAGGTTCAGCGACGATCGCGGGGTATTGCCCAAAACCGATTTGTCGGGGCGTCCAATCGTGATTGAAATGGTGAAAGGCGACAACCTGGCTTCGAAACAAACCGGATTGAGCGCATCGGAAAATCCGGATGCCGGTAAAAGTGGCGTGTTTTACCGCATGCCCGGAATAGCCGAAATCAAAATCATGGATGGAGCAACCCAATTGGCAGGCACTCGCGCCACCATTGCCCAGTTCGGAACCGTAGCCCCTGTTCCTGAAAATTTGCTGGATGGGAATTACAGGATGGAGTTTTACCCCACTTCAGGAGCGATTAAAAGCATCACCGAAAGTGCCCTGAAAAGCGCCACCGAAAAAGAATAAAAACAAATAGTAAACAGTTTTGCCTGAAATCCGGACACCTGCCCGGATTTTTTTATGCTGTTGTTTGTCGTCGTTTGACTCTGTGATATTTTCTTATATTAGTGGCCACATAAAAAATCACTTTTAAAATTTTCATATGACAGCGACTCAAACTACTTTAAGGGATTCTAAGACTGCCAGGTGGCTGGTACTTGTACTGGTATCCTTTACCATGATGTGTGCTTATTATTTAACCGATGCCATGGCGCCGTTACAGGAAAGACTTCAAGGCTCTTTGTCATGGACGGCTTCCGATTATGGATTTTTCACCAGCGGTTACGGATGGTTCAACGTGTTTTTGCTGATGCTTGTTTTTAGTGGAATGATTCTCGACAAAATGGGCGTCCGTTTTACCGGAATTCTTTCCATTGGAATCATGTTGGTTGGAGCAGCCATTAAATACTGGGCCATTTCGGGACACGTTACGGGAATGTTTGAATTAAATATTTTGGGCTGGCAGGCCATTTCGTCATCCGCCAAATCGGCAGTTGTTGCCGGGTTTGGTTTTGCTGTATTTGGCGTGGGCTGCGAAATGTTTGGCATTGCAGCCAACAAAGCTGTGGTCCGATGGTTCCGCGGAAAAGAAATGGCACTCGCCATCGGGCTAAATACCTCAACAGGCCGTATCGGGACCGCGCTGGCCATGTTCACGCCAATTCCGTTGGTTCGGTTGACAGGAGACATCAGCTCACCAGTGCTTCTTGCCTTGGTATTTTTGTGCATCGGAATGTTGGTTTTTATTCTGTTCACCTTCATGGATCGCAAATTAGATAAAGAAGATGCCGACGCCGGAGTGGCTGCAGAAGATGAATTTAAATTCGCAGACATATTTGAAATTGGCAAAAACAGGGCTTTCTGGTACATCACCATTTTATGCGTTTTATTTTATTCAGCAGTTTTTCCTTTCATCAAATTTGCAACCAACATGATTGTTCAGAAATTTGATATTTCTGACGCGTTTGCCGGTTATATACCCGCACTCCTGCCATTTGGAGCCTTGCTGCTGACACCTTTTTTTGGAGGTTTGTTCGACAAAAAAGGAAAGGGCGCCACGATCATGATTATTGGTTCAATCCTGTTGGTTTGTGTACATTTATTGTTCTCCATACCATCGCTAAACAGTTTGCCTGTTGCCATCGGTTTGGTGATATTATTAGGAATTGCCTTTTCGATGGTTCCAGCGGCTATGTGGCCATCAATCGCCAAGATTATTCCCCACAGCAAATTGGGAACGGCTTATGCCATGACATTCTGGGTTCAGAACTGGGGCCTGATGGGCGTTCCATTGCTTATTGGCGTTGTGTTGGATAAATATTGCATAACCGGCACGGTAAACAAGCTGGTTGACGGGAAAGAACAGGTTATTACCCAGTACAATTATATGATTCCGATGCTCATATTTGCCTTTTTTGGTTTCCTGGCCATCGGCTTTGCTTTTCTCCTGAAGGCCGAAGATCGCAAAAAAGGTTACGGACTCGAAAAACCAAATATCAGGAGCTAATACCTTTGTTTTACTGATGCCTGAAAAACTGGAAAACCTGCCTCCGCAGAAACGGGAGCAGGTTTTTTATTGTTTCGTGTTTCATAAACAAACTACATGGATTAATTGTAACTTTAGAAACTTAATTTTTGACGAAAATAAGGGTTCCGATTCTACTGAACCGGTGAAAGCAATCCTTTTATCCTTTCGTTTTTTGACTTGAATTTCTTTTTAAAAACACAGATATGAATAATGAAATCACAAAATTAACACCCAACGAAGTTTGGGAGAATTTTTACCAGTTGACGCGAATACCGCGTCCTTCACACCACGAAGACCAAATCAGGAAATTTATTGCCGACTTTGGTAAAAACCTGGGACTGGAAACAGTTCAGGACGAAGCCGGAAATGTAATGATCCGCAAGCCAGCCACCCCCGGAATGGAAAAGCGCAAAGGAGTGATCCTGCAAGGGCACCTCGACATGGTTCCACAGAAAAACAGCGACAAGGACCACGATTTCGCCACCGATCCGATTGAAACAATCGTTGACGGCGAATGGGTAAAAGCCAACGGGACAACCCTTGGTGCCGACAATGGCATTGGCGTTGCTGCAGCCATGACCGTCCTGGCCTCGAAAGATATTGTGCACGGACCTGTTGAAGCGCTTTTTACCGCCACCGAGGAAACCGGCATGGATGGCGCCATTGGGTTAAAACCGGGCATGTTGAATGGCCAAATCCTGATCAACATGGACTCGGAAGACGAAGGCGAATTGTACGTGGGGTGCGCCGGTGGCGAAGATGCCAATGTGAAATTCAGCTTCACCCCGGTTCCGGTTCCTGCCGAATCCATCAGTTTCAAGCTGAATGTGACCGGCTTGAAAGGCGGCCATTCCGGCGTTGATATTCATTTGGGGCGTGGAAATGCCAACAAAATTTTCTTCCGGCTCCTGAAGGAAGCTTACAAAGTTTGCGGCCTGCGTTTATCATCCATCAACGGTGGCAGCCTGCGCAACGCCATTCCGCGCGAAGTATTTGGTATTGTAACTGTTCCCTATGAAACCGCCGACAAGCTGGTTGGCCTGATTGCCGGACTCACAACGGTAATCAAGCGCGAGCTTTCAGGTACCGAACCCACCCTGAAAATCGACCTTTCGAAAACCGAAATGCCCACTTCGCTCATCGACGAAAAAACACAGGTTAACCTGACCCATGCCATTGTTGCATGCCCCAACGGAGTGATCCGGATGAGCGACAGCATGCCCGGGCTGGTTGAAACCTCAACCAATCTGGCTATTGTAAAATCCGACATGGAAAGCAAAACCGTCAACATTGCCTGCCTCATGCGCAGTTCGGTCGATACTTCACGGGCCGAACTGGGATCGCGAATGGATTCGGTTTTTACACTTGCAGGTGCCGAAGTTAAACTTGCAGGAGGCTACTCGGGCTGGAAACCCAATATGGAATCGCCCATCCTGAAAACCATGCAACAGGTTTATCAGTCAAAATTCGGTCGTATTCCTGAAATTAAAGCCATTCACGCCGGGCTGGAATGTGGAATCCTTGGCGGAACCTACCCCAGCTGGGACATGATTTCGTTCGGGCCAACCATTCGTTACCCGCACTCGCCCGACGAGAAGGTGAACATTGAATCGGTATCCAGATTCTGGGATTTTCTGGTTGAAAGCCTGAAAAATATTCCGGCGAAATA
>JBBIHV010000081.1:8390-16743 GCA_037446835.1 Sunxiuqinia sp. | reverse complement strand
TAGGAACGGATGAGCCGTTCAATTAACCGCTTGATCACAATCCGGTCGGGACAGGCCTGCATTAATTTTTTGCGTTCGGTTTTGTCGTCAACCTGCAAAATGTATTCGGCCTCCCTGGGACCAATAATGGCGCCTTTGTTCGACGGATTGATGTAAAAAAGTATGGGATTGTTGCTGTCACCTTGCACGAGCGAAGCAATTTCGCGGTCGAAATAAGCCACGAGCGGGTTTTTAGGGAAATCGATATAATTGACCTGTAATTTGAGCGAACGGGCAACCAGGGTATATAAAATTGCGATGGAAACCGGGTTGCATTTTCGGGTGTCAAATACACGGTTGATGTGGCAATGTTGCGGCGAGTCGGGATTTATCAGGTCAACATGAAATTTAAAATGATCGAAAAAAATATGGTTCAATATGGTGATTTTTTCCAGCGAAGTCAGCGAATTTCGAAATTCAAGCCAAATTTCTTTCCGGATACTTTCGAGTTGGTTTAAAATCGGTTTCAGCTTTAATTCGGGATACTGATAACGCGAGATCAGAAAAAAGCCTTCAAACAGGTCCAATGTTTTCTGACTGGACCAATTCCTGATTTTGTCTTTGGTGTCGTTAAACTGGATCTTTTGAATAATTAGTTCAATCCTATCCTGAACCATTTCGTCCAAACTGGTTTCCCAGATGTGTTCAAGATGGTCAACCACCGAAATGTCTTCTTTTTGGATTTCCTCAAAGACCGAATAAAACACCGATTCGTCGGGGTCGTCGATCAGGGCAATAAGCGAATCCAGCTTCTTTTTTGTCATATCCTGCGGCATTTAACTGGTTAGTCGGTCCAGAACGAGTTTAATGAGTGTTTGCATGGGTTGATGATAATTGGCGCTGGCCTCTTTATTCACGCGGTTTGCAATAATCAGGCAAATGGTAAGCGCTTCGTGCCCGAGTAGTTTTGAAAGGCCGTAAATGGCCGAGCATTCCATTTCAAAATTGGTGATTTTCTGTCCGTCGAATTGAAACGATTCAATTTTTTCATTCAGTAGCTGATCGGCTAGCGGCAACCTTAAAACCCTTCCTTGCGGGCCGTAAAATCCAGGGGCTGAAATGGTTATCCCGGCATGGGTCTCATAACCATGTATCTTCGAAAAAAGTTCTTCCGAACAGTCAACCACATAAGGCGAGGTCAGTTGTTTGCCCCAGCTGGTGTGTTTTCTGAAAGCTTCCTCGAAAGGCAGGTCCGATACTTCGTTGCGGCGGGCATAGAAGTTCAGCAAGCCGTCGAACCCAATGGCTTTTCGTGAAACGACTAACGAATTCACAGGTAAATAATCTTGTAATCCGCCTGAAGTCCCTATCCTGACCAGGTTTAGCTTCCGCAGGGCCGGGTTTACCTCACGTGTTTCCAGGTTAATGTTTGCCAGGGCATCCAGTTCGTTCACGACGATGTCGATGTTATCGGTCCCGATTCCGGTGGCTACCACCGTGATGCGCCGATTGTTGTATTTTCCGGTGGTCGAAATAAATTCGCGGTTCTGAACCCTGAACTCGATGTCGGTCATTAATTTGGCAATGGTATCAACCCGTCCGGGATCACCTACCAGAATAACCTGATCGGCCAATTGTTCGGGTTTCAGGTGAAGGTGGAAAATGCTCCCGTCGGCATTCAGGATAAGTTCTGAAGATTTTATCATCTTTAATTTTTATTTGGAAACCCTAAACTAGATAAAATGAAGCTAAAAGTCAATATTTGTAAGCAATTTCGCTGCGATTGGGAACAATTATGCCTGTTTCAACGCTGTTTTGGCTGATAATAACGTGTGTGAGGCCGATTTTAGTTCAGGATTTCAGGATTTTTTTCTGAAAAACGGATTGTAGTTATCGTTGTTCATCCGTTCGGTTTTCTAATTTTGTGCTTCATGAGAAAGATCAAAAACATTCATCTGAACGACGATCCTGAAGTTTACCAGTGTTTCGGATGTTCGCCACACAACGATTTTGGCCTGCACCTTGAATTTTGGGAAGATGGCGAAGACCTGGTCTCGTACTGGGAACCCCGACCGGTTTTGCAAAGTTATCCAAAAGTGGTCCATGGTGGAATTCAGTCAACTTTAATGGACGAAATTGCCGGTTGGGTTGTTTATGTCAAATGTGGCACGGTCGGGCTTACCGCTGAAATGAAAGTGAAATTCAGGCAACCCTTGTACATCGACCGGGGCGAAGTGACCATCCGGGCCCGCCTGGCCGAGCGAAACAAACGGCTGGCAACCATTCAGGCCTGGCTGATCGATCAGTCTGGGAAAATTTGTGCCGAAGCAGAGCTCAAATATTTTTTGGTCCCGGAAGCAGATGCACGCGAAAAGTACCATTATCCCGGAGTTGAAGCATTTTTTGAATCATAAAATACCTATGCAAATGAGAAAACTGATTTTATCACTTGGCCTTTTCCTGATCGTTTTATCAGGATTTTCAAAGACAAAGTTTATCCCGGCAAACAACGAAAATTTCAGGTATGTCGGACGTTTCGATTTTTCCAATCCGAAAGAAGTGAAATACGATTGGTCCGGAGTTTATATTCAGTTCCGCTTCCGGGGGAGCGAATGTGCCCTCCGGATGAATGATACCGGCCACAATTATTATGCGGTTTTTGTTGACGACCAGCCCGCTAAAACCATTGAAGTTAAAAGCGATACAACACTTCGGGTGGCCGACGGACTTGGACCCCAAATCCATTCAATGCAAATTTACAAGCGCACCGAAGGCAGTCAGGGAACCGGGACATTTGAAGGGGTTTTAATTTCTGAAGCTGGCGAATTGCTTCCGTGGAAAGAAATTCCGACACGAAAAATAGAGTTTATCGGTAATTCGATTACCTGCGGGTACGGGGTCGAAGGCAAATCGGGCGCTGAACACTGGAAGCCCGTCACCGAAAACAATTACCTGAGTTATGCGGCAATTATGTCGCGGGCCTTCAAAGCCGATTACCACATTACGGCCCATTCGGGTGAAGGTGTTGTGAGAAATTACGGATATAAAGAAAAGGTTTCGCCAACGGGGACAATGCCTAGACGGTTTAACCGCCAATTTGACGAGAAAGACCAACCGGTATGGGATTTCAAAAAGTGGAAGCCCGACGTGGTTGTCATCAACCTGGGAACCAACGATTTCAGCACACAGCCGTTCCCCGGCAAAAATGATTTTCAGGAAGGATATGAAAAACTGATCGACAATGTCATCGGGCAATATGGCGAAATTCCGATATTTTGCATTGTCGGCCCCATGACCGATGAACCTTGTTACTCATACGTTAAAGAGCTGGTTGAACGGTTTAGGTCGGCCAACCAAAAGAAAAACGTATATTTTGTTGGAATTCCAACTTACCTGACCAATCCGGCAAAAGATCTGGGGTCCGACTCACATCCCAATTATTCGGGCCAGCGGAAAATGGCCGCGCATGTTTTGCCGGTAATTGCCAGTATCCTGGGTTGGGATTATAATTCATCCGAATTTTAACAGACTGCCCTGAATTTCTTTCTGTTTTTGTAAAAATTACAAAAACAAAATCCAGCATTCTGTTTTAGTTCTGGTTTTTTGCAACTATTTTTGCTGAAGTGTGGATGTTTTTTCTGCATACAATCAATCTAATCAACTAAACTATTCATCATGAATTTAACAACTAATCTTAGAAAATCATTGAAAATCATGGTATTGGCTGTTTTTGTTTCCGGGGGAACGACCTCGTTTACGTCCACGAAACCGGCCAAGGAAATTGGCCTCCAATTGTGGTCGGTACGCGACGACATGAAAACCGATGCCAAAGGCACCATCCAGAAAGTTGGCGCCATGGGTTACAAACTAGTTGAAGCAGCCAGCTACGCCGACGGGAAATTCTATGAGATGGAACCTGCCGCTTTTAAAGCGCTGTGCGATGCCAACGGCCTGAATTTCTTTTCTTCGCATTGCGGGCAGCCTGTTCCTGACAAGGCCAACTGGGATAAAACAATGGCCTGGTGGGATACTTGTATTGCTGCACACAAAGCTGCCGGTGTAAAATACATTGTTCAGCCTTCAATGGACAAGGTGGGCTACGAAAGCCTTGCCGGGCTCCAGCGCTACTGCGATTATTTTAATGCCGTTGGTGAAAAATGCAACGCTGCCGGAATCCGTTTTGGATACCACAACCACAACGGCGAATTTAAGGATTTGGAAGGCCAGACCATTTACGATTACATGCTGAAACACACCGATCCGGCCAAAGTGATGTTCGAAATGGATTTGTACTGGATTACCGATGGCGGGAAAAATCCGGTTGACTATTTCAACAAATATCCGGGACGGTTCGAATTGTGGCACGTGAAAGACAAAGCCGAACTGGGCGGAAAAGGCAGCATAATGAATTTTAAACCAATTTTTGGTGATGCCAAAAAAGCAGGCATGAAACACTACATTGTTGAAGTTGAAGAATACAACATGCCTCCTGTTGAAAGCGTGAAAAAATCGATTGAATTTCTGCAGAATGCTGATTACGTGAAGTAAACGGATTTAAATGGCTGTTGATCAATGACTTTTACCAATTTCTTTCAATTATTTCACGGCTTTTAGCCAGGCTTCGGCCATCAGCGAACTTCCGGCCATCGATGGGTGAACGCCATCGACAGTCCAGAATTTGGCAGGAGCATGTTTTTGAGCTTCATCAAAAATGGCCTGATAGGGGATGAAAATGGCCTTGAATTCTTCAGAAAGTTTCTTTGCTGAGGCGCGGTACAAATCGAATTCTGGGAACCACTTCTCGTTAACTGCCGAAACACCGTTTACAGCAAAAGGCTCACAAATTACGAGCGACACATTGGGAAGCATCTTGGTTGTCAAAGTTAACAATTGCCGGTAGTCGTTTTCATATTTCTCGATGGTGCCGTCGTATTGGCCATTTAGTTTGTGCCAGAAATCGTTTACCCCAATCAGGATGCTCAGCAGGCTTGGGTTCAGGTCGAAACAGTCTTTTTGCCAGCGGTCGGCCAGTTGATAAACTTTATTGCCGCTAATTCCGCGGTTATAAATGCTTAGGTTTTTCGAAGCTTCCGAATTCAGCAAACTTGCACCGGCCATTAACGCGTACCCGGTACCAAACGAGGCTGGCGAATTGGGCAACTGTTTCTCTTTTTCGCGGCCTGCATCGGTAATCGAATCGCCTTGGAACAATACGACATTGCCGGTTTTTAATGCGTGGATTGCACCTTTTCTTTTCTTGGTTTCAGGAGGCATCGAAGCCGAAAGGATCCCGGGAATAGCAGCCAAACCAACAGTACTAACTGCGGCATGTCTGAAAAATACGCGTCGGTTAATGTTCATAATATTAGGTTTTAAAAATCGTTTCCAGAAGAAAGTTAATTCTATTTTTTACCGGGACTAAAGGTAAATCAATTAATCGGTAATTCAGATCGGAGTAGCAAGTCCTGATCGCCTGATCAATCATCGATGCCTCTTCAAAAGTTTCGGTCCTGATTTGGTCGTTCCCAAATATTTCAGGCCAGGGCGGGGTGACGAAAACGATTGGCGCATAACGGTACTCCCATGCTTTTTCAATTAAAATTTCGGGTTTCCTGAAACCTTTGTATTCTGCAAATGCCAGTTGATCAGGGATTCCCCGGTCGGCAAAGGCAAGGGCGCCAACAGGGACTGTCTCAAAAAATCCGACCCGTTTTTTCAATACTTCTTCCTGAAAAAGCCTGGGGTTTTTCCAGGGAAGGATTGTCCCGCCAACAGCAGTTTGTTCTTCAATCAAATCGCGGGCAAATTCGCCGGAACAAAGGTATCCCGAACGACGAAGCGCTTCAATCAGTTGCGTTTTTCCAAAACCGGGGCCACCGGTAATCACATATATTTGCTTGTGCTGAACCATATTAAAATTTGGACTTGAAACCTTGTCTTATTTTTTCTGGACGGCATGAAAGGACGGACCGTTTTCGAGATAAACGATCGGAACCGAATGGATGAAAGTCTTCAGCCAACTGGCGCAATATTCCATTCCGGCTTCTTCCGACGAAATATGCCCGGTGAAAATAGCTGCTTTTTTCATACCCAGCATCGAGGCGTCGAGCACATATTCGTAGGTTTCCCATTCCTGGCCTTCTCCGGCAACCAACAGCTCGGTAAACGGGTTGTTCAGCATACTGATGTGCGATTGAGAACCAGGCGCACCAACCGAAAGGGCCACATTGGTAAAGTGCATTGTCGGATTGCCAACAATCCGCAACTGACTGCCTTTCAGTTTATCCTGAACCTGTTCGGCAAACTCGCCCACGGTTTGTTCCGGAAATTTAAAATACAGCAACGAATTGTCAACTTCATTGGCTTTCCAACCCAGCTTGTCGATCATGCCCACATAAATTCCGTCGGGAACAGTGCGGTGCCAGTGGTCGTGAAACCTGAAAATAATAAGGTGGTGCTGGTTGATATATTCCCGTTTTTGCAGATAAACCAGATCGTTTTTAAACTGATCGGTTTGATCTAGATGGTTGTAAAACGTGGGTTCGTGGGTAATAACCAGGTTGCAGTTTTGTGCCACGGCTTTCCGGAGGGTTTCAACGTCGGCAAACATGCAAACCGCGATGCCGGTGACCACATCGTCGGGATTTCCGGTTTTAAAGGTATCAACGGTCTGGTTGTTCCACGTGCAGGTCAGCTTGCTCTTCATTTGAGTAATAACCTGTTGTGCTGTGAGTTTGCCCTGATTTGCCGGTTGGGCAAAAAGCTGCGACGTACCGGTTAAAACAAGTAATGCTAAAAATATTCTTTTCAACTTCATGGTTTTGTATTTTGTTGGCGAGCAGAAAATGTTCGGAGTTTCGCGTCGCCTGATTAAGGTTTTCAAATGTATAAAAAAGGGAAAGACATTTTTCGCATAGATTTCTACCTTTGTTCAGATTTCGATAAACCAAAACCGAACAACCATGAGAAAAATCCCTGCCTTTTTAATGCTGTTTGCCGGTGTTCTACTGCTTACCTCGTGCCAGAAAAAAGCCGATGAGTGGACCGAACTTTTCAACGGCAAAGATCTGACCGGTTGGACAGCCAATCAAAATCCAAATTCGTTTAAGGTTGAAAACGGGGAAATTGTTGCCGATGGCCCGATCAGTCATTTATTTTATACGGGCGATTTTAAAAAGGGGGTTTTCCGGAACTTCGAGTTAAAGGCGATGGTAAAGACCGAACCGGGCAGCAATTCGGGTATCATTTTTCATACCCAGATGCAGCCCTATGGCCCGCTGCTTCGCGGTTACGAGGTTCAGATCAATAACAGTTACGAGCGTCCGGGCGATTTTCAGGAACTGAAAAAGACGGGCAGCCTCTACGGAATCCGCAATGTTTATTATCCGACGGTGAACGACAACGAGTGGTTTGAGCTGTATTTTAAAGTGGTCGAGAATCATTGCCAGATTTTCGTAAACGGCATACAGGTAGTCGATTACATTCAGCCGGATGATCCGTACCGGCCCAAAAACGATAAGCTGAAAGTATTCAGTGCCGGGCTGATTGCTTTGCAATGCCACGACGAACACAGCAAGGTTTACTTTAAAAGTATTCAAATCAGGCCGTTGCCGAAAGCCGAAAAGCTGCAACCCCTGGTTTCGAAGGAATGGGATACCAAAATCACGAAAATGTGCCTCGAAAACTTTCCGATTATCGATTTCCATGTTCACCTGAAGGGCGGCCTGACCATTGAAGAGGCTTGCCGGAACTCAATGAAACTGGGTATCAATTACGGCATTGCGCCCAATTGCGGCCTGAGATTTCCGGTAACCGACGACAAATCGCTGTTCGCATACATGGACACCGTGAAAGGCAAACCGTGTTTCAAAGGGATGCAGGCCGAAGGCCGCGAATGGGTGACCTTGTTTTCGCCGGAAGCGGTCGCGAAGTTCGATTATGTGTTTACCGACGGAATGACCTGGACCGACCACAAAGGCCGGCGGATGCGCCTCTGGATGCCCAATGAAGTATTCGTGGACGATCCGCAAAAATTTATGGACGAGCTGATTTCGAAGATTGAAAACATTGTTTCGAAGGAACCCATTGATATTCATGTCAATCCGACTTTCCTTCCGGCTTCCATTGCCAGCCGGTACGACGAGCTCTGGACTGATTCCCGTATCGACCGTTTTGTTAAAGTGCTGGCAGATAATCATGTAGCCCTCGAAATCAATTCAAGGTTTAAAATTCCTTCTGAAAAGATACTCCGGAAAGCCAAAGCTGCGGGCGTGAAATTCACCTTCGGAACCAACAACACCGGGAAAGACCTGGGAACGCTCGACTATTCGCTTGAAATGAAGAAAAAACTGGGCCTGACTTACAAAGACATGTT
>JBBIHV010000081.1:6611-8290 GCA_037446835.1 Sunxiuqinia sp. | reverse complement strand
TTTTGTCTAGTGAACCGAAATAAGAATGATTTACAATTTACAATTCAATGTCGTTTAGTTAAACCGCCGGCAAGGTTTTTAACCACTGCCGGGGCGATTGAATACCCTGTTGGTGGTTGCAGGCCACGACAGAGTTTAATCTGTAAAAACATTAACTAAACGACATTGATTTACGATTTACCATTTGTCCGATTCGAATTATGGACAACAGATAACCGACAACTTAAATCAATAATCAATCATAAATACAAAGCCATGTACATCGTCAATTCCTATTTTTTTGCAGTCGTACTTTGTGTGATTACCATGTTGTGCTGGGGGTCGTGGGCCAATACCCAGAAACTTGCCCAGAAATCGTGGCGATTTGAACTGTTTTATTGGGATTATGTCATCGGCATTCTGCTGATGTCGCTCATTTTTTCGTTTACAATGGGCAGTTCAGGCGAGCAGGGGCGCAGCTTTCTGGCAGATATCCGTCAGGCACAAATGAGTAACCTTTGGAATGCTTTGCTTGGTGGAATCATATTTAATGCAGCCAATATTCTGGTGGCTGCCGCCATTTCCATTGCCGGAATGTCGGTGGCTTTTCCGGTCGGTATCGGGATTGCGCTTGTTTTGGGTGTGATTGTGAATTATTTAGCCAGTCCGCAGGGAAATCCGGTATGGTTGTTTTTCGGAGTGGCTCTCATCGCACTGGCTATTGTCCTGGATGCGATAGCCTACCGGAAAAAGGCGTCGCAATTCCATAAAGTTCCAACCAAGGGAATTTTACTTTCGGTTGTTGGCGGTGTTTTAATGGCTCTTTTTTATCGGTTTGTGGCTAGTTCCATGTCAGCTAACATTGAAAATCCTGAAGCTGGAATGTTAACTCCCTACACGGCGGTATTTATCTTTTCGATCGGAATTCTTCTCAGTAATTTTGTTTTCAATACGATTTTAATGCGTAAACCTTTTGAAGGTACACCGGTTAATTACTCACATTATTTCAGCGGCAGTTTAAAAGAGCATTTTACCGGAATTCTTGGTGGAATAATCTGGTGCATCGGAATGACTTTCAGTATTATTGCCGCCGGGAAAGCCGGATTTGCCATATCTTACGGATTGGGACAGGGCGCAACTCTGGTAGCAGCTTTATGGGGAGTTTTTATTTGGAAAGAGTTTAAGGGAGCACGTGGCACTGCCCGACTTTTGGTTGCCATGTTTCTTCTTTTTTTAGCAGGGATAGGAATGCTAATTTATGCAGGGACCTAATTCCAAAAAGTTTTCCATGTTTTCCAAAATCAAATCTGGTGACATTATTTTGATCACCCAGAATAACTAAATGATAGTTCATTTGGATGGTTTACAAAGTGGAAGGATGAACAAGATCGGAAATTGTTTCTTTTCCTTAGATTTGATCAAGCAATATCGAAATGATGAATGCAGCCAGGTCATTTAAGGAATTTTTTGAAGCTTCGTTCAATAATGAAGTTAAACAGGAAGAGGCAAAAAACCTTATAAATGATTTCATGTCCGATTTTGTTGTTTATACTCCTCTCAAACTTGACCTACTCGAATCGTATTTAGTTGCTGGTCAATATGACAACTTTTATAAATCGCTGGCTGACTTAAAATATTTAATTGAATTTTCCGACAATTTTAGTCGTTACTGGCATGTATTGAGAGGTTACTCAGGTGCC
>JBBIHV010000081.1:0-6511 GCA_037446835.1 Sunxiuqinia sp. | reverse complement strand
ACGAAAAAAAGAAAGGTAACTATCATCCTTTTAGATAATTACCTTTATATGCTTAATGGGGTGGTAGATGGGATTTGAACCCACGACCCCTGGAACCACAATCCAGTGCTCTAACCTACTGAGCTACAACCACCATGTTTTATTTTGCGGTTGCAAATATAGTGTTTAAATTTTTAGTTTTGCAATAGGAGAGAAGCAAATTTATACTGTTTTCAATTTTTTTTCAAGCAGAATGAATTCACATAGCTCAAGCAGAAACGGCTTATAGTTTACTCTTTTGTATTAATCCACCTTTTTCATTCAACAATAACGAATACCTAATCAATGCTTCATCACGGATAATTAACTCATAGCCAACAATTTCATCTTCCCTAATCTCAATTACATTCATTATTTCACCATGTTTTTGGCCTTTTTCCTTGATGTGAATTGGAGTCGCATGAATAGGCAAGTTCTTTTTAAGATTCAGTAATTTGCCTGAAGAATCAAAATGTGCAATGTGTTCAATTTCATCACGATAAAAGATTGCCTCATAAAAATCATCCGACTGGGTCCATTCCACGTTTATGGAATCTCCAAACTGATCTAAAAATGAATTCTTTACCGGAGAAGGTAAAGAAATGGTACTGAATTTGAATAATTTGCTTAAAATGTTTTTCATTCTGAGTTAATTATCTGAGTTTAGTCGGAGTTATTATTACATAAAAGAAGGATTAAATTGGGGAAGGGTTTCAAATCCTTCTTACATCTAGACGGTAAATAATATAAATAGTAACGAGGTGAAACAGAATTAATTATTTGAATTGAATTTTTGCCTATACATATAAATGACACGAGACCTGGCTCGTTTTAGTCTCATTTTGACAGCATCTTCGCTGATCCTTAATGTCTTTGCAATTTGTTTGATGGGTAGATTATCCTGATATTTCATCAAGAGCAAAACTTTTTCTTCTGGGTGGATTAATTCTAAAATTGTAAGCAAATTTTCATAACTTGCTTCTTCAAAATCAGTTTCTGCTTCGTCAATAATTTCTGGAATCTCATTGCTGCTGTTCCATTCCGGATAATGAAGTTTTTTCTTAACACGTAAGTAGTCGATACAGTAATTATAGGTTATGGAGTAGAGCCAAGATGAGAAAGAAGAATTACCTTTGAAGCCAGGAATTTTTTCGTACGCTTTAGTTAGGATATCATTTGCAAATTCTTCAGATTGTTTAGTGTCTTTTAAAAAGCTGAAACATTTGTCTTTTACTTTCTTATTGTAACGCGTATATAAGATTTCAAATAATTCTTTATTGCCAGAATTCATTATTAAATGAACAATTTCTTCGTCTGATTTTTGCTGATATTTTGATTTTAACGCCATTAAAATGTTTTGGTAATGAGATATGTCGAAAAAAAATTAAAAAAATAATTTAAAGATGTGTTACTTCTCCAGAAACCTTCGTCACAATGATAAATTTGATCAGGTACCATTATTATTACGATGTAAAAATAGAAGTTTAAATTTTTTTTTGTTATATTAAAAGTAAATAATTTTAGAGAAAACCAAAATTAAAAATTGAGTATGAAAAGTAAATTAATTATTGCTATTGCAGCAATGGGTATCGCAGTATTATTTAGCAGTTGTGCTAAAGTTCCTCAGGCAGAAATTGACGCAGCTACTGCTGCTGTTCAGAGTGTAAAAGATGCAGGTGCTGACTTGTATGTTCCTGAAGCTTACACTGCATTGGTTGATTCAATGAAATCTGCTAACGAAAAAGTAGAAGTTGCTAAAGCAAAATGGTTTCCAAACTACACAAAAGCTAAAAATTTATTAGCAGTTGTTAACCAGATGGCAGTTGATACTAAAGCTAAATCAGAAGCTCGTAAAGTTGAATTAAAAACTGAAACTGAAACTTTGATTGGTGAAGTAAAAACTATGAACGAAGCAAATAAAGCTTTAATTGCAAAAGCTCCTAGGGGTAAAGAAGGAAAAGAAGCTTTGGAAGCTATCAAAAGCGACATTACTGTAGCGGAAACTACAGTTACTGAAGTAGAAGCTCTTTTAGCCAAAGGTGATTTGATCGGTTCCAACGATAAGATCAAAGCTGCTAAAGAAAAGGCTACTTCAATTAAAGCTGAATTAGATGACGCTATCGCTAAAAAAGCTGCTGCTGCTCCTGCTAAAAAAGCCGCTCCTGCTAAAAAAGCTGCAAAGAAAAAATAACTTGTGAGAGTTAAATAGTTTAAATACCCGGGGCTTTACCCCCGGGTATTTTTTTAATTATGAAGTGTGATGGGAATAGGTAAGAAAAAGATTTTGAGATGGTTGATAGTTGTTGTCGTTTCAATTTTTATCATTGCTGCAACTGTCAGCGTAATAATCGTTTCAAGGCGAGAATTACCAACTGAAGATTTGAGGCTTGCCCGCGAAGCTTTGGCATTGGCAAAAGAAGCTGGTGCCAATATTTATGCAGAAAATTTATATAAAGAATCCATGCAGAATTACGATTCTGCAATGGTAAATTGGTCAAAAGAAAATGCCCGATTCATTCTTTTTCGCGACTATTCTCGGGTAATAAACTTTGCCCGACTTTCAAAAAAGAAAGCTGATGAATCAAAAGATGAATCAATTCAGAAGTCAGTTAACTTAAGTAAAAACGTTGACGCTGCATTTGTGAGCCTTGCTAAAAAAATTGAACTCTATAACAAGCTTTTTAAAGACCTTCCCCTTTCTAAATCGGTTTTTGATGCGAATAATAAATCCAAAATGTTTTTTAGCGAATCAAAAATTGCACACGAGAGCGGTAAACTCAAAGAAGCAGAAATGCTGTTTAAAGAAGCAGATGTATACATCACCCATGCCAATACGGTTGCTAGTAGCATGTTGCGAGGATATTTTAATGATTATCCGAATTGGAAGCGAATGGCTAATGATGCAATTTCGGCTTCACGCGGTGGAAGTAAAGTAATACTGATTGATAAAATGGCTCATTTGCTCTATGTTTATCAATCAGGTAGGGTAATTAGGTCTTACGAGACTGAGTTTGGCCCTAATTGGATGTCGCATAAACAGAGGAATGGAGATGGCGCCACGCCTGAAGGAAACTACCGCATCACCAGTAAAAAGGAAGGTGGAAGCACTATATATCATAAAGCATTGTTGCTGAACTATCCGAATGATGATGACAGAAGAATATTTGCAAATAATAAGAAAAAAGGATTAATTTCACGTGGCGCAAGTATCGGAGGATTAATTGAAATTCATGGTAATGGAGGAAAGGGTTTTAACTGGACAAGTGGTTGTATCAGTTTGAGAGATAGTGATATTAGTGATTTGTGCCGGTTGGTTGGAGCTGGAACCCGTGTTACAATTGTCGGTTCAATCGAACCGCTTTCAGTGGTGACTCAAGGGTTAGCCTTTTAGTATTGTTGATATTTTTTCAAAAAAAAAATTTGACATACTATATTGCTTTAATTAAAAGTGGAATTTAAATATTAATAAGATGATCCGTACTTTTTTGATATCTTTAGTTGTATTTATTCTTGGGCTTTTGTTTTTTTCGGTGATGGTACTTTTTGCTGTCCCGGCACTTCAGGAATCTACTCTTATACTACCTTCTGTGTCATCGACAACTAATATGGGTCTGGCAGAATCAGAAAAAGAGTCACTCGAAAATGAAATTTCTAAGCTTCAGTCTAAACTTGATAAATTAACACCGACGAATCCTTATATCATTGTTAACACCTCCGACAATCATTTTTATTTATACAAAGATAAAGTAATGATTCGGGATGGAGTTTGTTCAACAGGGAAGAATGAACGTCTCATTGTAGGTGGCAAAAAGAAGGATTATGTATTTTATACTCCACTTGGAGTTAGGACTGTTCAAAGTAAACAACCAAATCCTGTATGGGCAAAACCCGACTGGGCTTTTATTGAAGATGGACTACCAATTCCGCCTCCCGGTGATCCCTCTCGATTTGAATCCGGAACTCTTGGGGCGTACAAACTCGTACTTGGAGATGGTTATATGATTCATGGAACTATTTATAAACGTTTCATGGGGCAGAATGTTACTCATGGATGTATTCGTCTGCTCGACGATGATTTGGAAGTTGTTTATAAGACATTGGAAGTAGGTTCAAAAGTTTATATCTATTAAAAATGAAAAATAAGTCAGTTGATGAATTTGAAAGCCTGTATAAAAAGAAGAGGAGTTATCTTGGCTTAAAAATTTTTGTGCTATTATTTAGTTTTTTCATCTTGGTTATTGTTTCGGTTTATACCTACATCTCAATTAGTGCAGTTGATAACCGGATGAGTATAGCCCGTAAGCATGCCGAAGGAATCACTCCTATTAATGCATCACTCTTGGATCAACTGAAGGAAAAAGCATGGGTAGAATCTCGACTTAAGATGGCTTCCGGCGATTCAATTGGACTCTCTATTGATCTGAGTGATCATTTCATTCAGCTTGAATTAAAGGGTGTAGTTTTGATGAAATCTAAAATCCGCGATGTTTCAATTTCAGGATTTTTTAAACGAATGGACGGAAATGTCTATTTTAGTATGTTCGGGAGCCCATTAAAAATTTTGCGTTTTGAATCTTCCATTGCCAAAAATCCTTTCAAAGTAATTAAGGCACCTAAAACTACCGAAGAGGCTGATGCAAACGATGCAAAAAAAGATTCGGTACTAAAGGAAAATGTATATTGGACTGTAAAACTAAACCACGATATTGATTTAAATATTCAAGGAATTGATTCTATTGTGGATTCTCAGGCAAAATATAAATTTGGTCAAGGGTTTGAATTTAAGAGAGATATAAAAAATATTAAAGATGCAATTCATCAAATCATTAAATTTGAAAAACCAAAATATACTCCAGAAATTCTGATTAGTATTCCAGAGAATGAAGCAAAATCAGTTCTTAGAGCTTTGCCGAGAAATGCTTTGGTGACTATTAGAATTTGAACAATAATTGATATGAATAAGGAAACCGGGAAAAAGCATTTACAAAATCATTTTCCCGGTTTTTTTTTCTGTAGCTTCATAGTTACCTTCCTTGGTTGATATGTTTTCATTTTTGTTGATACAGCCAACCGGCATCAAGACTGGTCTGTAGATTATCTGTCTATCCGTATTATTTTGAAAATTCTGGTTCGGAGCCTTAAATCAGAAAATTTGGAAGTGCATTTTGCTACCTTTGAACTAAATTCTAATTCATGTCGCAAATTTTGTTTTATATCTTCATCGTCTTGCTGGTGGCTGATTATATTTTCGAACGGATACTGGAATATCTTAATTCAACGCAATGGAGTGATCAGCTTCCTGAAGAACTAAAAGGCATTTTTGATGAAGAAAAATACCGT
Organism: Sunxiuqinia sp.; assembly: GCA_037446835.1. Taxonomy (GTDB): domain Bacteria; phylum Bacteroidota; class Bacteroidia; order Bacteroidales; family Prolixibacteraceae; genus Aquipluma. Next base: position 1,153 of record JBBIHV010000081.1, on the reverse strand, counting down.
CAGCAACAAGACTATGAGAAGGTTAACCATCGGTTTTCAACGATCAGTTCGTCATTTAGTTTTGTAGTGATGCTGTTGATGTTTTTGTTTACCGGATTTGCATGGGTAAACAGTTTGGCGCTTACTGTTTCGGGTAATCCAATTTTGACTGCTCTGATCTTTTTCGGAATCCTTTTGTTGGCATCCGATCTTCTTACCACCCCGTTTTCGGTTTATGAAACCTTTGTAATCGAAGAAAATTTTGGCTTTAATAAAACAACGCCCAAAATCTTCATCTTCGATAAATTGAAAGGATATCTGCTTGGAGCAATTATCGGTGGTGGCCTTTTGGCACTGATTATCTATGTTTATCAGCTTACCACTTCCAGTTTCTGGATTTATGCCTGGCTAATTGTCAGCGGATTTTCAATTTTCATGGTGCTATTTTATTCCAACCTGGTTGTTCCACTTTTTAACAAGCAAACACCGCTTCAGGATGGCGAATTAAAAACAGCCATCGAGAATTTCTCATCGAAAGTCGGCTTTAAACTCACTAATATATACGTGATCGATGGTTTGAAACGTTCAACCAAAGCCAATGCATATTTTACCGGACTAGGTGCCAAAAAACGTATTGTGCTTTACGATACACTGATAAACGACCTGACCGTGAATGAACTGGTGGCGGTTCTGGCACACGAAATAGGGCATTACAAAAAAAACCATGTGACTTGGAGTCTGTTGCTAGGAATCCTGCAAACCGGAGTGATGCTGTTCATCTTTTCACTTTTCGTGGGCAGTCCTGAACTTTCGGCGGCATTGGGGGTTAAAACTCCAAGTTTTCATATCGGGCTTATTGCATTCGGTATCTTGTATTCACCCATTTCACTGATTACCGGTTTGGCGATGAATATATTTTCCAGAAAAAATGAATATCAGGCTGATGCGTTTGCAGCAATCAATTTTGATGCCCACGAACTGGCCTCGGCTTTGAAGAAATTGTCGGTAAAAAACTTGAGCAACCTTTTACCGCACCCGGCTTACGTTTTTTTTCACTATTCGCACCCAACACTTTTGCAGCGACTCAACGCGTTAAGCAAAATAACGAACAATCAATAATGAATACTCAATTTTCAATGATTAAGAATGATCTTTATGCGTGAAACTTGGGATT
>JBBIHV010000080.1:4656-16882 GCA_037446835.1 Sunxiuqinia sp. | reverse complement strand
CCGATCCGGGGTATGCCTGTTACCCGAATTTTATCAGTTTTTCAGGAGCAAAAATGATAAAAGTGCCTGTTTATGAAGAAGATGGATTTCAGTACCGGCCCGAAAACATTGGCACCGCAATTACCAGACGAACGAAAGGAATCATGATCAACAGTCCGATGAACCCAACCGGGAACTTGCTTTCGCCCGAAACTTTGCAGGCCATCGCCGGGTTTTCGCCATACATTATTTCCGACGAGATTTATCACGGATTGGTTTACGAGGGTAGGGCGCATTCGATCATGGAATACACCGACCGGGCCTTTGTGCTGAACGGATTTTCGAAGTTGTATGCCATGACCGGCCTTCGGTTGGGCTATGTAATTGCTCCTGAAGAATTTGTGCGGCCCATGCAGAAGCTTCAGCAAAACCTTTTTATTTGCGCGGGTTCCGTTGCCCAGAGGGCCGGAATTGCTGCCCTCCGCGATGCCGGTGCCGATGTTACCCACATGAAAACGGTGTACAACGAACGCCGGAAATACATGATCAAACGCCTGCGCCAACTGGGTTTCCGGATTGCCGTTGAGCCGACCGGCGCTTTTTACATTTTTGTGAATGCCCGCCATCTTTCGCCTGATTCGTATAAACTGGCTTTCGATATTCTGGAAAAAGTGCATGTTGGGGTCACTCCCGGCATCGACTTTGGCGAAAACGGTGAAGGTTATTTGCGCTTTTCGTATGCCAATTCGCTCGAAAACATCATGGAAGGCTTGGATCGACTGGAGAAATACATCAACGAATTTAATCCATCCTGAACTTTTCCCAGTGAATTGTTTCTGAAAGCGGTTTCCTGGACTTGACCGGCGCATCGGCATTGCTGTAACCCATCGGAACCAGTACCATTGGCTCAACATATTCAGGAAGTTGCAGGATTTTTCTTGCCAATTTAACATCAAAATTACATACCCAGCAGGTACCCAAACCCAATTCGGTTGCTTTTAAAATCAGGTGGTCGGTTACAATGGCCGCATCCACATCGGCAAAATCCTTTCCATCCGATTTCCGTTTCCACGACTGCCGGTGATCAGCACAAACAACGATGCAGACCGGCGCTTCCATGAACCAGTTCCGGGGATAAGCCTGCTGAATTTCAGATAGATGTTCGGCTTCGGTAACGACAATGAAATGCCAGGGCTGAAAATTAACTGCCGATGGCGCCAGCCTGGCTGACTCCAGAATTTCAAGAATTGTATCGCGGTCAACCGGCTGGCGGGTGAACGACCGCACCGAAAACCGATTTTTTATAAGCTTGTTGAATTCCATGATTTGTTTTTTTTTAATGCAAAAATAGGCAATTGCACGAAAATTCTTCAGCGGACCTGTGCTTTCGGATGTAACAAATCAAAAGGTTGGCCGTCCTGGATTCAGAAAACAGATCCTTGCTGAAGAACATCTTTTTTCAGGCAACATCTCCAAAATTTATTCTTCATTCAGTCAGAAAACAAAATTGCTCGTTGAACCTTTTAAAATTTCAAGCCATGAAAAACAATTTATTGAAAACAAGTACATTGGCTGCATTCTTGTTTGCAGTCCTGACCTCCTTTGTCGGTTCAGCCAAAACCGGTTCGTCGGTATTCGAAATTAACCCGGTTGAAAATCTGTTTCTGGGGAAGAACATTGAAAAAGTCTGGACCATTACCTATTCCGGAAAGGAAAAGCCGCTCACCATTGCGCTTCAAAAAATTGGCAAGAACCTCGCCTATGTGGTTCGTTCCGAATTTTTTGAAGTGATTTACTCATCCGATCAGGAAGGTTTCGGGGTTAAACAAGTTTCCCGCGCCAACCGAACCGTGAACAACCGCATCACGTCGTCGATCCTAAGCAAGGATGAGCTGAACCGTCAGCGCATTTTAACGACCAACCCGGTAAGCGAAGAATATGCTCTGGGTTTGATTGCCAGCTATATTCCTGATTTGCTGAACGATGGGTATGAACATTTGATTTATTGATTGCAAGTTGGTGTCGGATGAACAAAATCTGATTCCAGCCCGGGATTCTGTTTTTAGGCCGCAATCCTCAATCCGGGATATTTGAATTAACAGCGCAAATTATTTCTTCACCCAGAGGCCATTGGAAAATCCGGTGGCCTCTTTTTCAGATGCAACCGCATACAAAGCCATCGGCCATCCCATCGAGCAATTCGGCAATGGCCATCTTTTCACGGTCGGTGTCCGGGCACTCCTCACAAATTGGAAGGTTAAACTGAATGTTCATTTTCGCCTGTGCCGGGTCAACTTCCTTCCCGCACACAAAACACTGTTGGGTAAAATCGGGCATCCTGAATGGTTTGAAAAATTGGCTTCAAAAGTAACCGAATTCTTCAGGATTTAAAACGCCGGCAATTCGTAGCAGTTTGCCCCGGCTGAATAATACTGATTTATTGGCAGTTGTTCGGGAGGGACTTGGAAATACCGTCTGGCGGTTAAGCTGAAAGGCTGTTTGGCACGATAATCGTTAAAACCAATTCCAGATTTAAACATTATAACTACATTTGTGACTTCAAATTTTGATCAATTAAAATCCTTATAATGGCATTTATAAATAAAATCCTGGGAAAATTTATTGGCAACAAAGCAGATAAAGACATGGCCGAGTTACGACCGATGCTTGAACTGATCAAGCAGGAATACGAACGGGTCAAATTGCTTTCGAACGACGAACTGAGAGCCGAGTCGGCCCGGTTAAAAGCACTGATTCAGGAACGGATTAAACCTGAAGAAGACCGGATCAAAGAATTGCAGGAACTTGTTGAAACAACTGATATTCAGGAAAGTGAAAAATTATACCTGGAAATTGACAAGCTCGAAGAAAAAATTGATGACAAACTGGAGGCGGTTCTAAACGAAATCCTTCCGGTGGCTTTTTCAGTTATTAAGGCAACGGCAAAATTATTTAATGATAATGAAAAGGTGGTTGTACAGGCTTCAGATTTTGACCGCGATCTGGCCGCGACCCGCAGCAGTATCCAGATTGAAGGCGATAAAGCCATCTGGTACAACAAATGGATGGCTGGCGGAAACCAAATTACCTGGGACATGGTACATTACGATGTCCAGTTGGTCGGAGGTATTGTCCTCCATCAGGGCAAAGTTGCTGAAATGGGTACCGGTGAAGGAAAAACGCTGGTTGCCACTTTGGCAGTCTTTCTGAATGCACTGACAGGGCGCGGCGTGCATCTGGTTACTGTGAACGATTACCTGTCGAAACGCGACTCGGAATGGATGGGGCCCATGTTCGAATTTCACGGGCTAAGTGTTGATTGCATCGATAAACACCAGCCCAATTCGGAAGGACGCCGCAAAGCTTATTTTTCTGATATTACCTACGGAACCAACAACGAATTTGGGTTCGATTACCTGCGCGACAACATGGCCATTAACCCGGGCGATCTGGTCCAGCGCAAGCACCATTATGCCATCGTCGATGAGGTTGACTCGGTATTGATTGACGATGCCCGTACCCCGTTAATCATTTCAGGGCCGGTTCCGAAAGGCGAAAACCAGAAGTTCGAGGAGCTGAAACCCAAAGTAGAAAAGTTGTATTCGGCCCAGCGCAACCTGACAAACCAATACCTGGCCGATGCCAAGCGTATCCTGAACAACCCGAATGCCAACAAGGATGAAAAAGAAGAAGGAGCCATATCGCTTCTGCGTGCCCACAAGGGTTTGCCTAAAAACAAGGCCATTATTAAATTCCTGAGCGAAGAAGGGATAAAGTCACTGATGACCAAGACGGAGAATTTCTATATGCAGGACAACAACAAAAACATGCATATTGTTACCGATCCGTTGTTTTTTGTGATTGATGAGAAATTGAATTCAGTAGAACTTACCGACAAAGGCATCGACCTGATTTCGGGCGACGTGGACGATCCAACCTTTTTTGTTTTGCCCGATGTGGGTTCCGAAATTGCTGAAATCGAAAACAATAAAGAACTGACCAAAGAACAGGTATTGGAGCGAAAAGACGAATTGCTCACCAGTTATGCCATCAAATCTGAACGTGTCCACACCATCAACCAGTTGCTGAAAGCTTACGCCATGTTCGAGAAAGACGTGGAATATGTGGTGATCGAAAACAAAGTTAAAATTGTTGACGAACAGACTGGCCGTATCATGGAAGGCCGCCGTTATTCCGATGGGCTGCATCAGGCCATTGAAGCCAAGGAACACGTGAAAGTTGAAGCTGCAACCCAGACATTCGCGACGATCACCCTTCAGAATTACTTCAGGATGTACCACAAACTGGCCGGTATGACCGGTACTGCCGAAACAGAAGCAGGTGAATTGTGGGACATCTATAAACTGGATGTGGTGGTCATTCCAACCAACCGGAAGGTCATTCGTCACGACCGCGAGGACATTGTTTACAAGACCAAACGCGAAAAATATACCGCAGTTATTGACGAAATAACCGAACTGAATAAAATTGGACGGCCGGTACTGGTTGGAACCACATCGGTTGAAATTTCGGAATTGCTAAGCCGTTTCCTGAAAATGCGGGGCATTAAACACAATGTGCTGAATGCCAAAATGCACGCCCGTGAAGCCGAAATTGTGGCCGACGCCGGGGTAAAAGGCATGGTGACCATCGCCACCAACATGGCCGGTCGTGGTACCGACATTAAATTGACACCTGAAGTGAAAGAACTGGGTGGTTTGGCCATTATTGGTACCGAACGCCACGAGTCGCGCCGTGTTGACCGCCAGTTGCGCGGACGGTCAGGCCGACAGGGGGACCCGGGTTCGTCGCAATTTTTTGTTTCGCTCGAAGACGATTTGATGCGTTTGTTTGGGTCCGACCGGATTACCGGGATCATGGATAAAATTGGCCTCAAGGATGGTGAAATGATCCAGCACTCGATGATCACCAAATCCATCGAACGGGCACAAAAGAAAGTGGAAGAGAACAACTTCGGCATCCGTAAACGCTTGCTAGAATACGACGATGTGATGAACTCGCAGCGCGAGGTAATCTACAAAAAACGTCGCCACGCCCTCTTTGGGGAACGCCTGGATGTAGATATCCTGAACACCATGTTCGATTTGATTGAAACCTTGGTTAGCGAATACCAGCCAAACGATCAACTTGATGAATTTAACATGGAGCTGATACGGCTCATGTCGATGGAAGCGCCAATTTCAAATGAGGAATTTCAGCGGATGAAACCCGACGACCTGGTCGATAAAGTTTATCACGAAATGGTTAGCACGTATTCCAGAAAGATGGAGGTCATTGCCCGTCAGGCTTATCCGGTAATACGCGATGTGTATGAGCAAAAATCGCATTTGTACCAGAACATTGTAGTCCCGATTTCCGACGGGAAACATGTTTTCCAGATCATTACAAACCTCGAAAAGGCATATAAAAATCAGGGCAAGGAATTGGTCCGGTCGTATCAGAAACAAACCGTTTTGGCCACCATCGACGATGCCTGGAAAGAACAACTCCGCGAAATGGACGACCTGAAACAATCGGTCCAGAATGCCAGCTACGAGCAAAAAGATCCGTTGCTGATCTATAAATTTGAGTCGTTCAACCTGTTTAAAGTAATGATTAACAAGGTGAACAAGGAAATCGTTTCCATTCTTGCCAAGGGGCACATACCGATCAGCGAGCCGCAACAAGTTCGCGAAGCACACGAACGCCGCGGACTAGATATGAGCAAATTGTCCTTGTCGAAATCTGATGCTTCGGATGGTTCAAGCCATTCGGACCAGTCCGAACGGCCCAAGGAACCACAGCGCATTCAGCCTGTGAGGGTCGAGAAAAAGGTTGGCCGAAACGATCCATGTCCCTGCGGAAGTGGTAAAAAATTCAAATCGTGCCACGGCAAAGACCTGGCCGATTAAAAAATAAAAAAAGGAATATGGAAAAAGGAACAGCAAAGTTTCCGTTCTTTATCCAGTGATTTATATTCAAGGGCAAACGCCGGAAAAATTGAACTCAACAATTCAAACAATCAAGAAAAATGATGGACATTCTGACTTTTATTCATTGGAACGTTAGCCCTGAAGTTTTTTCGCTGGGACCGATCCACGTTCGTTGGTATGGACTGCTGTTTGCCATCGGTTTTTTATTTGGGTATAATCAGGGCGAAAGAATGTTCAAAAACGAAAATGCCGACCCAAAATGGTTGGAAAGCCTGTTCATTTACCTCATTGTTGCCACCATTATTGGCGCCCGTTTGGGGCACGTTCTTTTTTACGGATGGAGCTACTATTCACAGCATCCGATGGAAATCCTGTATGTTTGGCAGGGCGGATTGGCCAGTCACGGCGGAGCAATTGGTATCCTGATTGCCCTGACGATCTGGAGCAAAAAAGTCTCAAAACGTTCGATCCTGTGGGTTCTCGACCGCGTTGTGGTTCCAACAGCCCTCGTTGCCGCACTCATCCGGTTTGGTAACCTGATGAATTCTGAAATTTATGGTATTCAGACCACACTTCCCTGGGGATTTATCTTTGAGCGCAACCACGAAACAGTTGCCAAACATCCCACACAGATATACGAATCGCTGAGCTACCTGGCCACCTTTGGCGTGATGATGTACATGTACTGGAAAACCAAAGCCAAGGATTATCAGGGATTGATTTTCGGGGTTTTCTTTGTCATGGTTTTCAGCGCAAGGTTTTTCATCGAATTCATTAAGGAAGAACAGGAAGCTTTCGAAAAAGGGATGACGCTGAACATGGGGCAATGGCTTAGTATTCCGTTTGTCCTGGCCGGGATCGTACTGATCATTTTGGCGATAAAGAAAGGGCCGGTTATTTACGATAAGTTGATTCCTTCAGGCAAAAAGTAATCCGTTCGATATTAAAACGGGACTCTTCAAATGCAAGCAACAACGTGATAAAGCAAAATAAGCTTACCCACGTGTTTCAGTGAATTATTTCACAGAGAACTGCTCCTGAAATGGACTGAAACCCTAAGGAAATTTTGATCTCTGTTCCTTTAAACTTGCAATCGCCTGTCAGGCTTCGTCAAACGCTCCAATCCCAAGGTTTCGCTGCCAGTTTAGCTGTTTTTCGATGGAAGAAATAATCATGCCGGCAATATCTTTTCCTGTGGCCTGCTCGATGCCTTCCAGCCCGGGCGAGGAATTTACTTCTAGGATCAGTGGCCCTTTGTTGGAACGGATAATATCAACACCTGCTATTTGAAGGCTAAGAACACGTGCCGCTTTTACAGCCATTTTTTTTTCTTCAGGAGTAATTTTTATCACGGTAGCCGTACCTCCAAGGTGCAGGTTTGCCCTGAATTCGCCTTTGGCTGCTTCGCGCTGGATTGCGGCGACAACCTTTCCGTCGATCACAAAACAGCGGATGTCTTTTCCTCCGGCTTCTTTAATATATTCCTGAACTAAAATATTGGCATTAAGGCTTTTAAAGGCATTGATCACACTTTCGGCAGCTTTCGAATTTTCGGCCAGAACAACGCCTTTCCCCTGAGTGCCTTCGAGTAGTTTTATGATGAGCGGCGCTCCGTTAACCATGTTAATCAGGTCGCTGGTGTCGAGCGGCGATTTGGCAAACCCGGTAATGGGTATCTGAATCCTGTTTTGCGAAAACAACTGCGACGAAAACAGCTTGTCGCGCGATTGGCTGATAGATACCCAGGAATTTGCGCAGAAAATTCCAAGCGATTCGAATTGCCTGATCAGTGCGCATCCATAAAACGTAAGGTTTGGCCTGATGCGTGGAATCACCGCGTCCAGGTTGTTCAGACTGTTTCCGCCCCTGTACCTGACTTCCGGATTGTTGGAGTCGAGTTTCATGTAACATTGCTGCACGTTCAGGAAAATCATTTCGTGGCCATGCTCTTCACCAGCTTCAATGATGCGCTGATTGCTATACAGCTCCGGGTTACTGGCCAGCACCCCAATCCGAAGTCCACTGCGGATATCTTTGATGTGCTGATAAAATTCCCGGATTTTCTCTTCAGGATAATCGCCCATCAGGAAACTATTGGCGGGATCGACCAGAACCCGGTTTTCCATCGCTTCACGGCCCAAAAGCATCCTGAAACCCATCGAGTCGCGGTTAGCTAAAGTCAGTTCTATGTTCCACTCATGGGCCCCAAGGCTCATGGCAGATTGGATCACATACCGCTTTTCGATGATGCCGCTCGAACTTTTTACATTTCGATGGTCTATCACTTTGGCTTCGCAACGGATGGTAATGCGGCGGGTATCCTGAATGGGATGAACTTCGAAACTGACCCATTTTTCGCCTTTTCGGCTGAATTTCTGAATGTTGCTGGCATGAATGGCCGATGTTTTTGCTCCCGAATCAACCCTGGCTTTAATGGCTGGTATATTTAAACCAGAAAAAGCGCACCATTCCTCACCTCCGATAATAATATGTTTCTCAAACTCCATAAGTATGCCTTTTGAAAATTTAATTCAGGCAGGAAATAAGGGAATTAATATACACCAACGGTTGCACTTTAATTAATTCTTTAAGACGTTAAAATTTTTTCAGCAGTTCGTCGGTGATGCCATACACCACAGGGCAAACTTCACAATTTTTATGGGTCAGGTTCAGGATCTGGTACATGCGTTTGCGGTCGGTGTGCGGGTATTCGCGGCAGGCTTTGGGGCGGTCTTCATAAACCAGGCAATACTTGTCGGGCATCAGGAAAGGGCAGGGGGTTTGCTGAAAAACGTAATCCTTGTCATAGTCGATGTATAAATACCGGGCAATGAAATCCACCGACTTCATTTTCATGCGTTTGGCCAACCTTTCAATGTCTTTTTCAGTCACAACCGGGCTGATGGTCGAGCAGCAATTGGCACAGGCCAGGCAATCAAACTGATTAAAAGCTTCGTGGTGCAGCTCATGAAACACATCGTCCAGATTTTTCGGCTTTTTGGCCTTCAGCTTTTTGAAAAGCGCCGTGAATTCCTGCTTTCGGCTGGCTGTCAGCTCTCTCAGTTTTTCAGGAAGAATGTTGGAAATGTGTTCCATTTGATTGGATTAAATTTCGGTGCCCAAATTTAGAAAGATATAGGCTTCAAAAAAATCTTTAGAAATTTCACGGCAAAATTTAAATTCAACGAAATCTGACTGATTTGCAAACTAGTTTTAGCCACAAAGCCACCAAGTCGCCAGTATCACCAAGAGCCCCCATTCACATCTCAGTGTTTCTTAGAGGTTTAGTGGCTATGAGGCCAATTTTTTAAAGCATTTTTATCGGCTTAAAAGTCTGAACCGATGTTATTTGTTATCCGCGAAATCAATCGGGATCAGCACTTTAAAACTGATATTCCGTCCCATGTTAAAGATTCCGGGCCGCCCGGTCGCATAATTCATTCCGGCATATTTCAGGCGGCTGAGGTGACTTTGATAGGCCACATCGGTCAGGTTGTCGGCTGAAACAAAGAGTGAAAACAGCGTTTTCCGGTGACTGACAAAATCAGTTCCAGCGCCAAAGTTCAGCAAAGTATAGCCCGGCGTGCGGGTTTCAGTCTGGTATGCCGAATAAATATGGTTTTGTGCCCAGGTTTTTTCCATGCCGAATTTCAGGTAGGCATTGGCCAAAATGTGGTTCACCTTTTTGAACTCAACTTTTACGTCCGAAATCCAGCGCGGGGCCGGTATGAACGGCAAATAGTGCATCGTGTCGGGCTGGTTGGCCAGAGTACCCATCACGTATGAAAAGTTGTTTTCGAAGTGAATCCAGTCCAGCGGATGCGGATGGATGTCGATTTCAAATTCACCGCCATAAAAACGGGCTTTCCCGTCGGTAAACCTGAAAACCGGCAGGTTGTTGAACTGCGTATTGATGGTGTCGATCCGGTTGCTGAAAATAAAATGATCGATGTTGTTCACAAACAAATCCAGTTCGGTTGAAACATGTGTCGTATTCAGGCCAATGGCATAATCGAGTTGCAGGCTGCTTTCAGGTTTCAGGTTTGGGTTGCCGATTTCGTAATGCTGCGTACCTTCGTGCACGCCGTTCGAGCCCAGTTCGGCAATGTTTGGCGCCCTGAACCCACGCGAAAGGTTGAGCTTGGTAAAAACGGCTTCGTTTATCTGCCAGGTGGCGCCCAGGCTGCCCGATACTCCGGGGAAAGCCTGATTGAATGCCGAAAACCTTTTTTCAGCGCCCGCATCGGTAGCCGCAACAACTTTTCCTCCGGCATTCAGGTAAAGAGCATTTCCGGTTTCCGATCGGTGGTCAAAGCGCATTCCTCCGCTGAAGTTAAACTTTCCGGCTTTTTTGCTGGCGATGCCAAAAATGCCGAAATCGAAGAGTTGATAAGCTGGTACCAGAAATTCATTCCCTTTGTTTTGAGATTGTTGCCACATGCCGTTCACCCCGGAAGAGAATTTCCAGTTGTTAAACTCCGGAAAGTTCATCTTGACATCGTAATTGAACGTATTCAGCAAAAAGAAAAGGCCAAACTGATCGGGCGTAACGAACTCTTTCCGGCGGTTTTGCTGAAATCCAAACGTGGCATCAAGGTTGCTTTGCCCGATGTAAAAATTGTTGTTCCATACCGCTTTGTAATGATTAATTTTCTGAAAAGGCACGCCCGGCTGGTAGGAATGAAAATCGGATAGACCAGCAACCTGCGTGCTTTGAACGCCATTGCCATCGAACAAAGTTTTCAAAAATTTGCCGGTCAGCGAATCGCGTTTGCCTTCAACGATCCCGGGTTCGAGATTATATAAACTCAGATCGAGGTGCGAAAATCCCCAGCTCCGGTTTAACCCGATGGTTGTGTTGGCCGCATATTCCCTGAATCCGGAGTTGTAAACCCATCCGTCGTATTTATTCTGATAGGCGTGTGCCATTTTGCTGCTGAAACGCGCATCCCAGATCAGCCCGTTTTTATTTCCGGCCAGATCAGCCGAATAATCAACCAGCCCATTGTTTGACTGGTAATTGGATGATATGTTTCCCTGAATGGAACCTTCAGCGAGCGTTGGAGCCGAAATCATGTTGATGACACCGGCCATGGCATCTGAACCGTAGGCCAGGCTGGCAGGGCCTTTCAGGATTTCAACCCGGTTCACGGTGTTTTCGTCCACTTCAATGCCATGTTCGTCGCCCCATTGCTGGCCCTCCTGCCTGATGCCATCGCTGACCACCACCACCCGGTTGTAACCTAAACCGCGAATAACCGGTTTTGAAATTCCGGCACCGGTGGTAACCTGCGAAATACCCGGGACTTTCGAAAGCGCATCAATAATGTTGGTCGATGAATTCTGGAGCAACTGGGTTCGTGAGACCACCGCGATGGGCGAGGGCGTCCGGTTGGTTTCAATGCCACCCACCTGGCCGGTTACCACCACTTCGCTGATTTCGGTTGCCGATGGTTCCAAAGCGAAATCCTGCGTGTGTGTTTTCGCCAGATCGAGCAGTTTTGCCTGCATTTTAAAACCCAGGTAACTTACCTGAACAAGGAGCCTGGTGGCCGGTAATTTGTCGATAAAATAGGTTCCGTCGGCTTTGGTAACCGTGCCAGTCTTCAGGTCAGGAAAGTAAATGCTGACACCGGGGAGCGTTTCTCCCGTTGATTTATCGGAAATTTTCCCGCTTAATTGTGCGTTTGATGAAACCGTGTTGGGCGTCGCAAACACGGAAGTTAACAGAAATAGGATGTTTCCTGTAATGAATATGATTTTTAGTTGCATAAATACATTTTTGTGGATACAGAAATTCAAGGCAAAAGAATCAGATATTGCTTGAAGTACCAGTAAATACAAAGTGAACCTGTATCAGATTTTCAAATTTGAAGGATGAATTTTTGCCTTTTCAGGATAAAAAGGAGTTGGAAAATCAGGCTTCAGGAGGTGCCCTGAGCGAATAATAACTGACAACCGGGACAAAACAAATGTGCTTTTCAGGAGCATTGTAAACCGGAATACTACTTAAATAAGTGATTGGAGTTGGCTGTCCGGTTGCAACAAAGTTGAAAAACTCGAAGTTGTAAATCGGACAAATATCTTTTTGATTGCTGAAGGATTGATGATCGGTAAATTCGAACTGTGCCAATTCTCCGTGGTGAACGTGAACTGTTTTGCTGATCAGTGGATAGATCAGCAAAAGCAGGTGAATGATAACAAGCCCGATGAAATTATTCCGGTTTCTCTTTCTCATGGTACAAAACTACAAAACTTAAGAAATTTGAGATCTTTACATTCTAACAACGAAGTGTAAAAAAAGTTAAAAGAAT
>JBBIHV010000080.1:0-4556 GCA_037446835.1 Sunxiuqinia sp. | reverse complement strand
GGGATATTTTTTTTGCGCCTCCAGGTAAATTGGGCCAGGAACAATCCGGAAATGACGATGCCAATCCCAACCATCTGGTGAAAATTGAGCCGATCGCCCAAGACCAGATAGGCGAAAATGGCAACAAAAACGGGGATCACATTAATGAAAATGTTTGATCTGTTGATCCCCATGTTCCTGACACTGTAAGTAAAAAGGATGAAGGCAAACGAGGAAGCAAAAATTGCCAGTTTGATGATGGCCCCAAAAGCTTTTGCATTAAATGTTGCCTGGGTAAAATCCTGAAATTCAAGGCTAAACCAGAATGGAAGGAATAAAATAGCTCCGATCAGGTTCTGATAAGTGATAATGGTGAAGGTGTTGTACCGGTGTGAGATGCCTTTCAAGATACTGGCATAACCAATGGCTCCTGAAACGGCTAAAAATTCGAGCGAAACGCCCAGTGGCGATGCCGTAAAATTGAATGACGAATCGAGAACTACCAGGCTGACACCTAAAAAGGTGATAATCAGTCCAAAAAGGTTGGTCCGGCTTAGTTTTTCCTTGTAGAAATACCAGGCAACGATTGGTGTAAAAAGTGGAATGGTGGCCACAATTACCGAAGCGACGGTTGACGAAACATACTTCAGGCCATAACTTTCGCCCATGAAATAGAGAAACGGTTCGAACAAGGCCAGTAAAATGAAGAGTTTCAGATCGCCAGGCGCAATTTTTTGCAGTTTTCGTGAAAGGATGGTGAAAATCAACAACAAACCGGAGGAAATAATCAACCTGAACAAGATTGTTGTCAGCGGCCCGTAAGCTTCATAAACAATTTTGACCCAAACAAACGAGAAGCTCCAGAAAACCATGGAAAGCAAGGCAGCGCCAATAGGGAGCCAGGATTTATTCTTCATTTTAACTGTTTAGTGAACCGTAAAAGTAGGCTTTATTGGGTAGATAAAAAAGGTGATATTTAATAGGTAGCCGGGCAAAACCAGTTGGGGTATTACCTGAAATGGACTTCTTGACCGGGATTAATTGCAAATCGGCTAATTGTTATTGTTTTACCGCCAATTTATTGCCGATTTTTTCCTTTCCAATTTTAATACGGAGATGAAGGCCGGGCAAAATCTTATTTGTCGTAACGTTTTCCCCAAAGGCTTTTTAGGCGTTCCAGTATTTTTAGTTCCAGCGGATTGTTTTGTGGTATGTAGAGCCGGTGTTCTTTTATTTCACGGGGAAGAAAATCCTGTTCAACAAAATTTTTCTCGTAGGAGTGGGCATATTTGTAATCTTTTCCGTAGCCCAAATCTTTCATCAATTTGGTTGGGGCATTTCGGATGTGCAACGGGACAGGCAGGTCGCCGGTTGATTTGACCAGGGCCAGCGCCTCGTCGATGGCCGAATAGGCCGAATTGCTTTTAGCCGAAGTTGCCAGATAGATGGCGCACTGCGAGAGGATGATCCGTGCTTCGGGGTAACCAATTTTATGAACGGCATCGAAAGTGCTTTGGGCCAGCAAAAGTGCATTTGGGTTGGCCAGGCCAATATCTTCGGCAGCCAGAATCAGCATCCGGCGGGCGATAAATTTCACATCTTCGCCACCATCAATCATCCGGGCGAGCCAGTAAACAGCGGCATCCGGATCGCTCCCGCGCATACTTTTAATAAAAGCAGAGATGATGTCGTAGTGCATTTCACCGTTTTTATCGTACATCGCCATGTTGTTCTGGAGCCTGTCGATTACTTTTTCGTTGGTTATCACGATGGGTTCTTCTTCTTCTTCTTCTTCGGCATTCACAACCAGCTCAAGCACGTTCAGCAATTTTCGGGCATCGCCACCCGAAAAACGAAGGAGCGCTTCGTGTTCTTCAATGCGGATATCTATGGTTTTTAAATACACATCCTTGGTTAGGGCCAGATTTACAATTTTAAGTAAATCATCTTTTTCCAGCGATTTCAGGATATAAACCTGGCAGCGAGACAGCAGTGGCGAAATAACCTCGAACGACGGGTTCTCGGTTGTGGCACCGATCAGCGTAACAATTCCCTGTTCGACGGCGCCCAGCAGCGAATCTTGCTGCGATTTGCTGAAACGGTGTATTTCGTCGATAAAAAGAATGGGGTTTGGTTGGTTGAAAAATTGGTTGCGCTGGGCTTTTTCAATCACGTCGCGAACATCTTTAACGCCTGAATTAATGGCACTTAAGGTATGGAACGGACGATTGAGCGTATTGGCAATAATTTTGGCCAGTGTTGTTTTTCCGACTCCAGGTGGGCCCCAAAGCATGAACGATGAAATTCTGCCAGATTCGATCATTTTGCGCAACACCGCTCCTTCACCAATCAGGTGTTCCTGGCCGATGAAATCCTCCAGAGAGACAGGGCGAAGGCGTTCAGCTAATGGTTGGTTCGAAAACTGCATGGTTTAAATCTGGACTAAATTACCCCTTCCGGGTTTTTGTTAATTACAGTAACGTTTAATCACATTGTAGGCATCCTGAATGCCCAATTCGCCAGCTTTGCTCAAATCCATGGCGCCGCCCTCAACATCATCGAGATAAATTTTTGTCAACCCGCGGTTGAAGTAAGCTTCGGCAAAATCTTTCTCAATGGCAATTGCTTTGTTCAGGTCGTCCATAGCGCCTTTGTAATCTTTCATTTCACATTTGACGTAGGCCTGGTTGTAATAAGCAAAAGCAAATTTCGGGTTTATTTTTAAACATTTGTCGTAGTCGCTCAATACGCCACTGTAGTCGGGAATTTCTTCCTGAACGGGTGCTGTTTTTAATTTCGGATTGTTTTTCAATGAAACGGAAAGCGGATCGGAGGACAGTTTTACCTGTTCAATTAAATCAATCATTTTCAGGTTGCAATTTGCCCGAGTAAAAAGGGCAAGCATATTTTCTGAATTAAGGTTGATGGCTTTGGTTATGTCGTTCATCGCATTAGGAAAGTCGTCGGTCAGGAAATAGAAAATGCCCCGGTTCAGGAAATTCATGCTTTCCTTGTTGTTGGCCTTAATTTTATCGTTGAAAAAAAGGATTTGGTTCTTGAACAAATCTCTAAGTTCATCAACAGGTTTGTTCGATATGGTTATGGTCGGATCGTAATTGTTGAAGTTATTGATCTTTTCCAGTTCGAGGCTGTAATATTGTGTCCGTTCATATTCTGCAGCATTTTTGTCGAACGACGAGAGTACGAAAATCGGCTGAAGATCGATCACGATATTTTTATTTTGTATCAGCCCATTTTCAATTACCATATCCTTTGCTGAAGGGGTCGTGCGCGAATCGGCCAGCGACAATTTGAACCGTCTGCGATCGCGTTCTTCTTTCGTTTCCTTTGGAGGCTCCTGATTGGATGGCTGATCCGCTTGGGACGAAGCGGTTGTAGTATTCTGATTTGCAGCTTTTTTGTCGTTTTTGTTTTGATCGGCTGGGGAAGATGTTTGACTGGAAGCCTGAGATGGCTGTTGATTTTGATTGGACTGGTTCTGGTTTTGCTTCGTCTGGTTGGCCTTCTGTTTGGCCTGTGCCAGTGAATTGTAGTCCACATCTTTGGGGTTGAAGGCAAATTTCGGATCGAGTTTGGCTGCAATAGCATAGTCTTCGTCGAAACCTGGTAATTTGAGCATTTCCCTGGCAATTCCCCGGTTCATATAGGCATTGGCCATCGTGGCATCAATCTGGAGCGCAATGTTGTAATCCATAATTGCCCCTTTGTAATCTTCGAGTTTTTGTTTTACAATTCCACGGTTGTTGAAGGCATAAGCATTTTTTGGATCGAGCTGGATGCACTCGTCGAAGTCGCGAAGTGCTGCCGCATAATCGTTAAGTTCGAAGCGGGCCAAACCACGCAGTAAATAGGCATTTGCAAAATGAGGCCTGACGATGATGGCCTGGTTGAGATCTTTTATAGCGCCCCGAATATCATTTTTCATCAGAAGTGCATTGCTCCGGTTGATGTAACTGTTGGTGAATTTTGGGTCTAATTCGATGGCCTTGTTGTAATCGGCAATCGCCCCATCAATATCTTTCATCGAAATCTTGGCAATTCCGCGGTTGTTGTAAATTGTTGCATTACTGGGGTCAAGCTTAACTGCCTGGTCGTAGTCGGCAATCGCCTTGGCAAAATCGTTTAGCTGAAGATAGGCCAGTCCGCGGTTCATAAACGCTTCAGGATAATATGGTTTTATCTCAATCGCCTTGTCGTAATCCAGAATGGCTCCCCGGTAATCTTCGAGTTGATGTTTTGCAACTCCCCGGTAGTAGTACGGTTCGGGCAGATAGGGTTTAAAACGGATGACAATGTTGAAGTTTTCAATCGCCCCGACATAATTTCCGATCTGGATCCGGGTTTCGCCAACCTCAATAAAATGATTGATGTTCAACTGGGCCGAAACCAGCGTTGAAACAAAGGTCAAAAGTATAAATATCAGTTTCTTCACTGGATTGATTTGTTCGTTAATTTTTAATTAGCAGGCACTTTCCCTCATTTCGGTTGGTATTCTTTTCACTTCCTGAAAATTAATCCTGGCTTCGCCCGTTTTATGCCGACGCAAGTTATGAAGA
>JBBIHV010000079.1:0-17087 GCA_037446835.1 Sunxiuqinia sp. | reverse complement strand
AAATCAAATTTTTCAGGAGTGGAAACTGAACCTTTTACTGTAAATCCTTTATTAATAAAGTGTTTAGCCAGTGGAATGCCCAGCCATCCACATCCTAAAATTGAAATCCTGCCTTTATTCATTCAAGTTTATTTGTTGTTTTCCTGCATCCACCGGTTAACCGAATATTGAACGAACTCCAATTCTTCCTGTTCGGGCGAAAGATAGACCGTGTTTGTAAAAACCCTCCAGGCAGCTCTCGCCGTTGAATTTTCATTGGCTAGAACAAGTGAAGCCGGGTTCGTGAAATTGCCAGAGGCCTTAAAATTATCAATTCCTGATGGACTAAAAAACAAATAAGCATCAAATATTCCGTTCACAAATTTTTCAATTGGGGTATTTTTATACACCTCAATTTCAGAATATTGCAAAGGGAAGCCATTGAACAGTGAGCTTATTTCGCTGTGCAGCTTGTCTCCATGAAGAAATAAAACCGACTCTCCCCTATTTTGGGAAATCACCCTTTCAGCCAATCCGGCCGCATTTGAATAGGGTGAGATTTCGACCGGCAATCCAATCTTGCGCAAAATCTCGGCCTGCATTTCCGACCAGCAATAAATCCGGTCGTCTGGCGTCATTTTGATTTGTGACTGAAACCGGACCAGCCAGTGAGCTGCATAGACACTGGTGATTACCCATTGTTTTGAGGTATTCGCCATCGTTTCGAAAAAGGACAGCCGGGGTTTTTTGTACTCAATGTGAATGAAAGGTTGTTCAATAAATTGAATGTGTTGCTTTTGCAACCATTGCCGGGTAACCCTCGACAATTTTTCGCCGATAAAAAATACTGGAGTTTTCATGTCTTAATTTTTTATATTTTTTGAATTTCTGATATGTCTAATTTACTGTTGGTTTTTATGCGTATAACTTAGTAAGTATTTATACCACTAAAGTACGTTTTAATACTTACATTGTTCATCCGAGTATTGAATAATTCAATCTTTTTCTAATTTTTTAACATTAAGTCCCGATTTATGTACTTCAGATTCTATATTTGCGGACAGTTTTAAAAAGAAGCTATGCCAGAACCTATCCTTTTTTACTTTAATCCGACCTGCGAACTGGCCATCGCGAACGGTTCATTCAGCTATATGCCGCCTAGTTTGCTTCAGCAAATGGAACGCGAATTAGCCATGCTTCCGTTTGTTTTTGGAACTGAAAATGATTATGTTCTGATCGAAAATCCCCCCTCAGAAAACTTCATCCGGAAACTGAAATCGGCTGGTTTTACCGTGCCAAAATTTTTAACCGTGAATGATCTGGAAAATTTGCCTGCCCCCGGAATTGAATCGATTCATCCGTGGGGATGGAGCCCGGCAGCACATTACAAGCTGCGGAAATTGAAAGAAAGATGCGGTGAAGAATTTAAAAGAAGTCCGGTTTTTAACTGGACTCCGGAACACAAATCACTCTTTGAACGGGCCACATCGTTGAATTTACTGGGCAAAATACTGGAAAATCATCCTCCTGAATTCTTCATCGACAAGAGCTTGACCGGGATAAAAATCACCCAAACCGAAGAAATTGAACCGCTTCTGAAAAAACATTCTGCTCTGGTAATAAAAGCTCCGCTGAGTTCTTCGGGGCGCGGGGTCCAGTTTATCCGGAGAGAAATATTAAGTCAGTCAAACAGACAATGGATTTCAGGTGTGCTGAAGCAGCAAAACTACTTGATTGCTGAACCTCTTCTTGAAAAAGTGATGGATATTTCCTTTCATTTTCAAATCACTCCGGATTCAAGCTTGAATTATCTGGGCTACTCGGTTTTCGAAACCAGCTCGAACGGACAATACAAGGCAAGCCTGATCAGGCCTGATTTGAAAAAAATACTGCCCTGGACGGATGTCGGTTTGTTGGAAGAAATGCTGACGACAGCGGCAGAATTCGTTCTGGAAACATTGACAAATTCAGGATATCACAGGTTGCACCGGGGGTTTCTGGGGGTTGATGCGCTGGTTTTCAGGCATCAGGATAAACTAAAAATACAACCGTGTATTGAGGTAAACAGCCGGATGAATATGGGGGTACTTTCCATGTTTTGTGAAAAGCAAATACATCCGGAATCTTCAGGAAAATTTGAACTATATTATGGAAAGGCAGGTGATTACTGCAATTTTGCGGCCGTGCAGGAGGCTCGAAACCAGCCGAGACTTCAGGATGGAAAAAATTTTTCCGGATTCTATTCGCTTACTGAACCTTCTGACAACCAACGCTTTGGAGCTTACATTTCTTTGGCGGGAGAAAGATAACGGTCGATGGTATCGAGCAGATACCTTAAACGGATGGGTTTTGTGATAAACTCGTCACAACCTGCATCCTGGCACATCCGCTCTTCGCCCGATAAAATAAATGCGGTCTGAACAACGATAACAATGTCAGGATTTAGTGTTTTTATAATCCGGGTTGCTTCAATACCATCCATCTTGGGCATATTGATGTCCATTAAAATCAGGTCAACTTGCTGATTTTTTTTCACAGTTTCAACAGCATCAATCCCATTTTTTGCCCAGATTAGCTTGGCTTTGGTTTTTCGCAAAGCAGCTTCAAAATAAATGTTGCTGGTTTCATTATCTTCCACGATCAAGATCGTTTTTCCAGCCCACGAATAAGTTGCATCATTTGATTCCATTTTATATGTTTTTATATGTTTTTACGCTCAATCCGTTTATAAATCCGCTCCAGGACACCAATCACTTCATTTATCTTAATCGGTTTACTTAAATAATCATCCATTCCGGCAGCGATAAACAATTCTTTGTCGCTATTAAGTGTATTTGCTGTCATAGCCACGATTGGGACAGGGTTTGAAACTTTTTGCAATTGTTCCCATTCGCGGATGTTTTTAGTGGCTTCAATTCCATCTGTTCCAGGCATTTGAATATCCATAAAAATAACGTCTGGAGCTTCATTTAGGAACTTATCCATAGCCTGTTGCCCATCTGCTGCCACCTCAACCGAATGCCCCAGTTTTTCCAGATTTAATTTAGCAACTTTTTGGTTAATAACATTATCTTCAGCCAATAAAATTTTTAATTTTTTCTCATGAACCAATATTTCATCCGATTGGTGCTGTTCTGATTCAGAAAGAACTTCTGTTGAGATACTAAATTCACAATCGAAATGGAAGATTGCCCCTTTTCCTTCCTCGCTGATGATGCCAATTTTCCCATTCATAAGTTCGACTAAATTTTTTGAAATAGCCAGCCCGAGCCCGGTTCCTCCAAATTTTCGGGTAGTTGAAGTTTCGGCCTGGGCAAACGACTTAAATAACTTGGATTGATTTTCGGGCGAAATTCCAATTCCTGAATCCTGAACCTCAAAGTAGAGCCGAATTGTCGAATCGCTGACCTCATCTACCCTCACATTGATTTTAACAAACCCCTGCGAGGTGAACTTTATTGAATTGTTGCAAAGATTGATTAATATCTGCTTTAAACGCAACGCATCACCAATGAGCATTTCAGGAACATCGGGGTCAATGTTGACCGAAAGTTCCAGTTCCTTTTGAATTGCTTTGTAGCGAAGGATTTTAACGACTTCGGTCACTTCTTTCCTGAGGTTGAACCGAATCTGTTCGAACGTAATTTGTCCGGCCTCAATTTTCGAAAAATCGAGCACATCATTAATTATCATTAATAAATTTTCGCCGGAAATGCCCATGATATCAATATATTCAAGCTGTTCTGCAGTCAAAGTTGTTCGCTTCATAATGTCGATCATGCCAATGATGCCGTTCATCGGGGTCCTGATCTCGTGCGAAACATTGGCTAAAAAAATAGCTTTGGCTTTGGTTGCAGCCTCTGCCATTTCTTTTGAGTGGATCAGCTCTGCCTGTGTTTTTTTTAGTGTCAGGTGAAGTGTTACCCTGGCCAAAAGTTCTTCTTTGCTGAACGGTTTGGGGATATAATCAACCGCACCAAGCTGAAACCCTTTGATAATACTGTCTTTCTCGCGCTTTGCAGTAAGAAAAATGATCGGAATGTCCTGGGTTTGCATGTTTGATTTTAAATGTTGGCAAACCTCAAACCCATCAATGTCGGGCAAAACCACATCAAGCAGGATTAAATCAAATTTATGGGCTTTTGCCTTTGCTATCGCTGATCTTCCGTTGATGGCAGTAGCAATCATATAACCTTTCTCCGATAAAATTTCTTTCATCAGGTCCAGGTTCAATTGAACATCGTCAACGATCAGGATTTTTGACACGGCAATATTTTCATTCATGTTTGCTAAAGCTTGAGTTTAACCAGTTTATTATTTCAACCGGATTAGCTGTTATTTTGGCGGCATTCAGCCGGTTGGCCTCACGTGGCATCCCGTAAACTGCCGACGACTTTTCGTCCTGGGCCAAAGTCATTGCCCCTGCTTCGTACAATTCAAGCAATCCTTTTGCCCCGTCGGTGCCCATTCCGGTTAACAGGATGGCTGTTATATTTTTGCCCGGAAACCGGCTTGCAGAAAGGAACAACACATCAACCGAAGGCCTGTGGCGGTTCACCAGTGGCGACATCTCCAGTTTGCACCGATACTTTCCGTTTTCCCTGATCAAAGACAAATGGTTGAAACCATTGGCAATATAAACATTTCCGGGAAGAACTATATCATTTTGTTCAGCTTCCTTCACGTTCAGCTTGCTTTCTTTGTTCAGCCGACTGGCAAACGATCCGGTAAATTCGCCGGGCATGTGCTGAACGATCAAGATTCCGGGCAAATCGATCCGGATGTTTTTCAAGATCGTGGAAATAACCTCTGTGCCTCCGGTGGAAGCCCCAATCAGGATAACCTTTTCAGCATTTTGTTTGAATGGCAGTCCCCTATTTTTTTCACCTTCCTGAATAACAGGTATTTTGAGGGAAGACTGCAGGCCCGAAGATTTTATGTGGATTTTTTCGGACATGGCCGAAGCTTTGATGGCATCGGTAATCCGGATGCGGTATTCCTCAAGCTGTTCCGGATTTGACAGCCGTGGCTTGGTTATGATTTCCTTTGCACCCAGTTTTAATGCCTGCATCCCTTTTTCAGAACTTTCACCGGCAACCGACGAAATTACAACCACCGGGATCGGATGCTGTTTCATGAGTTTTCCCAGGAAAGTCAGCCCGTCCATCCGGGGCATTTCAATATCAAGTGTAATTACATCGGGAAGCGACTGCGCTATTTTTGAAACGGCTTCATAAGGATCTGATGCACAACCAATAACCTCAATTTCATGATCCTGATTTAAAATCCCTGTCAGTGTTTTCTGAACTGAAACCGAATCGTCAACAATCAATACCTTTATTTTTCGGTTCATTTGTTTTCGTTTTTTGTGGTTTTTACTAAATATTTCTGCAAAACCTCACCGGTGACAGTATTAAAATGGATTTTCCGTCCCATTTTGCCACCGGTACTAGAATTCACTACTGAAATTCCAAGATCGCCTAAAACCTTGTAGGCCAGTTCAATATTCCTTTGCCCGACATTAAATACCGAGTATTGTTCGTTCAGCACTTCTGCCCCACCAAATATTTTACATACAATATCTTCTTTTTTCGCCCCAAAATCGAGCATTTTCTGAAACAATTGCTGAATTGCCACATTCCCATATTTGGGTGACTCCAGGCCGTCGCCATTCCAATATGGCAACATAAAATGGTTGATCCCACCGATCACCCTTTTTTTATCAAAAAAGCAAACTGCCACACACGATCCCAGAATGGTGGTTACCCAAAGTGGGTCGGCCCCCACGTACAGGGTCGATGGATGCAAAAAATGGGACATCTGCTTTTCCTTGTTCATTAGTAGCTGGCTTCAGAATCGAGTAAAAAATCTTCCATGTTGTCCCATTCCATTGTTTCCTGCATTTCGGGTATCGAAATCGTGATTCGCACCCCTTTGTCTTGATTATCATTCAGGTTGACCTCGCCCCCCAGCATTTCGGTATAGGCCTGAACGATAGAAAGCCCCAATCCATGACCGGTATTGATCGAATTGATTTTCTCGTCGAGCTGCTTGAACCGGTCAAAAATAACCTTCCGGTCGTCCGGGTTTATGCCTTTTCCCTGATCGGATACTTCAATGAGGAGTCGATCATTTTTTTGGATAAAATTGAGTTCAACGACCGAACCATCGGGACTGAACTTGATCGAATTGCTGATCAGGTTTTTAATGATCAAATCAAGTTTTTTATGATCGGTGATAAAAGGCTTGCCGTTAGCAAATTCGTTGGTTTGACCGACCTGAAGGCGGATCGATTTTTTGATCAGTTGAGACTGAAAATAATCCAGAAGATGATTGCAAAATACATCGGGATAAATTCTGGCAGGCTTAATTTCTTCGATCCCGGCCTCGAGCATGGCCGCCGAAAAAATATTTTTTAGTTGAAAATCGAGGTGGAATGCCTCTTCAAAAATCAGTTCTGCCATCCGGTGGGCCTGCAAAAGCTGACCTTCTTCCAGTTTTTTTATATTTTCGGCCAAGGCCAGGATGCTTGCAAACGGATTTATTATTTCGTTGGTTATGTTGCTGATGAAATGGCCTTTAAGCCGCTCTGAATCACGAAGTTTACAGTTTACTTCAAATAAATTGCGGCTCAGTTCTGCGTTTTCTTCCTTCAGGCGTGAAAGTTCTTCTCTAAAATTTTCCACTTCAGTCAACAATTTATTTCTTCGATTTTCCATGACTAATCATTTTATAAAGCTCTACGATTTAATGTTTTCGGGTATTGACTTCCCGATTTAATATAAACACTTGGGGCAACGGGCTGTATTGGCAGGTCCATGTTTATGAGCGATTCGGCATGGCCGATAAACAAAAAACCACCAGGTTTGAGGGTCTCCAGAACTTTTTGCAATACCGAACGCTGGGTGTGAGTTTCGAAATAAATCAGCGTGTTTCTCAAAAACACAACATCGAATTGATAATCAATGGCATATGAGGAATCCATCAGGTTTAAATAACCGACTTTTATCTGGTCCCTGATTTCTCTGACAACTTTTACCTGCTGATCTTCAGTGTTTTTACTTTTCAGGAAATAGTGGTGTTTGATGTCCAGGGTGATGTCGGCAACCTGCTTATCCGAATAGATGGCCTGTTTGGCTGTCCGAAGCATTTTTCCTGAAATATCGGTTGCCAAGATCGAATAATCAAATTGAACCGCATGTTGCCTCCTGAATTCTTCGATGCTGATTGCAAGTGAATACGCCTCCTGTCCGCCCGAACAGCCTGCACTCCAAAATTTCAACTGAGGCAGGCGAAATTCGGGTTGTACAGCCAAAAGAGCCGGAAGCACATCGCTTGAAATAAAATTAAAATGTTCCTTTTCGCGAAAAAAATCGGTTTTATTTGTCGAAATGTAATCGGCAAGTATTTCAAATTCAGGCGATTCACCGTCACTGTCAAGCAATTTTTTAGCATATTCATCAAACGAGTCAAGGTTCAATTCGCGTAAACGTTTTTGCAGCCGGGCTTGAAACATGATTTTCTTCTGGGCAGGCATTTTGATCCCGTACCTCTCGGTAATCAGGTGTCCAAGCCGGAGAAATAAATCGTCTGAAATTTTTACAAGTTCCATCTGTACAACATTTTGTATTGAAAATCAGAAGTTTAAAACCGTTCAAAACCTTCATCCGACGAATCTGGCAGATCCAGATTGATTACCACCCCGCGCTTTTGTGATTTGGCCTGTGGGTCAGCAGCGATTTCGGTATTAATTACCGGTTGGGCTGTTTTCCTCATGTGCGTCTCCTTGTTCAATTTGAAGAATGAAATTATTTCACGGAGTTGTTCGGCTTGAGCCGATAATTCCACCGAGTTTGTTGACAGTTCTTCGGAAGAAGCCGCATTTTGCTGGGTTACCATGTTCAATTGCTGGATAGCAGAATTTATCTGAACAGCCCCTTCACTTTGTTCAATATTTGCTGCCGAGATTTCCTGGATCAGGCGCGAAGTTTTTTGAATGTCGGGCACTATTTCCTTCATCAGCTTACCGGCTTCTTCGGCGCTCATCATGCTTCGTTTGGTAAGCTGATCAATTTCGGCGGCAGCTAATTTACTTCGTTCGGCCAACTTGCCAACTTCGGCAGCAACTACGCCAAAACCGCGTCCGTGTTCGCCTGCCCGTGCCGCTTCTACGGCAGCATTCAATGCCAGGATGTTGGTCTGAAAAGCAATGTCGCCAATGATAGATGTTTTATTTGCGATCTCACGCATCGCGTCAACGGTTTCAATCACTTTCACGCTGCCCTGAAAAATATCTTTTTCAGCTTTTCTGGCAATGACTTCGGTTTGCTTGGCATTTTCCATGTTTTGCTGAAAATTGGCCGACATTTCCTCGATGGCCGCCGACACTTCTTCGGATGAAGATGCCTGTTCGGAAGCCCCCTGGGAAACCAACTGTGAAGTAGAACTTAATTCAAGGCTTGCTGAAGCTAAATTATCGGATGTACTTGCAACATAAGAAATTATCTCACGAATCCGATCATTCATTCCCTGAAGGTTTTGAGCAAGTATGCCAAGTTCATCGTTTTGGTCAATGTCAATTTCAGCTGTTAAATCGCCACTTGCCAGTTTCTGGGTAAAACCAATCCCTTTAAAAAGCGGCTGGGTAATAAGCCGTGAAATATAAATTACAATTAAGATTGCCAAGCCCATTGAAACAAGCACCAAAAGCAGAAAGCTGAAGATAGATGAACGGATTGAACTGTCGAACCCATCGGCTACCTTAGTGGTGAAACTGACCACCGAACGATTCAGGTTTTTTGAATTTTGAACCAGTTTTCCGGATATTTCCTGATCAGACTTCCGGTATTCCTGAAGCTTTCCGCCAATTGCCAGCAATTCTGAAACGGAAGTATTAAAATCGGCCATGTCTTTTTCGACCTGATGAAATAAATTGAGTTCTTCTTTGCCCCGGATACCCGGCTTCATCGATTTAAGCTGCAAATTTATTGTTTCAAGAATGTGTGTCACCTTAATTAATTTTGAATTATCGCCCATCGACAAAGCTTCAAAAATCAGGTTTTTAACTCTTTCCGTCGAATCAATCACACTTGACATGGCTTTGCTTTTCTGCCCCAGCGATCGTAGCAATCGACGGCCATTTCCGCCCACTGCTTCAGTAATATGTGTTATCCGTTCTTTCTGGATCGAAACATCCTGATTTGTTTTAAAGGCTAACATGATAATCTGCTCATATTTGGGTATTTGGATACGTGCCTCGCTCAGGTTTTCTTCTAATTGGCTGAGATTTGACGACTGTCCCAGCAACTCCTCGCCTTCTGACAGGATGTGCTTTAACGAATCGAGCTGAATTCTTGCCGAATTAAAATATTCCAATTTTCCTGTCAGGTAGTAACCTTCCATATAAAAGGCAACCATTTGTGTTTCAGAACTTAACCTGTTCGACAACACCAATTGCGGCACATATTCTTTGGTAAACGAATGGATGTCCCTTTTCAGGAATAACAAGGTCCCAACAGAGGTTACTGCCAGGATTAAGCTGATGAGTATCAACACACCAAATGCGCCTAATAGTTTGGTCCGGATTTTTAAGTCAACAAATCTCATAGTATGTAATTTTTATGTTATTCTACCGAATTGATCAATTTAATTTCTTCTTCCGAAAATATCTTTACAATATTCAGGATAATCAGAAATTCATTATCCAAAGTTACGATCCCATGAATGAATTCAGCATTAAAACCTTTGCCGACGGTCGGCGCGGGTTTAATCTGGGTTGGTTCAAACAAAACCACTTTCTCAACCGAATCGACAATAATTCCGGCGCTAACAATCTGGTTTTCAAGTTCAAAAACTAAAATCAGGATGCAATTGTTCCGGGATGTTTCTTTTCCCTGAATGCCAAATTTCAAACGTCCGTCAAAAACAGGCAGCACATTTCCGAATACATTGATGATCCCTTTGAAATAGCGTGGCGAATTTGGAACCCTTGTGATTTCGGTCAGTTCCAAAATTTTGGTAACCTGGCCAATATTCACGGCAAAAAGCTCGCTCCCCAACCTGAAAGTGAGGTAGGTGTTTAGTCCTTCAATGATTTCTGCATCCATATTTTACGAATATTTTTTTATCATTTTGTTCGTATCAATAACCAAAGCCAGTTGGCCCGTTCCCAGGATGCTGGCTCCTGAAAAAACGTCCTTGCCCTTTAGTAATTTGCCAAGTGGTTTAATAACAGCCTGATACTCGCGAACTACTTCATCAACAACCAGCCCAAACAACTGGTTAAAAAAGGAAACCACTACCACAAATTGTTCTTCAGGAAGGTTATCCTCACCTTCAAACTCGGTGTGCAGGTTCAGGTACGGAAATTGCGAGTCGCCAAATTCGATTACCTGCCTGAATTCTTTTTTGAGCATGGCGGGATTAATGGAATAGATTTTCCGGACAACCGAAGAAGGGATCACATAATAACTTGGACCTACGGTGATCAGCAATCCGTCGATAATCGACAGTGAAAGAGGCAGTTTGATGGTAATCCGTGTAAATAAATTTTTTTCAGAGGTCAATTCGATAGATCCCCGCATTTCGTGTACCCTCCGCCTGACCACATCCATCCCCACTCCCCTGCCCGACACATCGGTAACCTGTGTGGCGGTTGAAAAACCGGGCTCAAAAATCAGTTGGATCAAATCTTCATCCGAAAGGTTCGACTGGCTTTTCAGGATACCACTGGCTTTTGCCTTTTCCTGAATCCGGTTAACATCAAGTCCGGCGCCATCATCTTCAATGTCAATCTGAACATAACTACCAACAGTTGAGGCTTTTATTGAAATTTTCCCAACCGGGTTTTTCATTCTGGCCAAGCGCTCTTCCCTGCTTTCAATGCCATGGTCGAGTGAATTCCGGATAATGTGTAAAAGCGGTTCAACCAGTTTTTCAATGATATTCTTATCCAATTCTGTTTCTAACCCTTCGGTAACCAAAACGACTTCCTTGTCGAGCGTTTTCGACAAATCGTGGATCAGCCGGTTGAACCTGACCGCCAAATTTTGAAGTGGTACCAGGCTCATATCGAAAGCATTCTCACGAAGTTGCCTCGATAATTTTGCAAACGACTCAGTAATCGCCACCAGTTCAGAATGTTTAATTTTCGACGAAACTTCTTCCAGCCGCGATTGGGCTGTAATCAGCTCGCTCACCAGGTTCATGTATTGATCAATTTTTTGTGAATTTACACGAACTGAATCGACCGCCGAAGCAGCAAAAGGTGAATTCCCAGGAGGTTCAGCCGATGTTTTTGGCTCAGCCAAGGGCGTTGTTTCGGGTTCTGAATCCTGGATAACGGGTTCTTTCTCCTGTTCCGGGATATTGTAATCGGCGAGGTTCCAATATTCCTTATTCAGTTTCGCGTTTAAAAAATCTGACAGCAACTGGTCATCGTGCAGGATGTTTCCTGAACTGATCTTTTCAATCAAAATTTCAGCATGTTCGGCCACGAAGATAAAAACGTCATTCAGTGTATCCACTGTTTCTTCGGTAGAAATAAAAAGGTTCCATGAAACATAACAATTATCAGGCTCAGTATTTTCTAAATCAGGCAACTGGTCGAAAGAAACCTGGGTGTTGCATTCGCCCAGCGCATTTAGTTCATCAACCAGATAGAGCGGGTTTGTACCATTTTTGAGAATGGTGGGGTCTGGGATAAACGAAATAAAGTAGGTGTTCTGGCCTGCAACCGGTTTTTCGCTGGTTTCGCAACCCAAACAGGTATCATTTTGGAGGTGAACTTCTCCGCCAGTCTGCCTCGCCAGTTGTTGTTGCGTTTCTGATTTCATTTTTTCAGCCAGCAACAAATGTTCTTCGGTTGGTTCCAGTACCATCAGGTTTTGGATTCCATCAATTGCCTGTAACGTAAAACTGATGACATCAGGATCAATTTTCCGTTTCCCTGTGCGGAATTGGTCGTACAACGATTCCAGGTCGTGGGTAACATAGCTGACCAGATCGAACCCAAACATGCCACCGCTCCCTTTCATTGAATGCATGATCCGGAATATTTCATCAATCACCTGATGATTTTCAGGATCGTTTTCCAGGATGAGCAAACCGGATTCTAGCCGTTCACAATACTCCCTGACTTCTTCTTTGAATTTCTCGACGAATGAATTCATTCGAAAATATCGGTGTTAATAAATTGATTATCTGTGTGTTAAAAAGCTGCTGCATGTCTGTTTCATCATCTGATTACTTTACGTAAAGTCTGCAAAAGTTTTTCAGAACTGAAAGGCTTTAGTAACCAGCCTGTTGCGCCTGCATTTTTTGCATCCTGGATGATGTTTGTCTGATTTTCGGTAGTTAATACCAGGATGGGGACAAACCGGTATTCATCAATCTTTCTGACATTCCCGATTAATTCCAATCCATTCATGTTTGGCATGTGATAATCGGTCAGGAGTAAATCAATGGGCTGCCCTTGAAAAAACTTCAACGCATCTATCCCGTCACAAGCCTGAAGCACCTCATATCCGGCGTTCTGTAAGCTGAAAGCCAGAACTTCGCGGATACTTTCCGAATCGTCAACGATCAAAATTTTCTTAGACATAATTTATTTTCAAAAATAATTCGTCACTCATTCCAACATGTTCTAAAAGCAAGCGTTGTTCTTCATCAATCAACCACTCAATTTGGTATTCAATTTTCAATTTATCCATCTGATTGATAAATGCTTTTATGAGCTGGATGCACGAAAGATCAATTTCTTCGGGTTCAGAAATCGTTATCTTGACCGTACTATTCAATGAAGATGAAATTGCAATAAGCTCTTTTTTAAGCTGTTGCGCGTTTGGCAGAATCAGGGCTCCTGCCAATTCCAGTGAAACAACCCAGCCTTTCTGGTCGGTAAGTTTCCGAAACTTAAGGTCTTCCATCCGATGGTTCTTAGAAAAAAATAAAGATAATTGAATTTCTGAAAAAATAAGCCTTTTAAATGGCTTTGGCAGTTTGTGGTTGATTAAAATAATTTAATGTGTTTTAAGATTTTTTATATTCCAATTTTCTCTGTTTACGTTTAATTTTGAAGAGAATTTAAATTAAAAAAGTTATGAAAACTGGTTTCATATTTTTAATGATGAGTTTGTGCCTGATAACCATTTCGAGTGCACAAAAATCCAATCAGAAGCCAAACAAACCGAATGAAAAGTCAACAGTCAAACGCGAATACGACGAAAAAGGCAATCTGATCAGGTTCGATTCAACTTATACCTATAGCTCTTCGGGCGATACCACCCTTACAAAATCAATTTCGCCCAAAGATTTAGAAAATTTTTTCAGCGAGCATTTTGATAATCAGTCAGATAGTTCTTACTTCGGAAATTCGTTTCCTGATGGTTTTGAACAATTTTTTTCGCATTCATTCTCCGGAAAACAGGATTCGGTTTTGATGAAAAAATTCGGGCTCCGCGAAGGGTTCCCCGGCGTTGGTTCCAAAAACGATTCCCTGGCCATGAACCTGAAGGATTTCAAGGATTTCATCAATCCGTTCAATGAAAATAAAAACGACAGTGTTTTGTCAAAACTTCCCCATGGAAAGTCGCGAATTTCGCCTCCAAAAACGATGAACGACATGATGAAAATACTTCAGCAACAAATGCAGGAAATGGAGGAATATCAGCATAATTTTTTCAAAGAACAACCGAAAGGAAAAGAATTGAAACTGTAACTATTTATGATCCAAATGGATGTAAAATGAGGGATAGAAAATAAATTACACAAAATACCCCTGGAAACCACCAGCATCAGGAAGGGATTACCACCGATTGTGTATAGACTCAAGTTGTTTTGCCTGAAGGGTTCAACATTACAAGCGCGAAGGTTGTTGTAAAGGGAGCATACAACCTGCAGTCGGCCAAGAAAAACGTCCGGAAAATGGCTTGTTGATGAAAAAACAACGGATTCCATCTGTTTTTAAAAAGATGGAATCTCACTACCCAACAAATATACACATGGAATTAAAACAACAGAAGCTTTACAAACAGGCTTACTTATTAAGCCTGTTTACCATTTTCTACAATATTTTTGAAGGTACTTTCTCTATGTTTCTGGGCTATTCCGACGAAACGCTCACCCTGTTTGGATTTGGTGTCGATAGTTTTATTGAAGTCATGTCGGGCATTGGCATTGCGGTTATGATTTTGCGTATCCGTCAGAACCCCGACAGTCCCAAAAGCGACTTCGAAATTAAAGCCCTCAAAATTACCGGAACAGCATTCTACCTCTTGTCGGTTGGTTTGTTGGCAGGTATAATTTTCAACCTGATCAACCATCAAAAGCCAGAAACGACTATCTGGGGAGTAGTTATTTCACTAGTCTCCATTGCAGTAATGGTTTGGTTAATGAATGCCAAGGAGAAAGTAGGCAAACAACTAAATTCAGAACCCATCCTATCCGACAGTAATTGCACCAGGGTATGTGTTTACATGTCAGTTATATTGCTTGTCTCAAGCCTTATTTACGAACTAACCGGGTTTGTTAATGCTGATGTGATTGGGGCTGCAGGGCTAATCTACTTTTCGGTAACCGAAGGGAAAGAGGCTTTTGAAAAAGCAAATGGGAAAGAATGTGATTGCTGCTAACAATTAATTTGATATTTGAAGTCAGAAACGGCGGGATGCCTGAACAGTCTAGCGGCTACAATTGATCTGATCATAAACTGATTTTTAAACAATTGGATATTACTCCTGATTTATATTTCTTTGTCGATTTAGGTTGAGTTTTCAGAACTTATCGATCACAACTGTCAATCTGTCTTTAACGGTTCCCGGTTTGGAAAAGAGTTTTCGGCAAATGCGTTTAATGAATGGTTCACCCAGCAGTCGGAACCCAAGATCAAGCAACAGGAACCCGCGCAAATAATTAGTAGCGTTCAAATTGAGAAATCAATACCTTCCGATATCAGGAATACACTGACCAATATTTTTGATTGGTTGATTCCTGAGTCGGCAGGCGCTTGGGACGATTATAACCGCTTTCAGAAAAAGAGACGGAAGAAGAAACGCCGATATGGGAGGCAGGATTAAATCAAAAACGAATTAATTTATTAAAAATTTTCTCGAATAATAATTGACTCAACATCAACTTTAGCAATCTTCCAAATTAGAGATAGGTAATCAATATTGCTTTGGTGCCCTTGAGTTGATGTATCTGCTTAAATTGTCGTCTAAATGGTCCTAAGGGAGGCAAAAACCACAATGCGAACAATTTCTCATTGCTCTCAACCGCAATCAATTGAGTATTTTTTAATTGAACTCACTCGATTTTGACACATTGAAAGCTGCTTCAATCTTGCCGTTGTTTTTTGTAAATTTCCAATGAATCCTTGAACCTACTAAACGAAAGTACAATCTGCAATTCAGTACAACTCAAAATTTCACCCTGGTTATCGTTATAATTTTCTGAAAGTTCATTTGTCATCTATCTTACAAGAATTCTCAGCCAAAAGTGCGTTCTTATCGAAACATGATATTAATCATTACTGGAAAGAATTATAGTGACAGAAAGCATATTGTTTATCACTATCAACCGACAAAAACTCAATACTTATCGATTTTATTTTTATGTCACTCATATTCAATTTTTTACGAATAGGTTTTTCTGTAAAAAAAAACCTACCCCCATTTCAAAAGAGGGACATCTGCACCGTTACGGGATTCTTGTTGCAGCTTCTGCTGCGCTTGGTGTATGCACGCCTTCCCTCGGTTACTACCCACATCAGGTCTAAATGGCTGATCAGGTGTATCCGTATTAGTGGCGCTACGGTTGAAAATGCTTTCTTGCTTTTAGACAATGCCCTGATCACATTGAGCAACAAATGGGCAATGAGCGTGCACCAGACCTGCGTTTTTATGCCATTCTCCGTGTCCGAATAGAAAAAATGCAATTGAAAATTCTGTTTTAATTTTTTGAACGTCGTTTCTATTGTCCATCGATACTTGTAACTCAAGGCGACTTCTTCCGCCGTTATGTCCCAGTTGTTGTTGATAAACTTGTATTTCCGGCCCTGTTCGTCCCGATAATAAACCAACCGGAGGCAGAGGGTCTTTTCCTGTTTCTCCTTTTTGTATTTCAGGTGAATATGATCAATCCGGAACACACCATGTTCATCTTTGCCAAGCGATTTTTCAAAAAGGGTTTCCTGGACTTCGGCCTTCGCGTTATCTTTCATCCGGCACACAAAATAGACCTCTTCATTTGTCCACTCTGCAAACTGCCTGTAATAGTTGTAGGCTTTGTCGAAAACCAACATACTGCCTTTTGACGGGTTCAAATGCTGTAAAAACTTCTTGTCGTGCATTTTTGCCTCGCTAATCTTGGCAAATACTGCCGTATCAGCATGTACATCGGTCAGCATGTGTACCTTCAAGCCCCCTTTTTTCTTGCCATCGCCTTTCGGATTACGGCCAACCCCTTTCATCACGTCCGAAAACAGCGTTATCGTGGTCGAATCGAAGGCGTAAAACTTCTCAAAACTTATCTTTTCTTTCCGGCTGACCGACAAAAGCGGCTCAAAATATTCTATCAACGCAAAATAATACAAATGTAAAATGTAAAATGAAAAGATATTTAGCATTAATCTTCTTTGCATTAGTTGTGACAGTAACATTTGCTCAGAGTAATTCAAAAGAGAAAGAGAAAAAAAGAGAGAAAATCAGTTTTGTCGTTAAAGGCGGGTTGAATTTATCAAACTTGCTGGTAAAAGATAATGAAACTACTTATAGTAAAGATTTCAAATCAAAACCTGGGAAGTGGGGCACAAATAGTGGTGATACTTTCAAGCGCCTGGATTTTGGAATGATAGCATCTGTTGGAACTGAGATTAGCTCTATTCAATTCAGTTTGTACTATATTTAGGATTAGCTAACATTTCAGCCACTACGGATAATGGCTATAGAATTAAAAACAGGGTATTCGGGTTAACAGTTGGTTATGAATTTGGAAGAAAATAAAACCTAGCCCAATTAAACGAATTTAAGATCAGATTTGGCTTTTCTTTGTCTTTGGTGTCCTAGTCCCCGATAAATTGGACATTTTTTTCAAAAAGGTTTGAGTTCATT
>JBBIHV010000078.1:13620-17092 GCA_037446835.1 Sunxiuqinia sp. | reverse complement strand
CATGCAACCAGTCAGGAAGCCATGGAAGAAGCTGAACGGATGGTGAATGTTTATGCCACTTTCGCTGAACAATTTATGGCGCTTCCTGTAATTAAAGGAGCAAAATCGGCCAACGAACGCTTTGCCGGCGCTTTGGAAACTTTTACCATTGAAGCCATGATGCAGGACGGAAAAGCTTTGCAGTCGGGAACTTCTCACTTCCTGGGACAGAATTTTGCCAAAGCCTTCGATGTTCGTTTTGCAACCAAAGAAGGCAACGAGGATTTTGTTTGGGCAACTTCATGGGGGGTTTCAACCCGCCTGATGGGCGCTTTAATTATGGCTCATTCCGACGATAACGGATTGGTGCTTCCTCCAAAACTGGCTCCATTTCAGGTAGTAATTGTACCGATTTACAAACAAATGGAACAACTGGATGTCATCTCAGAAAAGGTGAATGAGATTGTTTCAAAACTGAAAGCGCTCGGTATTTCGGTGAAATTTGACAATAACGACACCAAAAAACCAGGCTGGAAGTTTGCTGAATACGAACTGAAAGGCGTTCCGGTGCGCATCGCAATCGGTCCGCGCGATCTTGAAAACGGAACTGCCGAGGTGGCCCGTCGCGATACACTCGAAAAAAAGGTGGTGCCGATGGAAAATATCGAACGGTATGTTCAGCAGTTGCTTCAGGATATTCAGGAAAATATTTACAACAAAGCCCTGAAATTCCGGAACGAAATGATTACACCCGTTGAGACCTACGAAGAATTTAAGGAAGTGCTTAAAAATAAGGGCGGATTCATTGCGGCACACTGGGATGGAACTCCGGAAACCGAACAAATAATAAAGGACGAAACCAAGGCGACCATCCGGTGCATTCCTTTTGATCAGGTTCCGGAAGAAGGAAAATGTATTTATACCGGAAAACCTTCAAACGGAAGGGTTTTATTCGCGCTTGCATACTAAAAGATCAAAAACATAACCTTGAAAAGCAGTCAAAGTTGGCTGCTTTTCTTATTTTTATAAAGAAATAAATTAAACCAGGATTATGAATGCCGAGAATAAAGATGTCAACGAATTGGATGGTTTGATTGTAAAAACAAACCTGAAACAGGAAGTGTACCGGAATACGGTAAAGTCGTTTGGAATGCTGAAAGAAGTTTTAAAAGAATTGGCCGAAGAGTATCATGAAATGTTAAAGGACAAGGTGGATGATAACGTGCTGCCTGCATTTCAGGAAAAGGGACTTTTTGAGGCTGAATTCAGGATCGGGGGCGATGTGCTTATTTTTAGCATGCACTCGAACGTGTTCGTGTTCAACCGCGAGCACCCGATCTGGAAACTCGATTACATCAAAGCCAACCCGATGAATTCGTATTGCGGCGTGTTCAATATCTACAATTTTTTGGCCGATTCGTTTAAATACAACCGCGTTGAAGATCTGGGATATTTGATTGCCCGCATTTTTGTGAACCGCGAAAACCATTTTTTTGTTGAAGGCAAACGACAATCGAGCGAGTTGGTCAAAGATTTCGGAAACGATGAACTGACCAAGGAATACCTGAAAGAAATTATCGATACATCGGTTAAATATGCCATTGATTTTGACTTGCTGGTTCCGCCTTACGATCAGGTGAAAATTGCCACGGTTGAGCAGATGCAGGCCGAAATTAACCATTCCAGAATACAGACCGGAAAGCGATTGGGATTTAAATTTAATTCAGACGATATTTAATTTTGAAAGATGGAAAATGTGATTGACCGTTTTTTACGGTACGCAAAGGTTTACACAACCTCGGACCACAACAGTGAATCATTTCCGAGTACTGCTCGTCAGCTTGTTTTGGCTGAAATGCTGGCCACCGAGTTGCGCGAAATCGGTTTGATGGAAGTTGAGCTCGACGAATACGGTTACGTAACGGCGACCCTGCCCTCAAATCTGGATCATGCCGTTCCGGTTGCCGGCTTTATTTCGCATGTGGATACCAGTCCCGATTATTCGGGTGAAAATGTTAATCCACAGCTGGTTAAAAATTATCAGGGGCAGGAATTAATTCTGAATGATGCTTTGAATATGGTTTTAAGTCCGGCGGATTTTCCCGGACTCCTGAAATATGTTGGTCAGGATTTAATTACCACCGATGGAACCACTTTGCTGGGAGCCGACGATAAAGCCGGTGTAGCGGAAATCGTTTCAGCGATGGATTTTCTGGTCCGTCATCCTGAAATAAAACATGGTAAAATCAGGATTTGCTTCACTCCGGATGAAGAAGTTGGGCAGGGAACAAAATATTTCAAGGTTGAAAAATTTGGGGCTGATTTTGCCTATACACTCGATGGCGGAGAAATCGGTGAACTCGAATACGAAAACTTCAATGCTGCCGGGGCCAAAATCCTGGTAAAAGGTCGAAGTGTCCATCCGGGATCGGCCAAAAATACCATGATTAACTCCATTCTGGTTGCTAGTCAGATAATCAATGCGTTACCTCCCGATCAGCGTCCGGAACATACCGAAGGATATGAAGGTTTTTTTCATCTCACTTCGTTTGAAGGTGACATTTCCACCACCAAACTTGAATACATTATCCGCGATCACGATTTGCAAAAGTTTGAGGTCAAGAAAAATTTGCTGAAAGAAATCTGTAGCCTGGTGAACCTTCAGTACGGACAGGGAACCGTGAATCTGGAGATTAAAGATCAGTATTACAACATGAAACAGAAGGTTGAACCGGTAAAATACATTGTTGACCTGGCTGAACAAGCAATGAAGGATGTTGGCGTGACACCCAAAATTAAGGCCATTCGCGGCGGGACCGACGGTGCCCAACTTTCGTGGAAAGGGCTGCCTTGTCCAAATATTTTCGCCGGAGGGCATAATTTTCACGGCCCGTACGAATTTGTTCCGGTGCAGTCGATGCAAAAGGCCGTTGAGGTGATTGTGCGCATTGCAGAACTGGTGGCGAAAAAGTAAGCAGGCAGCCTCCCCCCAACCCCCTCCGTGGGAGGGGAGAAAAGTGTTTCACGGAAAATTAAAGAATTAGACAATTAACAAACAAAATATATAAGAACAGCTTTTAAAGCCTCCCCTTTTTGGGGGAGGTCTGGTGGGGGCTTTAACTTGAAACTTCCTGATGGTCGAACAATTTCTGAAATACATTCACAACGAGAATCTGTTTTACTCATCGCAGCGCATCTTGCTGGCGGTGAGTGGCGGCGCCGATTCGATGCTGATGTTGCACTTGTTTGCCAATGCGGGCTTTTCGGTGGCTGTGGCTCATTGTAATTTTGGGTTGCGGGGGCCCGAATCGGATGCCGATGAACAATTTGTGACCGATTACTGCGATCAGCACAATCTGGCTTTTTATGTGAAACATTTCAGTACTGAAGAATTTGCTTTACAGGAAGGTATTTCAATTGAAATGGCCGCACGCGACCTGCGCTACGAGTGGTTTAACGGGTTGCTCAATCAACACGGATACGATTATCTGGC